>JAPOQD010000063.1 GCA_026710905.1 Halieaceae bacterium
CACCACACCCTCGTCAGCACTCAAGGCAGCAACACCTCCCTCTGCAGTCAGTCGGCGCCAACGATACAACAGGTTGGCAGCTACACCCCGGCGGCGTGCCACTGCCGAGATGCTCTCGCCACTCTGGTGGTTTTTTTCAACAATGCGTAGTTTCCTTTCAGCAGTCCACCGGCGCCGGCGCGGCGTTCCGGTGATGATCTCGACGCGTTGATAGTCTTCCGACATAAGCCTGTCGTTGAGGATATCCTCAAGCCTCCAAAGCTATGCCAGGTGGTCAGGTCGAAATGGGGGCCAGTTCATTCGCAAAGTTGAACATCTTCTCTCCACACCGTCGCATTACATTATCGCCGCCTTGGATGAAATAAGTGAATGCTACTTACATCTGAACCCGAAAAAGGCGCAACGACATGTGGACCTTAGTAATTTTCATTACAATGCGGCTCATACTACAACTTCCTCAGTCTCGATGGCCTAATATCGCGGGCACTCCCAAAGGCGAAACATGACAACGCCAGCTTACACCCGGCACTTCTGGGCAAAATCGGACCGCGACAACAAGCAACGGATCCATCTCTTGGAGCACCATATGGCGGACGTTGGTGCCTGCCTCGAAGCGCTGCTGGCGCAACCTACCATTCGCCGGCGCCTGGCTCGCAGCGGCGGGGGCGGCGACCCGGGCGAAGCGAACAGCGCCCGCCTTTGCGTCTTCGCTGCACTACACGACATCGGCAAGGTGAACGTGGGGTTTCAGACGCGAATATGGGACGTTGAAGACCTGCCGACCGGCGGCAGAATCCCTGCCACGGGTCACATCGCAGACTTGGCGCCAGTGTTATACAAAAGGGACAGACAGACAGCGAAATGGCTCTTGAAGGCACTGCAATGGAACGAGATTGAAAAATGGGACGATAAAGAAGGAGAAACTGTCCGTAGTCTGTTCCTGGCCTCCCTGTCGCATCACGGTCGTCCATTCCAACTGAACGACCCTGCAAAAGACAAAAATACTCGCGTATGGCAGCCTCTGGGACAACTCGAACCGCAGCGGTTTGTAGAGCATGCGGGGCAACTGATTCGTCACTGGTTTCCGCAGGCATTCAGACACGACGCATGCCCGTTGCCCTCTGCCCCCTCGTTCCAACATCATTTCTTGGGCTTGTGCAATCTCGCAGATTGGATTGGTTCCAACGAGTCATGATTCAAGTACGTCGATACACCCGACGACAACTACATCCACAGGACCAGAAAAAGAGCCGAGGACGCCATCAACTCCATCGGCCTAAATATAAGTCAACAGTGGGTCGACTTTGATGGCGTGCCTGAATTCAGCAAGCTGTTTGGCCTACCGGGGTCACCGCCACCGAATGCCATTCAACGGGCAGTAGCCGGAACCCCGCTTACCGAGCAATTGCTCATCATCGAGTCAGAAACCGGATCCGGCAAGACGGAAGCCGCCCTGTGGCGCTTTGCGCAGATGTACGAGGCCCGGCGAGTGGACGGCCTGTATTTCGCCTTGCCAACTCGTGCTGCAGCCGTGCAGATTCAGGAGCGAGTTTGCAATTTTTTGGTCAATCTGTATCCAGAGGCCACACGGCCTGAGCCGATTCTGGCCGTGCCGGGCTATGTTCGTGCCGGCAGCGTCTCCGGGAGGCTC
>JAPOQD010000142.1 GCA_026710905.1 Halieaceae bacterium
CCAGCTTCTACCTGTATTCCACCGGGGAAAACAATGCGGGAAACCTCAACTGAATGACTGCAAATTAACTTGAGAAAGAGGCAGTGGAATAATCTGAGCGACAACACCTCTCCGGACAACCACGCTTCGTTCTTGCGGCTATTCCACTCCCACCGCCCAGGTGTCGCCGGCATCCAGTCACCTGACCAGTGCACAAAAATTACGTCGAGCTGGCGCCATTGGCATGAACCCTTTGCGTCCTTTGCAGTGCATTTAGTGTTGCGGAGAGCATCTATGTTTCTTGCCAGGTCAGAGGCCGATTCGAAACTCTTAAACAGAGAACACTTGTTGCATACAAAAGTCAGCGGAGCAGGAGCATAGCCCATACGAAGTGGACTCAGGAACGCAATTCGGTCAACACCCAACGGCTCGACGGAAGCATCTCTGAGTAGCGCCTCATCAAGGCATTGACGCGGGTCGATTTGTCGGTCAGATGTGCCAATTGAGTAGGCGCGAGCAAACCAGCTCTGCCAGACTTCCTGCAGGCGAAGGATGATTTGCGCTTTGGTCTCATGTCTGATGGGCGCATCATCTGAGGTTGCAGAGAGGTCGGGAATCGATATGCATGCGCCAAGACCTCCTTCGAAGGTGAAGAAAGCTCCAGGGGCATACGCGGAACCCAACTGGTTACGTGAGCGCGCCATCGTAGGTGCACTCAGTACTTTTTCGTCGTCGTCCTGCGCGAGAAATGTTCCCTTTGTCGCCATGCCAGTCTCCCGTCTATGCGTTATCGGCACCGTCGTTGTTTGCTACACCGTGACGAACCAAGTCCATCACCACCTGCACTTCAACTGACGACTGTCTACGCCCTTCCGCATCTAGGGACGAAACCTGAATGATGCCCCCTTGATCGACGTCTCGTAGCGATGTCATCGGCTTCAGCAGAAGGTCTGTCTGACTCTTGAAATAGCCACCCATCGTGCCACTACCCCAGACGTTGCTGCTCCAGGTGTCCACGATGAGGCTCCGTGTACGCTGATCGATTAGACGGCGGTAGTGTTCTTCACCTTCGGGCGTAAAAACTCCGCGTAGGCCTACCGCCAGTTCGATAAATCTGTCTATTTCGTCAATGAACGCATCGCCTCTGACGGAGAGTTCTTGCCGCACGTTCGGGATGTGGCTGAAGTCCTTCGTCTTGTTTTTTTCATTCTCGGGCAAGAGTATCAAATCGCGACTAGGTACCACGCCAAGCAAGTACGCCTGAAAAAGGCTAGGAAACACACGCTCTATGGCGCGCTCGGCCCAACGATCAATGGCAGCGGGCTGAATCATGCGCTCAAGGAATCGGTGAAAGATGTCAAAGACGTGGACAATATGGCGATCGCGACGGCGTTGTGGTGTCGGCAGAAGTACAACGAAGCCGATATGCATACGCCCGACGCGCGACGAGGCTTGAATATACTCGGCGATATCTGAGGGCATACCGGCGAAGAACATCGAGTTGAACTCATCGACATCAACGCCGTGAGAGATTGCCGATGTGGCTATCACGGAGCGTAATTGCTCGCGGATGGTCGGTAATGGCTGTCCTGGATCAACGCGTAGTTGCGCAGTTTCCACGACCTCCTGTATTTCGCCTTGCTCCACTGAGCCGGTAATAAGCCGCGTGTCGAGCCCAGCCAGCTCGATGTTTTGGTTGAGGTGACGTTTGCGTGTTTCCTCTGCCTCAGCGGCCATGATTTGGTCGCCACCCTTTTTGTTAGTCACATAGGTTAGTGCGATTCGGTGCAAGTCGATGAGTGTTGCGAGGTCTGAAGCGTTGGACGCTAGTAGTACCCGCCTGTGCAGCGCCTGTAGTGGCCCCGGAGAGATGTGGTCGGCGAGTTGCTGCCGCACCACCTCGAACTGTTGGTCGTCGCCACTAACAAGGCTATCGAACAGGTGGGTAATGATAAAGTGGAACCCTGAGAGAACCGCCACACTTGTCGAGGTGTGGGGCTTACCATTAGTCATGAAAGCCGTGTACACACGCGCCTGTCGGCTGGCCACTTCGAGGTTAGGGTTGGCGCACCGTGCAGTCTCCTCAGCTGCGGCCTCCGCAGGCTTTGCGTAGAAAGACTTATACAGCGATGGGCCAGGTTCAGGGAACTGCGTCGCCGGAATTGAGCGCTGGTACAAGTGCTCAAGTTGTCGATCTGGATCGGAAACCGTCGCAGATGCGGCGATGATCTTGGCGCGCCGTCGTCGTCCCTGCTGGTCAACTGAAATAAACTCGTTCAGTGGTTTGGCAAAGTATTCAAAAATTGCATCTAGCGTCGATTCGAAAAGACCCGCGAAGGTGCCCAACGACTCATCAAGTAAGTGAGCCTCATCCTGAATGGTGAGGCTGGGAAAGGGGTCATGAAAGATTCTCAGCCCCGATTTGTAGGAGGGGTAGACGCCCTCCATGCCTTTACTCTTTGGGCTTGCAACCAGCTCTCTTTTCTTGGGAATGTAAAGCCGACCGTTCGCAGGTTTAACCCATGGTGCGGCTCCAAACATTCCGTAGATGCGACGGATGGTCCAGCTAGAGTGACCAATGAGCGCAAGTTTGTCGACAGTGCCGAGCAGTACTGACGGCGCAAGATCATAGATGTCTTCGTCGACGATGTAGAATGGGAGAGGCCTCCACTGCCCCTGATTAGAATCGCACTCAAAGTCAGTACATACGTGCCCAAGTGTCTGGTCACCATGCTCGACAAATAGACGTAGAGCGATCTCATTTTGGCAAAACGGACAATTGGGAAGCTTGCGCCAAGCGCGCAACGCAGCTGAGTACTTCTTGTCGCCCTCTCGAAGTGCGTTCTCGTTCGCCAGTCGTGGCGGCGCAGTCGTGATTTGCGGGATGCTTTTGACGCCCTTTGCGTTGTGGCGGTTTGGCGAGCCGCCACTGCCGACCCAAAAGCCTATGGACAACTCGTCGCCATCATATTCATAACGCCGACGCACGCGTTCTGCCCATGCGAGCACGCGTGCACAACGCTGCGCCTGCTGAATCGTAAGCAGACGCAATGGATAACGAATCAATGCTGTAACCCCTCGATGCTTTCCGCGCAGGCGGTCGAGCATCAGGTTGAAAACGAGTAAGCCAAAAAAGGCCTCAGACTTGCCGCCGCCAGTGGCAAAGTACAGAAGGGTGACGGCATCGTCGCGAAGTTCGTCGTAGAAATGGCTGAACTCTGGAATGCGGGAGGCCAGTGCCGGGATGTTTGCGATAATAAAGGCCAGTTGGAACAGGTGCCACTCGTTGTTGTCATGCTTGAACCGCGACTGCATAAAATCTGCCATGGCTTCGTTCATGGCGAGCCAAGCTTCGTAGACGACAGCTTTTGGATTATTCTGTTGCCCTCGTTCCTGCCATGCTGCTTTGGACTCCCGCAGACACTCCAGTCCAGCTGCGATAGAGTTCATCTCAGCTGTCCACTTGGCAATATCCAAATCGAAGGCCTTGGTTTCGCGTGCGGTGCCTTCGTTGTCAGAGGAGTAGAGCCCCTCCGTCGGATTCACCTGCCTAGGCAGCGCAGCAATCCACGCTTGCATGGCGGGCAAGAATGGCGCTATACCATCGAGACCATCGGGCTGCGCGAGCAACCGTACATTCCGTTGAACCCCATTCGCGCCGGTAGGCACGATGCGCGGCTGGGTGTAGCGCGGCGTCCAAGTGGTCTCCAGAACCACCAGTTCGGGTTGCGACTCGATGCAAAGAACTCCGCAGTTGTGCCCCATTGCCGGATAGGTCAGGTACTTGTTGTATCGATACGAAGGTTCGATGCGCTCGAGCTTCAGCGGGTGGTGAAGAACCGATGGCAATTGCACACGCAACGACACGAGGAACACAGCCTCTTCGGTCTCGTCCACATGCTGTCGGGGTGCTTGGCTAACATTCTCCAGCGCGATAAACAGGTTGCGCCTCGACCTGTCCAGCCAATCATCATTAAGCTGAAGGTCCCATTTAAGTTGAATATTAGGGAGCGCAACTGGCAAGTCAGACTTGCGGGCTTTGTCGAGAAAATCTGCCCAGTTCGTGTACTGGCTGGCTGGTATGGTTAGCCGGTGGCGATATCCCCAAGTCTTACCTCCTGTCTTCGGATCATCGCTTAGAACCCACTCTTCAAGCCGTTTGACGATAGCTTCGTTCATACTCGCGGCATGGATATCAACCTCATGCAGGAGTTGGATTAAGGATTTGGTGGTATCTAGTTCGAGCACAGGAAGCTCGACCTCCAGCCGCATCCATTTGTGGGGAACGGCTAGAGGTTCAAAGTGTTCGTCCTTAATGGAGAGAGTTCCGGGAACATTAACGGGAAAGGCCTCTCTGACCGAATAGGCTGCAGTATCCCCTTCAGCCTCTGTGTCTGTCTCAGTGGCTTCCTGAGGTAAGTCAGAGGTTAGTAGATGCCTCGGGATTCCCTTGGCGGCATAAACTTCATCTACAACCTTCTTGCGAATCTCGGACCATCCCGGATGCTTCCACTTGGAAGTGTACGACCCTTTGACCTTATTCCACTTTTCGTCGAGGAGAATGTTCCGCTCGGCCTTGAGTTCATCAATCACGGCTTGTCGTAGTATGAAGACTGGCCGGCAGTTGGGACGTTTAAGGTCCTCTTCATGGGGTAGAACACGCAAATAGAGTGAAAGACGCGGCTGAATTGTTACCACCGAGGGCGATGCTGTGTTGAGTTGTAACTGCAATCCGTGTGATGAAACCCATATCGGCGAAGTGACCTCGTCGTCGCCAGATGGACTGCGCTGCGGCAGGAGAAAGCCTGAATTCAACAGCGCCCGGGGGCGGGCTCCAAACAGGTACTGCCCCATGGAGCCCTGGCCACTCACTTGGGCATATGTTAGGTTCAAAATGCTATCGACAACCGCTTCCTTCAATGTGGAAGGAATAGCAGCAGGGTTTGCACGGAGGGTAGTGTGGCTCATATAAGCGGTTCCCTAGCAGGGATGACCCGTTCGATGGTTGCCACGTTTTCACGCGCATTATCGAATAGTATGGTTAGGGTCTGTCGTTTGATGTTTGAGTTGGCCATGGCCGATTCTGGCTGCAACAGCATATAAGCGTAGATATCTGAGATGTGGCGCCCATCTAGGCGCCGTGAAGTGCGTACGGCCATGATGCACCGCTGCCATTGGTATGCGGCTTCCAGCGGAGAAAAGCCCAAAACCTCGGCAAAAGCCTTGAAAACTGCCTCGCGCTGTGGGGCCTGAGGCCGAAGCCTTTCGAAGGGCGTGTTTGGCGACTCGCCCAAATCAATCCACTTTCGCATCGCCTGTTCCTTGGGAAGATCCGCTTCCATTAGGGGATAGGAGGCAAGTATTTCCCTTCGCAACTCTCTAACCTTGTCGGATATCTTTCTTCCCGAGAACCTTTCAGCAAAGCGCTTTTGGACTTGCTCATGGTAGCTACGGAGCGCTGCCTCGAAAGTCTTGTCTGACTGAATGGGTACTCCAGCATCACGTAGGGTCTGCTCTACCATTTCACGTAGCTCGGCCGACATAACGAAAAGCTTGTTGCCCACTTCCAGAGACTTAACTTGGCAGATTTTGAACCCGTTTTCGGATGAATGCTGCGATGCAGGGTCATAGATATAAACTTCACTACTATCCCGACGATACTGGGTAACGCCACTATCAAGATGGATTGCCCAAGAACCGGGAGCAATGTAGTTATCATTGGAACTCATATTCGACGACAGTTCAATGCGAAACGTGGGCAAGGCATAATCACCAGTAGACAGCACTGATGAGTCTTCGGGAAGATCCTTTAATTGACGAAGAATAGATTCTATACGTGGTTTGAAAGATTTAAACTCATCGAAATTTTCAATAATAGGCTTAAGCGAACCCCTCAGAAACTGCGCAGTACGTTGAGTAAGCAAGATGACCGAGTGGGCCGGGACACGATTATCTGTGATAATCAACTGCAGACAATCTTGGTTCAGACCTGCAAAAACAAGAGCTGAACCTTCAAGCGTGTCGATGTGCTCTTTAAGACTTGTTGAGGTAATGAGGTGAACCCTGTTACTGAAAGTATCGTAGGTTATTCCACCGGGGTATTGATCGTACTCTGCCAGAAAACGTTCTGCGAGACGCCGATACAATGCATTCGTAAATACGATGGCAATTTTTCGTCTTTTTCCTGCGGAGACGTTCGCTACTAGCTCGGTTAACTTATGGGCAAATGGTGTTGCTTGATAGTAGTTTTCAATCAGCCGAGAGCCTCTTTCTACACTTTCTAACAATGCAGGACGGTTTTCACCAACGCCTACGTTTCGGTCAAACTCATGAATAGCACCAACATGCATGGGCCAGTCAAAAGCGGCCCTAGTGAACTCTGCCACATCCGATCCCGACAAGTAGTCGGTTAGTTCTTGTATGCCACAGGGCAAGGCAGCTATACGAGACAAGTAGGTTGCCGCATCTGTCAAGGGCTTGGCCTTTTCCCTACCCCCTGGAACAGAATTGGCGATTCTCATCAGCTTCTTGGTGACTTTCGCAACATCAGCATCGACAACGAAAACGTCAAACTCGCGGGGCATCGGGTGAAGTGTTTCGTGCACACCTTCCGCTAATAAACCGGCAAATCCCACTGTGTTCGGAAAGCCGCATACTTTGAATTCGTGGGGGGTTCTCCAGTGTTTATCTTGGGGGCGCTTTTTGTTGCGCTTCCAGAGCTCATTCTTTAGTTTGTAAGCGGCGTGTGGCTCGTCAGTGACGATAACAACACCCGGAGGGTTTGAGTGATAGACTTCCTCTATCATCATACAAAAACTGGCAATTCGCCCCCTCCAACTAAGCGCTTCAGCACGGATTGCAATAGTTGCGTAAATTAATACCACCTCCGGTTGTCCAATAGCAACGAGAGCTTGCCGCAACTCTTCTTTTGACATTCGTCCGTCGAGCGCAAAAAGTGCATCTGGAGCAGTCTCAGGGTTGCCAATGACAGCGCAGCTTAACTTTCTTAGAGCCTTAGCATGAGATCGTTTTAGCAACTTAGTGCGTATGATAGAAAGTAGCCGGTCAGTGCATGACTCCCAATGGGTAAAACCAGGCTTAGCAAGAAATTGGGGGAGTAACTCACCAATTGTTGGGTTTAAATTCACACCTAAAGCATTCGGTAAACTAAGATCACTAAGTGAAAAAAGGTATGCGTCTTTGTCCGGGAGAGATCGTTTAACCAACTCATTTGATGAAATCTCGGCTAATCTATTCGCTATATTCAGTATTTCACTACGATTGAATTGAATATGGTTTAGCAAATGAAATACATTGCTTTTGACCGGGAAAAGCACCCCCCTAACGCCCTGCTTGTCCCCTTCGTCCCACCTTGCCAGAGTAGCCAATGCATGCACAAGAGTGAGTGTTTTGAGTGTGGCCGGCCACACAAGCGCGATGTGGCGTGTACGATGTTTAGCGGCATGCAGATATAAGTCGGCCAACTCCACGAGAGTGCTGGAAGGAGTACTGGGTTGCACCTCGTCATTACAAAATAGATCAATCAGCGAACTCTGGACGCGAGGCATTACAGAAGGTGGGGGTGTAACGGCTATCTTTTCCTTTTTCTCGATTCGTATCTTCGTTGATTTTCGCACTGTCGATGATTTTGGTTTTTTACGTGCGGCAAAGCGGGCCAATGCTTTTTTCTTTGCCTCACTCCGTTTTTGCTCTGCCTCCTGTAGATCTTTAAATTTGTCCTTATACGCCATGTCTCGTCCTGATTTATGTAGTTGCTTAGCTAGAAAAATTACTAGGTCTCTAAGGCGCGTTTCGCAGCCTCGGCTATGTTGTGACCTTCGGTCAAATATTTCTTCAACCGACTTGGATTTGGAAGGCGTAATTGCTTGAGTTCAAAAGCCGACACGTTGGTTGCGCCTGAGATGCACCGGAAACAGCGGTCAACTGTTGGAGTCCCCAATAACTGTGTGAGTTGAGCTGGAGGAAGTACTGGCATTGGCACCACCTGTTCTATTATGACAATGTGGTTTTCGCCGACAAATCCACCATAAGTGTTGAATATCTCATCCGGGACATTGGCTGCGATTAGTCTTCTTGACTGATCATTCGATGTTACTCGCTGTAATATTACACTAGGGTTCTTGACTATCGATCGGTGTGACTTTGAGCCTAGGTTCACAAAGCAAGGCTCCATGTTGTCTTTGGGGTAACCATTAAACCTCAAGCTTCCGTCGCCTGCGATGTCGCTGGACCATATCAATGGGATTGCCGATTCACCCTTTGCTCTAGCTGCGCATTTGGCCGAAACGTATGTAGGGCGATGGTCTCGATTCCATACGAAAGCACCAATTCGAATTGAATAACCGTATTCAGCAAGAGTAACCCCTGACTTCGCTGCGCTCCGTAACAGCGGAATATCGCTTTCCGTTCGTGGAATTGGCCAAGCCGAGCCAGAGCTGGGCAATGAGCATTGGCCAACGTACACGTATTCGCCGTCTGGAGATACCACACACACATCAGTGACTGATGGCCGAGAATGTTCATTGTCTTTACGTTTCACTAGTGTCAGCGCGGTTTCCTGCTCTACATCCATGAAAACGCCCTGTCGGTCGCTTACCATGCCGATGCTTAGCAACTGAGACTGGGCCAATAAAAAAGTGCGTAGCTTTGAAAAGTATTGTCCCGACAAAAAGCTCGTGGGTGTCACAAGGGCGCAGATACCGCCTTGTGATAGCAACCTAACGCAAAGAACCACAAAAAGTGAATAAAGATTCGGTTGCCCTTCAATGATGTCAGAAAACTCACTGAAATACACCTGAACTTCCTGTGCCTTCATCTTACGAAATGGGGGATTGCAGACAACTACATCCAGCGCATCTACTAATTGCGTAGAATGCAACAATGAATCGCCTTGCAATACTTGGAACTGTGGAATCAGGCCAGTGGCGGTTACCTCTTCATGTAATGTCATAAGAAGGAAGTGTTGCGAGAGCTTGCAAAGTGTTTTATCCCTGTCAATGCCATATAGATGTGCTTGAACATGCTTGAGCACTTCCTCAGGCGTCACTCCTTTGGCGAGCAATAAACTTCTCATTCTCATGGCGATGGGCGTCAGGAATGCTGCGCCGCCGCAAGCGGGGTCGCAAAAACTTCGATTAGCAAAATCGACTCCGCTGGCTGCCAAATCGTCTAACAGTCGCTTGGTTAGGGACGGAGGTGTGAAGAACATGGCCAAGTCTTTGCGATGCTGATCTCCGACCAGGTGTGCATACGCTGAAGTAAACCAATATGTTGCCTCTTGCAGCTCGTAGACCTGGATAAAATTGATAAAATCGATTACTGCCGTAGCATGTTGTAAGTTTAGAGGGGCTGGTATTTCCGAGAAGGGTAGCCCAGGAAATGACTGCTTACACCATCGAGCTAACGACGCCCCAATGATATCTTCTGCTGTAACGCGATGTTCATGCATAATATTGCTCAGAGAACGGACGAGTCGTTGGAAACTGGTCTTCTTAAGTATGGCCATTATCAGCTTGATGATTAGACATTTATGTAAGTAAATCTTGCTCGCTTTTAGGATCGATAGCTGAAATTCTAGAGTGAATGCAGCCTATTAAGATCCTAAACTTCTTATTGTTCGAATGGCTGGGACTTCCATTGTCGGCATCTTCGATTTGGTCCGACCACCATTGCATCATGACTCTTCTCCTTTCCATGTATTCGACCCTGTAGGAAGGCCCTTTCACATCGTATTTGTTTGTATGGGCAAGTGCAGTCTCAATTATAGAAGGAACAAAACTGTGTTCATTCAAGATGGTACTTGCCTGAGCACGGAGGCCATGTGCTACGAACTGTAGCGCGACAATCGGGATAATTCTCGGGTCGATCAAGATGACACAGTTGACGCTGCAGCAAAGAGGATGATTCCCGAGTTGTATTGAGATTGCAAGAGGCCGTCTAAACTGCTGGAAGCTGCATACCCATTTACTGTTCATTAACCCAAGTCATCTTTGGTTTTCGTGTTAGATATGGACGGATGTGCGAGACACAAAAGGAGACTCATACGACTACGAAGGAAAGGCCACCTGGGTCATTGCATCGCCAGTCGATTTACCCCTCCGGAGCCGCATCAAGGTCCTGGCGCAGGGTTCTCGACGCCAGGTAAAAATGGGTGGCCGACCAGAGCATGATCGGCGGAGACAACAGCAGCAAGGCGTTGCGCAGGGCTTCACTGCCCAGGCTGGGCGTCAGGTAATCACTGAGTACGCCCACGCTCCAGGGGCCGGCCCCCAGGCCGATGATATTGATGATGAAAAACAGGATGGCGGAAGACACAGCGCGCATGCGCAGCCCCACCATACCGTGGGTAACGGCCAGGGAGCTACCGAGATAGACGTTGTGCAACATGCCGGGTACGACCAGGAGAGCCAGTGCAACATAGGGCTGTTCCACCAGGTATACCGCTGCCGAGAATGGCGCTATGACAAGGCATGACAGCGCCGGCAGCCAAACGTACCAGCGCTTGTCCCGGGGGGCCAGGCGGTCCGCCAGCAGTGCGCCGAAAAACACACCGATAGCGCCGCATAGACCGATGATCATGGCCAACCAGGTGCCCAACTCGCCGGTGGTCATGCCGTGGCTGCGGATGAAGAAAGAGGCTGACCAGCTACCGACGCTGTAGCCTACAAAGGCGTTCAGGGCCGCTGCCAGGGCCAGGTGGCGGAAAGATATCCTGCTCCACAACAGCTTGATAACCTGCCGGATGGTGACCGTTCCGCTGGATACGGTGCGTTGCTCCGCCATACCGCGCAGCGGCTCCCGCAATGAAAAGCGAACCAGCACTGCCAGTGCAATGCCGGGAACTCCCACTACAAAGAAGGCCACCCGCCAGCCGAAGAATTCGTTGAGCCAGCCCCCGAACAGGAAGCCGAACAGAATGCCAAAGCTCACTCCCGTGGAATAGAAGCCCAGCGCGCTGGCGCGTTTCTCGGCCGGAAAAATGTCGGAGATGATGGAATGGGAAGGCGGGCTGCCGCCGGCTTCGCCGACTCCGACCCCAATCCGCGCCAGCAGTAACTGGATATAGTTTTGCGCAAGGCCGCTGATCGCCGTCATGAAGCTCCACAGAAACAGAGCCAGGGCAACAATATTGCGCCGATTGGAGTGGTCGGCCCAGCGGGCGATGGGAATACCGGCGGTGACATAAAATACGGCAAAAGCGAAACCCGTGAGCAGGCCCAGTTGGCTGTCGGAGAGGCCTAAATCGGCCTTGATGGATTCCTGCAAAATGGCCAACAACTGGCGGTCGATGAAGTTGAAACTGTAGACAACAGTCAACAGGCCGAGGGCGTAATAGGCGGCTTTTGGCGAGGCGTAGGGGTTGTCCGGTACGCCGGGCCCGGAATTCGGGGCCATGAGGGGTCCTTGGGAAGTCCTGTTGCAATGAATCAATATGATGCATGGCCCTGTTATTGGCAAGTACCCGGCGCTCTTGCGCAGGGGCCAGGTAGTCCAATGCCGGACCCCGCACCGCCGAGAAAGTGCATTACCCGGCCCCCCGCTTGCCGGGAGCAATGACCGTGGTATGAATATCGTTACCAATCATTACTGCTGTGCCGATACCCGCTGAATTGGCAACGGTGGCGGCTATAGTTCCCCATCTAGTCTGTAAGGCGGCTTTCGAACTTTTGTTATGGCACAAACAAGCAAACAGTCATTCCCTGAACCCTATGTAATCAAGGGTAGCCTGCCCAACCGCTACCCCCGCGGTTGGTTTTGTATCGGCGCGGACCATGAGTTCACCAGCACACCGATGAAACTGGATTATTTCGGAACTTCGCTGGTGGCGTATCGGGGCCAGGACAGCGGCGAGATTCATGTTCTCGATGCCTATTGCCCTCATATGGGCGCAAATCTCGCCGGCGCCGGCAGTATGGTGCGGGGGGATTCGGTGATTTGCCCCTTTCACCACTGGAGTTGGGGCGCCGACGGCTTCTGCAACCACATACCTTATGCCAACAGGATTCCCTCCCGGGCGCGGATCAGGGCCTGGCCGGTGATGAGGGAAAACCAGTTGGTGTTTCTCTGGCATGACCCCGATGGGGGCGGCCCCATCGAAGATCAGCGTATCCCCAGGGATGAGGAAGTATTTGAGGATGGCTGGACTCCCTGGGTGATCCGCCGGGTGCAGGTGGATAGCAACTGCCGCGAGCTGATTGACAATATGGCGGACAAGGCGCATTTCGGCCCGGTGCACGGCAGCGAGGAAGTCACCAGGTTCGTCAATATCAGCCATGGGCACAAATATACCCAACTCATGGATGGCCGCTCGGCCATGGGCCGCATGGAGTCGGAAGCTACCTATCACGGGCCTGGGTACATGTTGCACCGCTTGCGGCAATACCTGCCCGATGGCGCTGAATCGCGCTTCATGTCACTGGTTATGAATGTGCCCACCAGCATGGAGGGTTTCGAATTCCTGGCCGGTTTCAAGTATCCCGCGCCGCCCGAGACGAAGGGAGACCCGGCGGCTCAGATCGCCTTCGTCAATCAATTTATCGATGAGAACCAGCAAGGGGTTTTTGCCGATCTGGCTATCTGGCAGGACAAGACCACCATCGATAACCCCATCCTCTGTGATGGCGACGGCCCGGTGAACCGGCTGCGCCAGTGGTACAAGCAGTTTCTGGTGCCGCTGGAGGAAGTGCCGGCCTCCTTGAAAGAACGCCGGGTTTACGTCAAGAACTGAGTCGGGGCTACAAGCCAGCGAAAGCCAGGCTCTGTACTGCATAGACGCTAGAGGGTAGACCGCTGTAAGGGCCGGGCTCATTCCGCGACAGCACCACGCCGACCTACCCGGTGGCGGGGCTGATAAAAAATGTGGTGCCGAAATACCCGGCCCAACCGAAATCGCCATCGTGGCCAGCCAGTACACTGGCCTCGGCATCGGCCAATACCGACATGCCCAAACCCCAACCCAGGCCCTCGATGCCCTCTGATGCCAGTACACTCAGCAGCAGGAGCAGGGCGGGGATACGGTGCAGGGAGGCTCTCACAACTTGCGCCGGTCATGCACGGCTGCTGCCAGCTCCTCCAGTAAAACGCTGGTGTTGTTCCAGTCGATACAGGGGTCGGTGATACTTTGGCCATAGGCCAGTACCTGGCCGCTGACCACATCCTGGCGGCCCCCCAGCAGGTTGCTTTCCAGCATGACCCCAAAAATGCTGTGATTGCCGCGGGCCACCTGGGTGGCGATGTCACGCGCCACATCCAACTGGCGGTCCGGTATCTTGCGGCTGTTGGCATGGCTGGCGTCGATCATGATACGGGTGGGCAGGCCCGCCTTGGTGAGCATGGCGCCGGCGTCATCGACCGAAAACATGTCGTAGTTCGGATGCTGGCCGCCGCGCAGGATGATATGGCAGTCGCCATTGCCGGCAGTTTCAAAAATGGCCGAGCGCCCCTGCTTGGTGACCGACAGGAAGTGGTGCGGTTGAGAGGCCGACTTGATGGCGTCGATGGCGATCTGAATGTCACCGTTGGTGGCATTCTTGAAACCGACCGGACAGGACAGACCCGAGGCCAGTTCCCGGTGGGTCTGACTTTCCGTGGTGCGGGCGCCGATGGCGCCCCAGGAAATCAGGTCGGCAAGGTATTGGGGGCTGATCAGGTCGAGGTATTCGGTGCCGGCGGGAAGGCCCATTTCCGCCAGGTCCAGCAACAATTGGCGGGCGATGTTGAGACCCTTGTTGATCTGAAAGGTATTGTCGAGATCCGGGTCATTGATTAGCCCCTTCCAGCCAACCGTGGTGCGAGGTTTTTCGAAATAGACACGCATCACTACCAGCAATTGATCGGCAACACGTTCAGCGACCTTGACCAGGCCATCGGCGTAGTCGCGCGCCGCCGCCGGATCGTGTATGGAGCAGGGGCCCACCACGATCATCAGACGATCATCTTCCCCGGTGAGTATCCGGTGTATGCCCTGGCGTGCAGAGGTCACGGTTTTCGCGGCCTTGCCGCTGACCGGTACATCGTCGATGAGTAGGTCCGGCGAGATCAGTTCTTTCATCGCACGGATGCGAAGGTCGTCTGTGCTTTGCTCGCCGTGGCTTGCTGGAGTCATTCTGTTACTCCTTGAAAATGTGCCATTATACACGCCGTGGCAATTCGAAATGGGCAGATAGTGACTCGGTTTCAGTAGCGGCGTACGGCATGGAGGAGCGAAACAATATGCTGTGGTTGGTAGTTACGGCATTCCTGTTGGCAGCCTGTTCCCCGCCGGAGCCGCTGTTTGACGACGTCAGCCTGCATGGCTGGGAACCAATCGGCGCGGCCAGTTGGACAGTGGAGAACGCGGAAATCGTTGGCGCAGGCCTGGGTGATGGCTTTCTCACCACCCTGGCGCAGTACGCTAACTTTGAATTGAGCCTGGAATTCCAGGTAGACGCAGCAACCAACTCGGGTGTTTTTATCCGTTGCCGGGAGCGCGCCAGAATTCACCCCGAGACCTGTTATGAACTCAATATCTGGGATGAACATCCCAATCCGCAGGCGCGGACCGGCGCGATCGTCCTGCATGTCATGCCGCCTCTGCGGCACGTGACTACACTGGGGCGGTGGAATACCTTGCTGGTCCTGGCCCGGGACCGGCGGCTTGAGTTGCGCGTCAATGGTGAGCTTACCGCGGTACTGGATGATGCGGAGACTGCCGTGGGTTTCATTGCCCTGCAACGCTGGCAGAGCGGCACGGTACGCTTTCGCAACTTGCGGCTAAGAGAATTCTGAGTCGTGCCCGCCCGCTTGAAAGTTGCGGCCATAAGCCTGCTGTTGTTGCTGGCTGGCGCCTGCTCCCCCGGCTCCGGACCCCAGTCGCCCCACGCCGCAGATTACCCGGAATTTGCAAAATGGCTGGAACATGTGGCCGCTACTGCCGCCGATTCGCGAGCCAGGCTGACCGCAGAGCGGGTAGCCACCTCGGCCGAAGCCCTGTATTCGCTGGACCAGAAGCGTTTGCGGGAGTTGTTGGCGGAAGATTTCATTCAGCACAATCCCATGTTGGAAGGCGGCCGTGACGGATTGCTGAGCATCAGTGGCGCAGATGCCGCACCCCGGGGTGGCGGAGTAAACCTGATGGCGGGTACCGCCCATGTCCTGGTTGACGGGGACCGTGCCGTGATTCACCGGATGGGAAAGTTGGGGCCCCTTGCCACTGTCAATTTCGACGTGCTTCGTTTTGACGATCTGGGCCAATTGGCGGAACAGTGGAATTTCGTACAGCCCATAGCGGCAGGTCTGGCGGAGAACCTGTTGTTCAGCCTGGTGGTGCCGAGGCCGCTGGACCTGATTCCCGCACAGCACCCCTCGGGTGGCGCGCTGAGCGGGGACCGGCCAGGTTTCGCAACGCCGTACACAGCCACCGTTCAACAGTCAGAGGCCAATAAAACCCTGGTGCTGAGCTATCTGACACAACTGGGCGGCGGGGCGGAGCCCTCGGAACTGGCGGCTTACCTCGACCCGGAATTCGTGCTGCACGCGCCTGGCATGGCGCCTGGCAGGCAAGCCTGGCTCGAACTGCTGGGCAGGTCCCGGCGGCGCGGCGCCGCGCCAGTGGTGGTCATGGCCCTGGCCCAGAACGACCTGGTGTGGGTGCTCGGCAAGCTCGCGCAAATTCCCGAGGAGGATATACCGGAACTGGCGGCAGCCGACCTGTTTCGGGTGCGTGACCAGCAAATTGTAGAGCAGTGGCGGCTGGTGCAGCCGTCACCGCGCTTTTCCAGAAATTCCAATGGTCTGTTTTAGATTCCGCTCCGTTCCATGGAGTTGCGCTGGGCTGCGCAAGTTTCGCTACTTTCCCGTGAATACCGGTTTGCGCTTTTCCAGGAAAGCCGTGCGTCCTTCCACATAATCTGCGCTGTCAAAACAGGCCTCGATAGCGGCCTCGCAGGCGGCAAGATCGCGATGTTCCGGTTCGAGGCTCAGTTGAATGATGGCGTTTTTTCGGCTGGTTAAAAACCATCCAACCGACAGGCCCTTCTTTTGCCACGTTCATCTTGGGGGTAGGGCTTTGCATGTGGGGTATTCCCCTTTATTTCTGCTGATTGAGAGTAGACTTTTCCAAACCGGGTACAGACTCAATCCGGTTGCACAAGCTGTTCCGCGAAATTTACGTACCACGCGATGGATTCGGGATTGGCGATCGTGTCGGGATTGGCGACTGTGTCCGCCGGCTGACCCAACAGTATTTTCCGGATCGGGATTTCCAGTTTCTTCCCGGACAGAGTTCTTGGCACCTGCTCAACCTGAAAAATCTCATTGGGTAGAAAACGCGGTGATACACTCTCGCGGATGTTGTTATTAATCTGCTGCTTCAGGGAATCTTCCAGCACTTCACCCTCGCTCAGCACCACGAACAAGGGCATATAACTGCCCCGGCCAAGGTATTCGAGATCAATAATCAGGCTGTCCAGAACCTCCGGCTGCGCCTCAACCGCCTGGTAAATCTCCGCGGTGCCCATGCGCACGCCATGGCGGTTTATGGTCGCATCGGAGCGGCCGTAGATGATCACCCCTCCCCGTGGCGTAATGCTCATCCAGTCACCGTGCCGCCAAATGCCGGGGTAGACATCGAAATAACTGTCCCGGTAGCGGGTTCCGCCCTGGTCGTTCCAGAAGTACAGGGGCATGGAAGGTAATGGCTTGGCGCACACCAGTTCTCCGACGGCGCCCAACAGGGAATTCCCTTCCTCATCGAAAACCTGAATATCGCAACCGAGGTAGCAACATTGCATTTCACCGCTGTAGACAGGCAATAGCGCGCATCCTCCAACGAAAGCGCTGCTCAAATCGGTGCCTCCGGATATCGGCGCAAGCCAGATATCGGGGCCCAATTCCGCATAAATCCAGCGATAGGCATCCTCGGAAAGGGGGGAGCCGGTTGAGCCGATGGACTTCAGCCCTGACAGGTCCGCGGCCTCTTGTGGTTTTATGCCTGCCTTCATGCAATTCCCGTAAAAAGCAGCGCCGTTACCGAGTGCGGTAACTTTTGCCGCACCGGCGAATTTCCACAATGCGCCCAAATCGGGAAACGCCGGGCTGCCGTCATAAACGGCAAGAGTCGCGCCGCAGGTCAGGGCGCCAATTTGGATGTTCCACATTACCCAGGCGCAACTGGTATACCAGGAAAAAACATCGCCCGGCCCCAAGTCATGGTGTATGCCCATCGACTTGACAAACTCGAGAGTAATGCCGCCATGGCCGTGGACGATCGGCTTCGGCAATCCGGTGGTGCCTGAGGAATACAGAATCCACAGGGGATGGTCGAATGGGACTGCAGCAACTTTCAATTCCGCCGGGTGATTGAGAATTTCCTGCCAGTACACACCGGAAACACGATTATCAGCCGGGTCGGGCGAATTTGGCGGCAGGTGAATCAAATGCCGTACAGAGGGCAGGGTGGCAATCAAGTCGCTGACAAACCCGGTTCTGTCGTGCATCTTGCCTTGAAATGTGTTGCTGGATACCGCAAACAAGGCGACAGGCTCGATTTGCCGAAAACGGTCAAGGATCGAATTCATACCCATATCGGGTGAACACAGGGACCAGATGGCGCCGATGCTGGCGACGGCGAGGAAGGCGACGATGGTTTCCGGTGTATTGGTCGAATAGGCGGCTACTCTATCTCCGCTCTTTACGCCCAGATTGCGCAGATGTGCGGCCACAGACGCTGTCTGTTGCCGCAGTTCGGCCCAGGACAATTCCTCAACACCGGCGGTTTCCGAGGCATGGCGAACGGCCGGGTACGCGCTCGTCTCGTGGCGCAGGATCTGCTCAACGATGTTCAGGCTGGCGCCGGGAAACCATTCTGCGCCGGGCATGGTTCGCCGGCCCAAAACGGCGCTATACGGGCTGTGACTCTCAATCTGAAAATACGCCCAGATGGTAGCCCAGAAGGAGTCAATGTCCTCGACAGACCAGCGCTGCAGCGCCTCGTAGTCGGCAAATACCAGGCCGCGCTCGCTTGCCAGCCAGTTCATATACTGCCGTATGCGGCTGCGCTCGATTCGCTCGGGCGAGGGCGTCCACAGCAACCCCGCCACAGCTTGATCCCGAGAAGCGGCCGGCATCAGCGCTGCGCCAGGGCCTTGGCGATGTTCGGCTCATAAATCCCATCAATCAGGATGAACAGCATGCGGCAATAACGGTCACTGCGATTGGCCCAGGAGTGGTTGGTGCCGCGCTGCACAACGACGCTTCCCGCCTTCAGCGGCACTTCACAATCGTCAAGCACCAGGCTGATCTCACCGTCTATGACAATGCCGTAGTCAACGGTTTCGGTTCTGTGCATCATCGGGTGTGGCGAATTGTCATTCATGGTCGACATGGCGGAGTCGCCCATCTCTTCAAAGGCGTCACGCATATGGCCGGCGCTGTGTTGGAGGGTTTCCCTGTCCTCCGGTGGTATATCGACGAAACGAATGCGGGATCCCTGTTTGGGAGGCGGTATTTGAATGTCGGTCGATGTGGGGTCGGGTCCATCGTCGATGACCGCAGGTGAGCCCTGCGTGTTCCAGACCTCGTGGAAAAATACCCCGGGCAAAGTGGATACCTCGGTGACGGCCGACAGGCCACCATCGATTGAAACAATCGCCTTGCCGTTCTCATCATGCCCGGTCACGACGCGGTGAATTTCTGGTTTATGCATTGGATTGGTCCTCTTCTGTTCCTGTTCAAGGAAGCGGGTATTGTGTCGCTGGATTTCTCCACCCGCAAGTTCCAACCGAATTGCGGCTAGCCTCAGGCAATTGCCGCCAGCCAGAACGCCGCCACGGCGATGGTGGCGGAAAACAGCGCGTAGGGAATCTGGGTCAGGGCGTGCTGGTAGGCGTTGCAGCCGCTGGCCTGGGCGCTGAGTACGGTGGAATCGCTGTAGAAGCAGGCATGGCTACCGAAGGTGGCCGCCGACAAGGTGGCGCCGATGACCAGGGTGATATCGGCCCCCAGGTTTTGGCTAAGTGAGGTGATGATCGGCATCACGATCACAAAAACGCCCCAACTGGAGCCCGTTGCAAAGGACACCACCGCCATGGAAACGAACAGGGCGACCGGCAGGGAGGTGGCGCTGAGGTAGGGGCCGATGCTGTTGATTACGTAGTCGGACAGGCCCAGTTGATCGTTGATCCCCTTGAGCAGGTAGGCGCATACCACCACCGCCAGTGGTTGCAGCATGGTTTTGAAGCCCTCCAGCATGGTGTCAAAGCACTGTGCGATGCTCAGACCACGCTGACAAATAATCAGCACCAGGTACACCGCCAGGGTCAGATAGATACCCTTCAGAAAATCGAGATCGAAATACCAGGTGGAAGCCACCAACAGCAGCATCATTGCACCGAACTGCCAGCCGCTGGCGGTGCTTGCTCCGGGCGGCGCTCCGGGCGGCGCATGCGCCGCCCCTACCGTGCCTTCAGCCTCTTTCAGCCCCTGCGCGGATTGCGCTGCCCGGGCTTCCGCTCGCCGCAGCGCCCCGAACAGGGGGATATGACCCTGAATCACCAGTGGTACCGTGAGGATGGCGAGCCAGGGGTAGAACATATAGGGAATGGCGTCGATATAGGCCCGGATTCCCGCTCCGTCCGTGACCAGGCCGCCGTCTTCAAGCAGGGCGGCAAAGAATACCGCCCAGGTGGAAACAGGAATGATTACACTGATGGGAGCCGCGGTGGAATCAACCACATAGGCCAACATTTCACGGGAACTGCGCCAGGAGTCGCAGACCTTGCGCATGGCCGCACCCACCGCCAGCGAGTTCAGGTAGTCGTCAACAAACAGGGAAATGCCCAGTACCCAGGTGGCCATCAGCGCCTGGCGGCGGTTCTTGAGCCGTGCGCCAAGCGCGGTGCTGAAGGCGCTGACAGCCCCGGTTCTGATGAAAAGGGCAATCAAACTGCCCATGAACCCGCAAACCAGGATAATCCAGGCCACGGTCTCGTTCATCATCACCGCCAGAGAATGGTCCGCCAACAGTCCCAGCGGGTTGTGCGGCGCCAGCATGAAAGCTCCCAGCAGCGAGCCCGCCAGCAGTGATTCAATACTGCGGCGGGACCACAGGGCCAGTATCACTACCAGGCCTGTCGGCAGCAGCGCGAGACTTCCGAAGTCAGACATCAAGTTGCATGACGGCTTTCCGCAGGGCGGGGCTCAGCTCTGCGGAGTGTGCGCTGGCGTAGTCCCGCAGCGCGGCCTTCATGCGTGGGTCCCAGAACCGATTGAGGTGATCGGCCACCTTGGAGGCGACCACGGTCTGGTCATCGGTATAGGCCATATTGGCCGTGATCTGCTCAGCCATCTTCCTGAGCTTGTCGATATTGACGGTCACTTGTGTCCTGTCCTGCTGGTTGGCATGGATTCAGAGCCTGCAGCATCCGCTGCGGCAAGGCGTGCTGAATTCATGCGAATCAGCCGGGCAGGACACTTGGCAACAATTCCTCTTGCTGCTTGGCCTGCTGCTGAAACAATGCCTGCCAGGCGGAGGGTTGATTGACCGGGTAGGCCTGCACAGCGGTCACCTTGTACTCGGGGCAGTTGGTGGCCCAGTCGGAATTCTCGGTAGTCACCACGTTGGCGCCGGATTGCGGATGATGAAACGTGGTGTACAGCACACCCGGCTGTACCCGCTCGGTGAGCTCGGCGCGAAGTACGGTTTCACCTGCCCGGCTCTTTACGCCAACCCAACTACCGTCGGTAATACCACGTACTTCCGCGTCGCTGGGATGGATTTCGATGCGGTCTTCGACATGGTATTGCTGGTTGGGCGTTCGGCGGGTTTGTGCGCCCACATTGTATTGAGAGAGGACCCGGCCGGTGGTCAACAGCAGGGGATAGCGGCTGTTGCTGCGTTCGTCGGTTTCCACGTAGGGCGTGGGTACGAACAAGCCCTTGCCCCGTGCGAATTCATCCACATGCATGAAGGTGGTGCCGTTGGGGCTGGTCTCATTGCAGGGCCATTGCAGAGAACCTTGTTGCTCCAGCCTGGCGTAGCTGACGCCGGCGAAGCTGGGAGTGAGGCGGGCGACTTCATCCATGATCTGGCTGGGATGAGCGTAGTGCATGGGGTATCCCATGGCAGTTGAAAGCGCGCAGGTAATTTCCCACTCAGCCATACCGGACAGGGGCGGCATCACCTGGCGCACCGGCGAGATACGGCGTTCGGCATTGGTATAGGTACCGTCCTTTTCCAGGAAAGAGGAGCCGGGCAGGAAAACGTGGGCAAACTTGGCGGTCTCGTTGAGGAACAGATCCTGCACGATCACGCACTCCATGGCGCCAAGGGCGGCGTGTACATGCTGGGTGTCTGGGTCGGACTGGGCCAGGTCCTCGCCCTGGATGTACAGGCCCATGAATTCACCATTGATGGCGGCATCAAACATGTTGGGAATGCGGTAACCCGGTTGCGGGTCGATAACGACCTGCCAGTCCTGCTCGAATTGCTGGCGGGTTTGCCGGTCCGACAAGTGGCGATAGCCCGGCAACTCATGGGGAAAGCTGCCCATGTCGCAACTGCCCTGGACATTGTTCTGACCGCGCAGGGGGTTCACCCCGACCCCGGCGCGGCCAAAATTTCCGGTCGCCATGGCCAGGTTGGCGATGCCCATGACCATAGTGGAGCCCTGGCTGTGTTCGGTAACGCCCAGTCCGTAGTAGATGGCGCCGTTGCCGGCGCCGGCATACAGGCGCGCCGCGGCGCGAACCTGCTCCGCCGGCACACCGGTAATCCCCTGCATCGCTTCCGGGGAGTTGCGCTCAGCGCTGATAAACTCACGCCAGGTCCGATAGGCTTCCGTGTCACAACGGCTGGCGACGAAGTCAGTATCTTCCAGCCCCTCGCTAATCACTGTGTGGGAGAGGGCGTTGATCAGCGCCACGTTGGTTCCCGGCTGCAATTGCAAGTGGAAGTCGGCCCGGGTGTGGGGTGATTCCACCAGATCGATACGGCGTGGGTCGGCCACGATCAGTTTGGCGCCCTGGCGCAAACGCCGCTTCATCTGTGAGGCAAACACCGGGTGGGCGCTGGTAGGGTTGGCGCCGATCACGATGATGACATCTGCCGCCATCACCGAGTCGAAGGTCTGGGTGCCGGAAGATTGCCCGAGCGTTGTCTTCAAACCGTAGCCGGTGGGTGAATGGCAGACCCGGGCGCAGGTATCCACGTTGTTGTTGCCAAAAGCGGTGCGCACCATTTTTTGCACTACGTACACTTCCTCATTGGTACAGCGTGAGGAACTGATGGCGCCGACTGCCTTGGGGCCGTAGTGGTTCTGAATGGTCTTGAGCCTGGCGGCGGCGTGGGCGATGGCCTGCTCCCAACTCACTGCCTGCCAGGCCTGATCGATGGACTCGCGAATCATGGGTTGTGTGATTCGGTCCGGGTGGTTGGCATAACCAAAGGCGAAGCGCCCCTTGACACAGGAATGCCCATGATTGGCGTGTCCGTCCCTGTTGGGCACCATGCGCACCAACTGGTCACCCTGCATTTCAGCCCGAAAGGAACAGCCCACCCCGCAATAGGCGCAGGTTGTGATCACGGCGCGGTCAGGCTGGCCCAGTTCAATGACGCTTTTTTCGGTGAGGGTCGCGGTGGGGCAGGCCTTGACGCAGGCGCCGCAGGAAACGCACTCAGAATCAAGGAACGGCTGGTCCTGGCTGGCGGCAATTTTGGAGTCGAAACCGCGGCCGTCCACGGTGAGGGCGAAAGTCCCCTGTTGTTCATCACAAGCGCGCACACAGCGGGAGCAGACGATGCAGCGGGACGGGTCGAAACTGAAGTAGGGTGAACTTGCATCGGTTTCGGCAGCCAGATGATTGGCGCCCTGGTAGCCGTAGCGAACTTCGCGCAGGCCGACCGCGCCGGCGGTATCCTGAAGTTCGCAATCACCGTTTGCGGGACAGGTGAGGCAATCCAGTGGATGGTCGGAGATATACAGTTCCATCACGTTGCGGCGCAATTCCGCCAGACGCGGGGTTTGGGTGGCAATGGCCATACCTTCCGCCACCAGGGTGGTGCAGGCAGCGGGGTAGCCGGACCGGCCTTCAATTTCCACCAGGCACAGTCGGCATGAGCCAAAGGCGCTGAGGTCTTCCACGGCGCACAGTTTGGGAATCTGGCGGCCGGCCAGGGCCGCGGCGCGCAGTACCGAAGTGCCCTCGGGCACGGTGATACGGGCGCCATCAATGCTGAGGGAGACGCTGTTTTCACTGTCCGCGGGGGGTGTGCCGTAATCATGCTCCCGGCCCACCTGGTAGAAATTATCCATGTTCCCGTTCATCACAGTTCCTCCGGGAAGTGCTCCATGATGCTCAGCACCGGCGCCGGCGCCATACCGCCCAAGGCGCACAGGGAACCGTCAATCATGGTCTGGCACAAGTCCTTGAGCAGGATACGGTTGCCCCGAGCATCCTGATTCTCATGGATCCTGTCAATGACTTCCACCGCGCGCACCGCTCCGATGCGGCAGGGAGTGCATTTTCCGCAGGACTCCTCGGCGCAGAAATGCATGGCGAACCGTGCCATCTGTCCCAGGTCGGCAGTGTCGTCAAAGACCACCAGCCCGCCGTGACCCAGCATCGCGCCGATGGCCTGGAAGGCTTCGTAGTCCAGTGCCGTGTCAAACTGCTCGGGTGGAATGTAAGCGCCCAAGGGACCGCCGGCCTGAACCGCCTTGATCGGACGCCCGCTGCGGGTGCCTCCGCCAAAGTCAGTCAGTATCGTTCTCAAACTGGCGCCGAAGGGAATTTCGATCAAACCGCCGCGGCGGATGTTGCCGGCCAATTGCAGGGTCAGTGTGCCGCGTGAACGGGCGCAGCCCAGCGCCTTGTAGCTCGCGCCCCCCTGCGCCAGGATCTCCGGTACGGCGGCCAGACTCACCACGTTGTTGACCAGCGTCGGCTTGCCGAACAAACCCTCAACGGCCGGCAGGGGCGGGCGGTATCGAACCATGCCGCGATTGCCTTCCAGGCTCTCCAGCATGGCGGTTTCCTCACCACAGATGTAAGACCCGGCAGCGCGGCGAACCTCCAGCTCGAAGTCCTGCAGGTATCCTGCCCGTGCGGCCAGTGCGATAGCCTGATTGAGAGTATCGATGGCCTGGGGATATTCGGAACGGCAGTAGATATATCCCCGGCTGGCGCCGACCGCCAGAGCCCCGATCAGCATACCCTCGATCACCACAAACGGGTCGCACTCCATGAGCATGCGGTCGGCGAAGGTGCCGGAGTCGCCCTCGTCGGCATTGCACACCACGTATTTGGTATCCCCGGCGGATTCCAAAACGGTCCGCCATTTGATACCGGTGGGAAAAGCTGCTCCACCTCGTCCCCTGAGGCCGGAATCGGTCACACAATCAACGATCTGCCGGGGGCTCATGCTGCGGGCATTGGCCAGCCCCGCAAAGCCCCCATGATGCCGGTACTGGTCCAGGCTCAAGGGTTCGATGATTCCGCAGCGCGCCATGGTGAAGCGCTGCTGGTTGGCCAGCCAGGGGAGTTCATCTACCGGGCCCACGCACTTTTGATGCTGCTCGTCGAACCCGTCAGCGGTGAAAATCGATGGCACATCGGCGCTTGTCACCGGTCCGAAACCGAGCCGCCCGGAATCGGTTTCCACTTCCAGCAGGGGTTCCAGCCAGTACAGGCCGCGCGAACCGTTGCGAATCATCTCCACATCCGCCGGCAATGCAGTCACGGCGGCGGCCACCTGGTCCGCGCCGAGGGCGCGGGCGCCGGGATCAGAAGGAATATGGATACGAATGCTTACTCGGACATCAGTGCGTCAAAAGCCGCACAACTCACCCGCCCGTGCAGTTGATCATCAATGCACAGCGCCGGGCCGCAGGCGCACAAGCCGAGGCAATACACGGAGCGCAGGCTGACCGAGCGATCGGTGCTGGTCTCTTCGAAATCAATTCCCAGGGAGTGACGGGCGTGTTCGGCCAAAGCCGCGCCACCCACTGCCTGGCAGGCCTCGGCCCGACAGATGGATACCACCCGGCGCCCGCACGGTTGTTGGCGAAAATCATGGTAAAAACTGATCACGCCGTGCACCTCGGCGCGTGACAGGTTCAAGACCCCGGCGACCACGGCTACCGATTCGGAGGGAATGTAACCGAAACGATCCTGAATGGAGTGCAACACAGGCAACAGGGGGCCTTCCAGGTGTTGCAGAGAGCGGGCGATCTCCTCACTCTCCGTGTTGATGTGGTCAGTCATTGCAGTGCGATGCGTTTTTCCCCAGCGTAGATATTGAAGTGGTGGTCCCGCATGAAACCCACCAGGGTCAGGTTGTACTCGATAGCGAATTGCACCGCAAGGCTGGAGGGTGCGCCGACCGCCGCGAGTAGCGGCAAACCCGACATCAGTGCTTTCTGCATCAGTTCAAAACTGGCCCTACCGCTTACAAACACGCCCAACTTGCGCCGCTGGGACTGCAGCAGCCGGTACCCGCAAACCTTGTCCATGGCGTTGTGCCGGCCCACATCCTCGCGCAGGCACAAGCTGGCGCCGTTTTCATCAAACAGGGCGGCGGCGTGCAGGCCCCCGGTTTGCCGGAACCAGGTCTGGCTACCGGCCAGTTCGCCGGTCAAACGATGCAGGGTTCCGGCGCTGATGGTGAAACCGCCGTCAGCGGCGGCCAGGGCGCCGATGGTTTCCAGCGCCTCCAGCGAAGCCTTGCCGCACACTCCGCAACTGGAACTGGTGTAGAAGTTTCGCTCCAGCCTGCCGATATCGACCTCCACGCCCGGCTTGAGTGTAACCTTGATGACGTTGCTGTTGTTTCCCTTGAGGGCCTCGGCGCCGCTGTGTTCGCAAGCCTGCACTTGCGCGGCGGACTGGATGATCCCTTCGGCGGCCAGAAAACCGAGCGCCAGTTCCCGGTCATGCCCCGGGGTACGCATGGTGATGGCGATATTGCGCCGCTCGAGTTGTCCGTCGAGAAAATAATGCAGGCGAATTTCCAGCGGTTCCTCAACGGCCAGTTGATCTTGCCGCGGAGTAAGCTCGGCCCGGCTTACGGAAAGAATTTCGGCGGAAATAATGGAATCTGCCATAGTCGGGCATTCTACCCCATGATGGCCGCCTTGAGATTAGCGCCGAATTCCCAGTTTACGGCCCACGCGCGGCGCTGCTTCCTGCGCTTCGGCGCGTTGCCGTTCAATCTCGAAACGAGCCTGCTGTGCTTCGCTGAACACGGCGCTGCGGCGGGTATCCATGTCCATATACATGGTCAGGCACTCATTGGTGGCGGCGAGGTAGCCCTGTTCAGCGTGGTACATGCAGTGAAAATAGTGGATTCGCTTGTGATCGAAGTCCAGCAGCCGGGTGGTGAAGCGTAGTGGTTCGTTGGCGAACACTTCCTTCAGGAAGTCGATGTTGCTGGCCAGGGTAAAGGTGGAACGGTTTTCCCTGGCATGGTGTTCGCGCCCGATTCCGAGAAAATCAAAATAGCTGTCAGTGCCGACCTCGTCGAAAGCCACCAGGTAGTAACCCATGTTCATGTGCCCGTTGTAATCGATCCATTCGGGCTTCACGGAACTGTGTACGGTGAACAGCGGGGATTCAGTCATGTGGTAGAGCCTCACCAAGAGAACAGGAGCCTTGAATTGCGCTTTCGCCTCAGAGAAAACAGGAGACCCTGCTTATCTGTCAACCACCCTGGCGCGCTTATGGCTCCCTGTGCGCGCTGCCAGGAATACATCTTTTCGGCTGGTCAGTTACAATTCCGGCAGGTTCCCAACCACTGTAAACGGAGTATCGCTTGTGAGAGCCGACAATTCAGCCCGTCCCCTTGATGGTATCCGCGTCATTGAACTCGGACAACTGCTGGCGGGTCCCTTCACCGGAACCATTCTGGGTTATTTTGGCGCCGAGGTCATCAAGGTGGAGCCGCCCGGTGCGGGTGACCCGATTCGCGGCTGGCGCATTGTCGAGGACGGCACTGCCTATTGGTACCGAAGCCTGGGCCGCAACAAGAAAAGCATCACCCTGGACCTGAAATCGGAACGTGGCCGCGAGTTGGCCAGGGAGTTGCTGAAAACGGCTGACGTAGCGGTCGAGAACTTTCGCCCCGGCACCCTGGAAAAGTGGGGGCTGGGTCCCGAACAACTGCATGAATACAATCCGGGGCTGATCTACGCTCGTATTTCCGGCTATGGTCAAACCGGCCCCTATAGCCACAAACCGGGCTATGCCTCGGTCACCGAGGGGTTTAGTGGCTTTCGCTATATCAACGGATTCCCGGGTCAGCCGCCGGTGCGCCCCAATCTCAGTGTCGGAGATACCCTGGCCGCCATCCATGCGGCCCTGGGGGTGTGTCTGGCGCTGTTGCATCGAAATCGTTCTGGAAAGGAGGCCGGGCAGGTGGTGGATATCGCCCTGTATGAATCCATGTACAACCTGATGGAAGGGGTGGTGCCGGAGTTTTCCGGCGCTGGAGCGATTCGCGGCGCCTCCGGCACCACCCTGACCGGCATCGTGCCCACCAATACCTATACCTGTGCGGATGGCAAGTATGTGGTGATCGGCGGTAATGGTGATTCCATCTACAAGCGCTTGATGCGGGCTGCGGGGCACCCGCAAATGGCTGACGACCCGGCACTGGCCCATAACGAGGGCCGGGTCAGGCATGAGGTGGAAATTGACCGGGTTCTGGCGGAGTGGTGCGCCCGGCACCCGGCCCGGCACATTGTCGATATTCTGGAACAGGAGCAGGTTCCGGTGGGGCTGATTTATAACGTCGAAGACCAGATGGAAGACCCTCATTACCATGCCCGTGGCATGTTTGAGGAGGTAATGGTCAACGGCAAGTCATTGACCATACCCGCTATCACTCCCCTGTTGCACGACACCCCGGGGCGTACCGATTGGCCTGGCCTGGAGCCGGGTAGCCACAATCGGGAAATTCTCGGTGGTATTCTGGGTCTGAGTGATGAGGAAATCGCAGCGCTCAATCCGTCTGGCTGAAGCTGGCGCATATTGACGCCCCACTACCGCCGCTTGTTACTGCAACAGTGCTGTGATTCGTGAAAATAACTTGCCTCCACCGGTGACTCTGCTATTTTATCCGGCCCGTTTGACAACAATGGCTACAGTGGAGAAGTGAAATGCGCGAATACACCCAATTCTATATCAATGGCCAGTGGGTTGAACCCGATTCCCCCAACCCCCTTGATGTGATCAACCCCGCCACGGAAGCGGTTTGCGCTCATATTTCCCTGGGCGCCGAGAGCGATGTGGACAAGGCCGTGGCGGCGGCCCGCAAGGCCTTCGAAAGTTATAGCCAAAGCAGCCGCGAGCAGCGCATCGCGCTATTGGAATCCTTGGTTGAAGCCTATAAGAAGCGCTACCAGGATATCGCCGAGGCGATTTCGGAAGAGATGGGCGCTCCCACCAAGCTGGCCGTGGAGGCGCAGGCCGGCGCGGGCCTGGGCCACCTGATGCAAGCCCTGAAAGTACTCAGGAATTTCGACTTTGAAGAGGGCATGGAGCCCCACCGGGTATTCAAGGAGCCCATCGGCGTGTGCGGCATGATCACTCCCTGGAACTGGCCGGTGAATCAGATCTCCTGCAAGGTGGCGCCGGCCCTGGCGGTAGGTTGCACCATGGTGCTCAAGCCCAGTGAGGTGGCGCCTTTGTCCGGCTACCTGTTCAGCCAGGTAATGGATGCCGCGGGGGTTCCGGCGGGTGTATACAACATGATCAACGGCGACGGCGCCGGAGTGGGTACGGCACTGTCAAGGCACCCGGGAGTGGACATGATGTCCTTTACCGGCTCTACCCGCGCCGGTTCCCTGGTGGCGCAAAATGCCGCGCCCACGGTGAAAAGGGTAACCCAGGAATTGGGTGGCAAGTCGCCCAATATCCTTCTGGACGATGCCGACCTGGAGGCCGCCGTGACCGGTGGTGTAATGCACATGTACCACAACACCGGGCAATCCTGTAATGCTCCCAGCCGCATGCTGGTGCCCAGGGCCAAACTGGCGGAAGCTGAAGCCATTGCCGCCCGTGTCTCGGAGACGGTAGTGGCCGGTGACCCAAAGGCGGAAAGCACCACCATGGGGCCAGTGGTCTCAGAGGTGCAGTTCGACAAGATCCAGGGACTGATCGAAAAGGGTATTGCCGAAGGCGCCAAGCTGGTCTGTGGGGGCCCCGGCCGTCCCGAGGGTCTGGAAAAAGGGTATTTTGTCAGACCGACGGTCTTCTCTGAAGCCAATAACCAGATGACCATTGCCCGAGAGGAGATCTTCGGACCGGTGCTGACCATGATTCCCTATGATTCCGAAGAGGAAGCCATCAGTATTGCCAACGACACGGACTATGGACTGGCTGCCTATGTGCAGGGTGGCGACCTGGAGCGGTCCCGCAAAGTGGCCTCCCGCATCCGCGCCGGCAGCGTCTCTCTTAACGGCGCCAACGCCGGTATGAATGTTCCTTTCGGCGGGTATAAAAAGTCCGGCAATGGCCGCGAGTGGGGGGTTCACGGCTTCACCGATTACCTGGAACTCAAGGCGGTGGCCGGCTACGAGAGTTGAACGGCCGCAGTGGCGGCCTATATCCTCGCCATTGATCAGGGTACCACCGGCACCACGGTGGCCCTGGTCGATGAGCAGGGCCAACTGCGGGGCAAGGTCAACCGCGAGTTCCCGCAAATTTACCCCAAACCCGGCTGGGTAGAGCACGACCCGTCCGCTATCTGGGAGTCCACCTGCCAGGGCATCGGCGAACTGCTGCGCAGAGAACTCTGCCGGCCCGATGACATTGCCGCCATCGGCATTACCAACCAACGCGAAACCGCACTGCTCTGGCATCGCCAGAGCGGCGCCCCACTACACAACGCCATCGTCTGGCAGTGCCGCCGCACCACGGAATTTTGCCAAAACTTGCAGGCGCAGGGTCTGGAGGAAACCGTACGCGGTAAAACCGGTCTGTTGCTGGACCCGTATTTCTCCGCCAGCAAATACCGCTGGTTGCTGCAGCAGGTCCCGGGGGTAAAGCGGTTGTTGCGGGCGGGACAGGTACTGGCCGGCACCGTCGACAGCTACCTGGTCTGGAAACTGAGCGCCGGGGGCAGCCACGTGACCGATGTCTCCAATGCCTCACGCAGTTCGTTGATGAATATTGACACTGGCCTCTGGGACCGCGAACTGCTGGAACTGTTTTCCGTACCGGCGGAGATTCTCCCGGAAATCGTTCGCTCCAGTGGAGTGGTGGGTGTTACCTGCAATGTCCCTGGACTACCCGATGGCATTCCCATAGCCGGGCTGGCGGGTGATCAGCAGGCGGCGCTGTTCGGCCAGGCATGTTTCAGCGCCGGCGACGCCAAGTGCACCTTCGGTACCGGGTCGTTCATTCTCATGAATACCGGGAAACGGCGTTTGCAATCGGCTGCGGGTCTTTTGACAACGATTGCCTGGCAGTTGTCCTCCGAGCGCAAGCCCACCTATGCCCTGGAAGGCGGGGCCTTCATCTGTGGGGCTGCGGTGCAGTGGCTGCGCGATGAATTGCAGTTGATCAACAATGCGGCGGACATTGAGGAACTTGCCGCAAGCGTCGACGACAGCGGCGGGGTGGAGTTTGTTCCTGCGCTTACCGGACTCGGCGCCCCCTGGTGGGAGCCCGCTGCCCGCGGCGCCATTACCGGCTTGACCAGGGGCGCCGGGGGCGCGCATATCGCCCGCGCCACCCTGGAGGCCATGGCCTTGCAAAACGTGGATATCCTGCACGCCATGGAGCAGGACCTGGGCCGGCGCATGAAACCCCTGCGAGTGGATGGCGGCGCCTGCGTCAACAACCTGCTGATGCAGATTCAGGCCGATCTCCTGGGCCGCAAGATCATTCGTCCGGCCCTGACGGAAACCACGGTGGCCGGAGCGGCCTACCTGGCCGGGATCGGTGTTGGCTTGTGGTCCGGCCAGCAGGAAGTGAGTGACGTATGGCAGGCGGAGCGGGAGTTCGCGGTTCAACTTGCAGCCCCGGCGCGGCAGGCGCGCAAGGCTTCCTGGCAGCGGGCGGTGGAGCGGGTCAGGTCGGCCGCGGCTTGAATCCTGCGTTCACCGTGTAGGGGCAAACTTGCCAGCAGAGTAGGGAAGTAACTGCGCAATGGCGTCATTGGGAGCCTTGTTCCAGTTCCCCCGTCAGCGTCAGGGCCTCATAGTAATCCATATTGTCCCGCCGGGAGGTGGCCTTCAAGGTCTGTTCCAGCGAGTTCAGGGCGATGCGCGCACTCTCTCCTATTTCGATTCCCTGCAAATTCCTTGTAAACCAGAAAAAGCACACATTGAAGACATGACTCATTTTGAAATCCAACTTGATACTGAAGTCGACAAGCTGGCTTGCATCCTTGCGAAACGAGCACAGGAGTGTCACATCTTGTGTCTTGTAGGAGGAAATGTCCTCGTGAGAATCAACGCTTTCCGCGCCAAATGTATTGCGCAGGTATTGTTCGACAGCGGCGCGCTTGTCTTTGGCAAAGGGTTTCTTCCTGCCAAAAGAGCCCACATAGCGGTAACCGCTTTCCACAATGCTGGTAAAGTCCCCCAGCGTTGGCTTCTTGTCACCTTCAAGGAACTCTTCATACAAGGGGTCCAGCACTTCCATGTAACGATTTATGAAATTGCGCACCTCTGTCTTGATGTCACCGGGTTCCAGCCCCTCGGTGAAACAGGGTTTGAACTCCAGAGAGATGGAGTGTAACCCGCCATCATTGCCTTCCAACCCGAAGTAATATCTGAACTCCTCGAGAGATATATTCATTTTTCCGCCTCCTTCAATTCCGTTTTACGTTGTGCTCGCGGATGTTGAGGCCGTCGCGGCAACGCTCGTCAATCCATTGATGTCAGGCGGGGTACGAACTATTCCCTGGCTACCCACGCCACCAGCATGAACTACCCTGAAGCATAGCTGAAACTGCCGGTCTGGCAAGCCAGTAAGGACCCATTGACCGATAATGATTGCTTTTGTCAGGAACTCAGGCACAGGGTCAACCACTGTTGCAGGCCATGGCTGCGATACTTTTGCCGGTGCAGAATGATGCTGAAGTGGCGGCTGAAGTCCCGCTGGGGAATGTTCAGGGGCGCCAGAGAACCGCGGGCAAAAGCATCCTGTAGACAAATTCGCGACAGGCAACCGACGCCAAGCCCGGCCTCGACGGCCCGTTTTATCGCCTCGGTATGTTGCAGCTCCAGGGTGATATCCAGAGAACTGAGCAGTCCGTGCATGGCGCGGTCAAACGTTTGACGGGTTCCGGAGCCCGGTTCGCGCACCACCCAACTGAGTTCGAGTACTTGTTGATCGGAAATGGATTTCGAACCGGCCAGAGGGTGGCCGGGGGCGGCAAAGGCCACCAACTCATCTTCTCGCCAGGGCAGAATCTCCAGATCGGGGTGTCGCAATTCTCCTTCAATCAAGCCCGCATCCAGATCATAACTGGCCACCTGGCTGGCGATGTCCCTGGTGTTGGCGACACTCAGTTCTACCCGGGACTCCGGATGCTGTCGTCGAAATTCCGCAATCATGCCGACAGCGAGATAATTGCCGACGGTCAGGGTGGCGCCGATGCGCAAGTCACCAGCACTGGGCTGGTCGCTGATGCCCTTTTCAAATTCTTCCGCTTGCGCCAGCAGCGCCTCCGCCTGGGGCAGCAGAGAGCGCCCCAGGTCATTGAGGCGCAGGCGTTTGCCCACACGGTCGAATAATTGCACGTTGAATTGCTGCTCCAGGCCACGCAGGGCGCCGCTGGCGGCGGACTGTGACATGGACAGGGCGTCCGCCGCCCTGGTCACGGTCTGGTATTGGGCGGTGGCCAGAAATATTTGTAATTGCCGTAAGGTAAAGTGCATGAGCTTCCCGGTGATTTGTCAGGGTTTTTGGGGGGGAATTCTATATCTACAAAACCAATTATATCATGTTGAGCTTAGCTGATTTACCTATATGGGTCGATTATTCTGTAGTGCGTAGATGAAGCCGCCACGCCCGGCTCTTCCCGATCCATGACACTTTTCTCATCGACGCTGCGGAGCATGTCAACAATGCTGCTGTATGAACACTGGCCATCGCGTGGCTTATGGAAAGGCAGGCCGACAATATATCTGTTGGGCAAGTGTTGTTCCTGAGTCCTTGCATGCCCATCGTAAATGTAGTTACATAACTACATAGCCTCACGGAACTTGGTCATGACCATCACAACAGTAACGAGCCGCGAACTCAACCAGGATATCGGACGCGCAAAGAAGGCGGCGAAGTCGGGGCCCGTCTTCATCACTGACCGCGGCAAACCCGCGCATGTCCTGCTCAACATTGAGGATTACCTGAAGTTGGCGGGACAGCGCCGCAGCCTGGTGGAGGCATTGTCCATGCCGGGTCTGGGTGATATCGACTTTGAGCCGCCGCGTGTCCGTATCGGGTTCCCTCCGCTCGATCTTTCCTGATGTTTCTGCTCGATACGAACGTGATCTCCGAGTTGCGCAAGCTCGGCGATGGCAAGGCCGACGCCCGTGTCGCCGCATGGGTTTCGGGCCGGGAGGCGGCGAGTTTCTATATCTCCGCGCTGACCCTGATGGAGTTGGAGATCGGTATCCTGCGCATCGAACGGCGAGACACCGGTCAGGGGGAGCGGCTGCGGACCTGGCTGGATCAGCATGTCCTGCCCGAGTTTCTGGAGCGTACGCTGCCTGTTGATTCCGCTGTGGCCCTGAAATGCGCACGATTGCACGTTCCCGACCCGCAGGCGGAACGGGACGCGCTGATCGCTGCAACGGCCATCGTGCATGGAATGACAGTCGTGACAGGGAACGTGGCCGACTTCGAGACAACAGGCGTGGCGGTCATCAATCCATGGGATCAACCGCGCCCATGACCAGCGCAACCTGCGGGTTACGCCAACCTTGGATGGCCGCTTTCTGCTGAATGGGAAATTACCCGAGCAAAGCGCCCGGCTGGTGCTGTAGGCGCTGGAGCTGTGCATGGCTCGGGCACTACGGCGAATAACAGCGGGCACCCTCCTCATTTTCCATCAAGTTGTGAGAAATGATAGGTGTCCCATTTCTTTCCCCACCGGGTCGCACATGTGCGACCCGCGGGTTCGTCCCGCAATCCGCAAGCACCCGAATGACCGGTAGCGGGCCATTTGTCCCGAACAAGCAAAGGGGTCGGTGCAATTGCAATCTACTCTCAACTTTCACCGACCCCTTTGATCGTTCGCTTGATGATTGATCAATGACACTGACCCCATTGATTTTTGTCAAAACGAATAGGAACCAATAGCTGTACATCATGACCAATAGCTATACATAGCGACGAATACCTATACATAGCCTTCTACGTGGAGAAATTTCAAACTTGAGAAAGCAATGTAAGCTATTAATAATGCTAAATTATTTGAAAAAACCGGAAAAAGCCGCAAAAAGGGGCATAAATCCCGTATTTAGGCCTATTTCTCATATTATTGCGCAAATATGATATATATTGCGCAAATAGGCTGCTTGGTAAGAAAAGGGGCAACATGTCAAAGAAAGAACAACAACAGAGAACAATAGAGGACATCCACAAGTGAAAAGTCGATATCTCCCTTGTTGACCGAGAAACGATCGCGGCTGCATGACGGCAGCCCTTTTTGTACACTATGAGTCTGCTTCGCTGCCAGGGGAGCTGTCGCAACCACCAGCATCCGTGGAGTTCGCGTATGAATGATTTCAGTTTGCCCGATACTTTCGCCGTTCAATACGGACCCTGGGCGCTGATCGCCGGTGGTTCCGAAGGTGTAGGCGAGTCGTTTGCCCGGCAGTTGGCGGCGGTGGGTATCCACTTGGTGTTGTTGGCGCGCAGACAGGAGCCACTCGACCGGCTGGCGAGTTCCATCAGGGAAGAACACGGTGTTGCCGTGCGGACCCTGTCGGTGGATCTGACCAGTCCTGAACTCCTCTCCGGGGTGTGTGCGTTAACCGATGATATTGAAGTCGGCCTGATGATCTACAACGCCGGTTCGACCATTGCGTACAACCGCTTTCCCGATTGGAAGCCGCAACAACTGGAATACATGATTGCACTGAACTGCACCGGGCCCACACAACTGGCGCATCATTGTAGCGCCGGCATGCGTGAACGGGGGCGGGGCGGCTTGATGTTTCTGTCGTCCATGGCCGGTTTTTCCGGTTCGGCGTGGATGTGCATCTATCCCGCCGGCAAGGCTTTCGTACAAATGCTGGCGGAGGGCTTGTGGCACGATTTGAAACACTGGGGTGTAGATTCCCTCTGCCTGGTGTTGGGCGCCACCAAAACTCCCAGTCATGCCAACGTCAAGTTCGAGAACCTTGGCGCGGAGGGGGGGATGGAATGTGACGACGCGGCCCATGAGGGACTGATCCACCTCGGTAGCGGGCCACTGTGGGTGGCGGGAGAGAGTAACCGCGCCCGATTGCCGGCGAAATTCATTGCATCCAGGGCCTCCGCCGTGGATTTGATGAGCCAGGGTACGGCGCTGATCAATGAACTGGAGCACCTGCCCGCCACGGATGCGACCCGCCATACATAGTGGCGGCAGCCGTGGTACTGGGTGTTCTCAATGGCCCCGGAGGGGCGGAGGAAAAAATGTCTGAACTTGAAACCGATGTGGAACTGGAGGCGGCGGTTTTCCGGCGCCTGTTACAACACCTGGATAGCCGTAAGGATGTGCAGAATATCGAGTTAATGAACCTAGCCGGGTTTTGCCGCAATTGCCTGTCCAAGTGGTACGTGGCCGCCGCCGCCGAGAGCGGCCGCGACATCGACCTCTCCCAGGCTCGGGAAATGGTCTATGGAATGCCCTATGTGGAGTGGAAAGCGAAGTACCAGACCGAGGCTACTGCGGAGCAAAAGGCCGCTTTCGATGCTGGCGGTCATGGGTAGGGCTCAGTAATCCACCCCCGCACGGGCCTTGATGCCTGCCTTGAAAGCGTGTTTTATTTCATGGACATCCGAAACTGTATCCATGATTTCGCGTAGTGCGCTGCCGCCACCGCGTCCGGTCACGACAACGCTTTGCGCCTCGGGTCGGCCGCTGAGGGCAGCCAGAATCTCATCTTCCGGCAGATAATCGTAGGCCAGCATATAGGTGAGTTCGTCCAGTACCACCAAGTGGTATTCGGCATTTTCGAGCATGGGTTTCGCTTTAGCCCAGGTGGCTTTGGCGGCGGCGATATCACCGCTGCGATCCTGTGTGTCCCAGGTGAAGCCGGTGCCCATCTGGTAGAAATCCACTTGCGGACAGTGCTCCCGAAGATAAATTTCCTCACCCGATAACTGTTCACCCTTGATGAACTGAATCACACCCACCTTGAAACCATAGCCCAGCGCTCGCATCACCATACCGAAGGCGGAACTGGATTTACCTTTGCCGTTTCCGGTAAGGAGTATCGCGACACCCCGTTCCCGGTCCGCAGCCTCAACAGCGGCGTCGACACTGGCTTTTTGTTTCGCCATGGCTTTCTTGTGTTTGGCGGCTCGTTTGTCGGTGTTGTTCATGCAGCTTCTCCCGGTGGCATTGGCAAGCGCCCCAATGACTTCCTGCACCTAACCCGCATATCTCACCAACCTCCTGCTGTGGCCGCCGCATCACTCGCTGTGGCGGGGCGTACTCCTCCAAGCCGCTTCGACATAGTGTCAACTATGCCTTCAGCGTCTTTCCGTCCGTGCGCCCCGCCACAGCGGCGCTGCAACGCCCTCGCGACGAACGTTGGTGAGATATGCGGGCTAAAGTGCGCCATAGGGCAGAAAGCGATTCTTGTTGACATCCCTGATCCATTGCAACAATTCCCTGTCGAGGCGGTGTCCGCGCCGGCGCAGTAGCCTGGAGATGGGAATCACCGGAGACTTGTCGTTGGCCTCGCAGCCGCTGAGATTTTCCGCCATGGTAAAGAAACGGATCAGGTGGAGTAATTCGCCGTCATCGCGCGATGCGCCGAGTTCGGCCCAGTGCTCCGGAGCCAGTTGCATCAGTTCCGGCAGAGCAGAGCGCTCGGCGGCCGAGAGTTGTTGCTCCAGCAACTCCAGTTTCTGGGAGCGGCTGTATTCGATGAAACTATCAAGAAGCTCCGGCTTGACCGGCGCAGTGCTGCCTGGGGGCTCCCAACTACCGATGCTCATCATTTCCTCCTTTCCCGTGCGGGCAAGTATAGCGCGTAAAGCACCCCCCGCCTCGTTCCGTTTGCAGTCCTTGCCGCGCTTTGTCAGAATCGGCGCCTGCCGCCGGGGCTACAACGGACTCATGATGAATTTATCCAGCAGCGCCAGGCGCGAACGGCAGCGGGGCAGCGCCCTGCTGGTGACCCTGCTGATTTTCGCCATCGGTATCGCGCTGGTGGTGCCCATGTACCGTGAATACACCCTGTTTCTCAAACGCGCGGCAAACAGTTTCACCGCCGAGCAGAGCAGCGCCTATTTACGCGGCGGGGAGGAGTTGGCGGCCCTGGTGCTGATACAGGATCGTCTGCTTGATCGGGAGCAGGGTGCGGAACGGGATGATCTGTCCGAATTCTGGTCGCGGGAGAGCCAGGCGTACCCGCTGGATGAAGGGGGCTGGTTACAGGGAAAACTGGAGGATTTGCAGGGGCGCTTCCATCTCAACAGTCTGGATGCCCCGCCGGCGCAAGGCCAGCGTTTCAGTCCCGCGCAAGAGCAGTTCATTCGCCTGTTGCAAACCTTTACCGAGCCGCAGGTTTCTCAGCAGGAAGCCATACGGATCACCGCGGCGGTTCTGGATTGGATGGATGGCGATACCCAGCCCCGTGATCTGGGTGCGGAGGACCTTTATTACTACGATGCTACACCACCCTATCGGGCCGCCAATCGCCGCTTCGCAAGTGTCAGTGAACTGCGTGCGGTAGCCAATATGAGCCCGGACCTATACCTTGCCCTGGAGCCTTTTCTCACTGTTTGGCCCGATACCGGCGAACGGCTGAAGCTCAATATCAATACCTCGCCGGCACAGGTGTTACGCACGCTCAATAGCACCGGCGACTATCAGCCACTGGGTGAAGTGGAAGGGGAAATGTTGCTGCAACTGCGCGGGGAAAACGGTTTTGAATCCGTGGAGGAGTTTTTGAACTCACCACCGATGGCGGAGCGTGAACTGGCCGAAGAACTGCGTCAGAACCTGGGCCTTGACAGTGACTATTTCCTGTTCAGCGGAGAGACGGACATTGCCGGGCGCATAACGCGCTTGTACAGTGTGTTGCATCGAGGCCAGCAGGTGCGAGCCCTGGTCCGAAGCAGTGGCAGCCTGTGAGGATGTTCCGTGCGTGATAGCGCCGTAGTCAGATGTTCGGGGGCTGAGTTGCTCTGGTATCCCCCGGGGCATGGCGGCGGCCCCTTGCCTTTACAGGATGCAGTGCAGCGGGCGCAATTGCAGCAACTGCTTCGCTCCGGCAAGGCGCCGGTCATCTTTGCCGTCCCCGGAACCGAAGTGCGTCTGCAGCAACTTCGGTTCAGCGCCAAACAGAAGCGTCATGTCGCCAAGTCCCTGCCGTATACAATGGAGGAGGAATTTGCCTCTGATATTGACGAACTGCATTTTTCCTCCCTGCCGCTGCGCGAGGACAAGTTCGCGGTCGCCGCTACAGAGCATGCCCGGGTCGCTCATTGGCTAGCGCTGCTGGAAGATTTTCCCGGTATCAAGCAGTGGGTTCCCGAACCACTCCTATTACCCTGGCGAGAGGGGGAACTCACCCTGGTGGTCGAAGCTGGACTGGTGGTGGCGAGGTTCGGCGAGTATGACGGCTTTGCCGTGGAGACCGAGCTGTTCCCGGCAATGCTGGCTGCGCTGGACCTGGCGGGGCTGAATGCCCTGATTATTTACGGCCACGACCAGGCCGCTGATTCCGGCCTGGCTCCCGCGGAGTTGCGCGACAAGTTGCAGTGGCGCCAGGGTGGTTTCGGTTCTGCGCTGTTGTTGAGCCGGGAGGCGCCCCGCGCTCTGAATCTGTTGCAGGGCCGCTATGGCCCGAAATTGCCGCTGGATCGCTGGTGGCGGCAATGGCGCTGGCCCGCCGCGGCCCTGAGCACAGCTTTTCTGTTGCAAGTAGTGGCGGCCTACGCCGACTACCGGCAACTGGATGCGGAGAATTTACGTTTGCGACAGGATATTGAAACCGTCTATCGCCTGGCGGTGCCCGAGGGGGCGGTGGCCGACCCCGAACGGCAATTGCGGAACAAGCTCGGCCAACTGCGTGGCAGCGGTCAAGAGACCGGGCTGCTGGGTTTGATCGAACAGGTGGGCCAGGCAGTTCAGGCCCAGCCCAATACCAGAATCCGCAGCCTCACCTTCAGCGGCGCGAGAGGAGACCTGCGGCTCAATTTGTTGGCGCCTGACTTCAAGGTAGTGGAACAGCTTCGTTCCAAACTCAATCAGGATGGTCTGCAGACAACGGTAGAGAGCAGTAACGCTGAGGGTAGCAGGGTGCGGGCGCGCATGAAAATTCAGGCAGGCCCGCTGTGAAAGAGTGGTTTCGGCGCCTCAGCCAACGAGAGCAGGTCTACCTGCTGCTCGCAAGCGTGACCGTACTTGTCTTCTTGCTGCACCAGGCGCTTTGGAGCCCGCTGTCGGCGCTGCGCGATGACCTTGCCTCAGGCAATCAGCGAGCGGCGGCGTCGCTGGAAAGGGTGCGGGAAATGTCTGCACAATTACAACAGTTGCAGAGCAGCGGGGCCCCGCGCAACCGTAATTTGAGCCAGTTGATCAATTCGTCGACGGCGCGGTACAGCATTACTCCCACCCGTATCCAGAGTGGCGCCGGCGGTTCCATGCAGATACGTTTTGAAGCTGTGAACTTCGCAGCCCTGTTGCGTTGGCTTAACCAGGTGGAGAATCTTGAAGGCCTGGTGGTCCGGGATGCCTCCATCAGCCAGGGCAACCGCGATGGCCTGGTGGATGCCAGTATCCGGGTCAGCCTGGGTCTTTGAACATGCCCCGAAGATACCTGTTGACTGGCGGCGCCCTGGTACTGCTGCTGGCCTTGTTGATACAGGCCCCGGCCCGGCTGTTGGCCTTTACCCTGATGCCGGGCGAGGTCGTGGCCGGCGCTTATGCCGGTACCTTCTGGAGGGGCAGTGTGGACAGCCTGGCGTTGCCGGTTTCCGGAAAGTATTGGCAATTGGGACGGGTGCAATGGCGGGTTTCTCCCTGGGCCTTGTTGTGGTTGAGCGCCGAGATAGAGTTGGCCAGCCGGTGGGGCCGGCAGGAGGGTCGGGCGAACCTGTCGGTGTCGCCGTGGCGGGGGCTGTACTTGCGTGAGGTGGACGTGGCGGTGGACGCACAGATGGTGCGTTTGATCTTGCCGGTGAACCTTGGCGGAAGGCTTGAGTTGAGTGGGCGCAATCTAAGCTTTGACGAGAGCGGTATCAGCGCGGGCAGTGGCCGCCTGAACTGGCGGCGGGCCCACTGGTCGGGTTATCGAAGCAGTCAGCAATTGGGCGATTATGTACTGGAATTTCAGGTGCAGGGGGAGCAGCGCCTGGCGGGCCGGGTCAGCAGTCTGTCAGGCCCGGTTCTGGCCGAGGGCCAGGTGGGACTGAATGGAAGGGAATACAGTCTCGACCTGCATTTGCGCAGCGACACACCACTGACCAGTGAGTTCCGTTCTGCTCTCGAACTCGCTGCCGTCCCCGAAGACCAGGGTTATCGCCTCAAATTCAGCGCTGACCTGTGACAGAAAACAGGCTGGGGATTCATGCATCGAAGCCAATCGGTTATAGTTCGGCAGTTTTTGTCGAACCGGGAGTCAACATCAGCATGAGCGATTTTCAGAAGTACGAGTGCGTCATCTGTGGATTTATCTACGACGAAGCCGAGGGTCTACCGGAAGATGGTATCCCTCCGGGTACGCGCTGGGATGAAATTCCCGACGACTGGGAGTGTCCGGACTGTGGCATCAGCAAGTTCGATTTTGATTTGATGGAAGAATAGTCACTGCCAAAGTGCGATGCCAATGCAGAAACTCCAATGAATCCGGATACTCCCCATGTCGAGTACCTCGGGGTGCGCAAGCGCTACGGCGCCTCGAACTGGGTGGTGCACCATCTTGACCTCAGTGTGCGGCGCGGCGAATTTCTAACCCTGCTCGGGCCATCCGGGTCCGGCAAGACCACTTGTCTGATGATGCTGGCCGGTTTCGAACTGCCCGACGCCGGCGAGATTCACATCAACGGCGCTCCGGTCGGTGAACTACCTCCCGACAAGCGCGGTATCGGCGTTGTTTTTCAGAATTACGCCCTGTTTCCACATATGTCGGTGGGCGCCAACCTGGCTTTCCCTCTGGAGGTGCGCGGCATGGCCGCGCAGGAACGGCTTGAACGCGTCAATCGGGCTCTCGCCCTGGTGCG
>JAPOQD010000176.1 GCA_026710905.1 Halieaceae bacterium
CATCTCCGTCGCCATCTCCATCGCCGTCGCCGTCTCCATCGCCATCGCCGTCTCCATCGCCATCGCCGTCTCCATCGCCGTCTCCATCGCCGTCTCCATCGCCGTCGCCATCTCCATCTCCATCTCCATCTCCATCGCCATCCCCAGAGAGCGACATTGCTGGCTGAAACGGCGGTAATAATTTGGCGCTCACGAAACCCGGAAGAACCGCCATCAATGCGGCTCCAAGTACTAAAAGAAGGCGTTGGATGATTGTCGGATTGTTCATCTTTCTACTCGACTGTCAGACTCACACCGGAAATTGTGGTGCACAAAATTGCCAGTAGAAAATCGAAGCCGCATGGCTCCATGCCTGACCAAGGACCACCCGATTTTATCGAGATCGGTGGAAAATTTCCATGGGCTGTAGCTGGGAGGCTATTGGCCGGCAGGTCCTGTAGCACCTGCCCATGGAGTAACTTTCCAATGTGCTGGAATGAATATTGTCCATGGAAACTTGCCCCCTGTGTCGGTATTCTCAGGGTTGAGACGGTTACCACGGAAGAGCGATGTCCCCGGTGGGGCGCCTGGTCTTCAAAACCAGTGAGGCGCCTGGTCCTTGAGACCGTTGCGGCGCCTGGTGGGTTCGACTCCTACCTCTTCCGCCACTTTCTTTTTTTGTAACTACTCACGCCACCACAGGTTGTAGGGGCCGCGCCATACCGGCGAGGCATGTCTCCCCCCTGGCGGTGTCATCGATGTGGCGGGTTCCAAACCTGATTCGGATACGCATACGGAGGACAACAGCCAGGCGCATATTGAAATGATAGTCGAGAGTCAATCAACTAATATTTCATTATCAGGTCCAGCAACAGGCGGTCAGCCTCTTGTTCGGGTTCTGCGTTCCCGGCGCCATACCGCGTATTGTAATAACTCAGCGCAAGCATTGTGTGTGGATTGACCTGGAAAGATCCCTTGATAACGTGCCCTTTGTTGCCGCTGCCGCCCAAGCCAAAATCCGATTCCGTGAATGACCCCAGCACCGCATCCGACTCAAGTTGCTGGTATGTATAGCGAATGTGAAGGTCTCCGGTTTTTCCCACATGACCCAACAGCAACCCTACGGCGTATCCCGTATCCTCTCTACTCGCATCAAGGTTCTTCACATAGTCCATGAAAACACCGGCAGGCCAACCCATAATTGAACTGTCGGCTTCAGCGAAAAATTCCAGTTCCCGGTAATCGAATTGAAAATAACCGGCACTATCCAGGCTATTGCCGAAGCCGGCGCCAAGCCCCCCGTAACTTTTTCCGGCGGTGTCAAAGTGATAATAGCCGGCACCCAACACGCCGGAGAAGTCATCGAAGCGGAAGGTCCGCTTCAACTGCGTCGTGAAATAGGCAAGCTTGTCCTGTGCACCACCCTTGTCGTCGGACTCCAGAAATTCATAACCGATTGAGCCCTGCCAGGTGTTATTCCGGTACACAAGGCTGAGTCCTTCCGGGCGTAAATCGCTATCCCAAAGCAGCGCATGGCCGCCAGCTCTGTGCAGTGGACTTTTGTATTTGCCGCCTCGCCAGCGCAGCCCCGGCTTCAGTTCCCAGTCGAAATAGGCGAGATCAAGCTGCAAGTTCTTGCTGGATGCAGATTTGCCAAGGGTTTGATTGCCCGATATCGGGTCGTCATCGCCACTGATAACACCCAATACCAATCGTGTAGCCGGGTTCAGGGTTGCCTGTACCGCAGCCCTGGCGAACAGGCGGTCACGGGTTCTATCCGAGTTGAAAACATCGGCGGATATTCGGTCATGGCGGTAGCGCATATCGGTGCTGAATTTCAGCGAAGCGGCTACCGGCGAGGGCTTGGCGGCAACAACCGGCGCCACCTTGTCTTTATCGGCCGATGTACAGCTCTGCTGTTGTTGGCTGTCGACCTGGCGTTGTAGCTGTTCGAGTTGCGCGCGCAATATTCCGATATCAGCCTGTAGTTGCCCCAGGCCGGATTGCTCTCCGGTTGAGGAGCTAGCTGCCAGCGGCAACATTGCGGCAAACAGCGCCAGGAGCGGCCCGTAACGCTCCGATACCAGTCTCAACATTTTCCTTTTCACCCGTGCAGAAAAAGAGCGCAGCCTATCGGCAAACCCGAACAGGACAATTAACCCACTGCAAGGCATGGACGATGTTGAGACCGATTTTCGCGCCCGGCAGGGTTTCAGCGCATTCCTGCGAAACCGGGCATCACACTCGCCAGCGCGCCAACAGGGGCAGGCCGTCCGCATAACCAGAAGAGGGCAGATGGATGCGCTTCGGCGCATAGTCGCTGTTGAGACCGATTTTCGCGGCCAGCAGAGTTTCCCGTAGTAGCAATCGAGACACCGGGATAGCAAATTCCTCTACAGCCCAGCGAGTCACATCGGTAGCGAATAACTCATCCTTCAATTGGGACCAGGATACGCGTTCATCTCCGGGATTTTGCCTGCTTTGAGCATTGCCTGGTCTCTGCCGGTTGTTGTCACCGAGTAGTGCGGGGACCAGCACCAGCAGCGTGCCGGCAGCAATATTCTCTCCATTGAGCGCAAGATCTTCAACGCCTCGGCGGACCAACAGGGGCGATACAGGATGCGAACGCATGACCAGGTCCATAAGCTGGTCCAGCTCCGGCCTGCCGTCCCCGTTTCGCCCGGCCGGCGATACCTCTTCACCGCTCTTCGCCTCTTTGCGGCAACGGGTTTGCCATCCGGGCGATGCGGCCAAAATGTAGAGTGCATTTGAAGTCAGACCCAGGCAAGCGTTGCACAACTCCCGCTTGAGATACCCTTCTACCGGTGACTCTCCCGGCAAACCCTCGACCCTGGCCAAAAATCCAGTGGCAAGGTCCTCTATCAGGGGTGACAGCAAGTCGATAGCGAAGATCCTGTGACCACGCTCCAAATGGCCAATACCGGCGGAGAGACAAGCCTCTGGAATCAACTCCGAGCGATCCAAAAAAAACCGCTTTTTGGCTAATTCATCACATCGGCAGTGATCGATATAACTGGCGAGATACGCGGCGGCCCCGGCTTGGATTTCCTGCAAAAATTCCGCTGGAACCCCCTTACCGGCCAGTATCCCCAGCAGGGCTTCTTGAAAAGGTTCCGGCTCCAGTAACCGCAGTTTCTTTCTCAGCAGCGTAGACTGCAAATTGAAAGGGATGGATTGGAGCTGTTCCTTTTCCTCAAGGAGAATCCGTGAGTAGAACTGTGGTTCCGTCACCAGCACGGCGGGCTGACGAGACGAAAACCAATCGCCTATCGGTAGCAGGTGTTCCCCCCTTCGCAGGCATTCCCGGCCGAACAGCTCCGGATTGGAAAAAAACCGGGCACGGCTGGATAGCGGAATGAGAGCATCCAATGTCGGCAGAACGTGCTGGGGGGTTGGATGATTTACGGCGCAATCTTGCGCAATAGCTGTATTGCTCATAGGTGTGCCTCACGGCAGACTTGTGGATTGAATTGTTACAGCTATATTACATTATGGTTACAACCCCTGTCAAAGCAGTGCAGAGCAAAGCAGTAATTTTGCACAAAGTGGGGCAGGGCTCTGGCCACTGCACCGGCAGTGGCCATACTTCCACGGGATATGACCTAAGGCGGCATCAACCAGAAGGAGATTAGTATGGACGTGAAAATCGGGATGAATATGCTGCTCTGGGGAGTGAATATCACCCCGCAACATATTCCAGTCTTTGAAGGTTTAAGGGCAGCCGGTTTCGATGGCGCGGAAGTCCCGGTGGTTGGCCAGCCGGAAAGTGAGTTGAAAGCCATGCGGGCGGCCCTGGATGACCTGGGTATGGATTGCACCACGGTTACCTTTATCACAGAGGATATCAACCCCATCGATCCTGATCCCACCATACGCGCGAAGGCCATCGACGGGCTGAAACAACGTGTCGATGAAGCGGCCATAATGGGGTCAAAAACTCTCTGCGGCGGCATTTACCAAGCGCATAAATATTTTGTCGGGCGTGGCGCCACGGAGCAGGAGTGGCAGTGGAGTGCGGAGTATCTTCGCGCTGCGGGGGAACATGCGAAAAGCGCGGGTGTTCGCCTCGCGCTTGAATTCCTCAACCGTTTCGAGGTTTTTCTGATCAATACCGCTGCACAGGCGCAACAAATGTGCCGGGACATCGGGCTGGATAATGTAGGGATTCTGTACGACACCCATCACGCCAATATAGAGGAAGCCGACCCCGGCGAAAGCCTGGAATCCGTGCGGAAAGATCTCTTCCAGATGCACCTGAGCGAGAGCCATCGGGGAACGCTGGGCACGGGGCAAGTGAAATGGGACGAATATTTCTCAACCTTGAAGAAGATCGATTACCAGGGCTGGCTGGTAATCGAGGCATTCGGCACCGCCGACCCCGCCATCGTCAATGCGGCAAACATCTGGCGCAACGCTTTCGATTCACCTGAGCAACTGTACCGGGATGGCATCGGCTTTATAAAAAGCCACCTAGGGGCCTGAGCCGCACAAGGATAACGGCTTTTCGCTATCGTGATTTTCTACGGTGCAGGCTGCTGGGCTGAAAATCGCGCACGGCATGAACACCCTGTTTCGGTTCAGGCCAAGCCCAGGGTCCTGCGATTGAGAGCCTCATCGGCGCCACTGGCGGCGAAGTCGTCAAAGGCCTTGTCAGTCGTTCGAATCATGTGCTTGTTGATGAAGTCCACACCTTCGCGGGCCCCGTCTTCCGGGTGTTTCAGACAGCACTCCCACTCCAGGACCGCCCAGCCCTCGAAATTGTACTTGGCGAACTGGCTGAAGATCGCGCTGAAATCCACCTGCCCATCACCCAAAGAGCGGAAACGCCCCGGGCGGTCTTTCCAGCCCTGGTAACCGCCATAGACACCACTGCGGCCATTGGGGTTGAACTCCGCATCCTTGACATGAAACATCTTGATGCGTTCCTGATAGATATCGATGAACTGAATGTAATCGAGTTGTTGCAAGACAAAGTGGCTGGGATCGTAGAGGATTTGGCAACGCGCGTGATTCCCGGCCGCTTCCAAAAAGCGCTCAAAGGTGACCCCATCGTGCAAGTCTTCTCCCGGATGGATCTCGTAACACAGATCTACGCCGGCATCGTCGAAGGCATTCAGAATGGGCAGCCAGCGATTGGCCAGCTCGGCAAAGCCTGTTTCCACCAGGCCTTCCGGCCTTTGTGGCCACGGGTATACGGTGTGCCATAAAAAAGCCCCGGAAAAGGTCGCATGGGCCGTTAGGCCCAAGTTCTTGCTTGCCCGCGCCGCCAGGTGCAATTGGTTTACCGCCCACTCTTGCCGCGCCGCGGGATTGCCTCTGAATTCCTCTGGGGCGAAACCATCGAACAAATCGTCGTAGGCGGGATGCACGGCCACCAATTGCCCCTGAAGATGCGTGGACAATTCTGAAATTTCCACACCACCTTCCGCACAGATTCCTTTTACTTCATCGCAGTACTCCATGCTTTCGGCAGCGCGGGCCAGGTCAAAAAGACCACTCTCCCAGCTAGGGATTTGCACACCCTTGTAGCCGAGGTCTCCGGCCCACTTGGTGATGTCCGCCAGATTGTTAAACGGTGCTTCCCCGCCAGCGAACTGGGCCAGGAAAATTGCGGGTCCTTTCATCTTTGACATGGTGCTTTCCTCTTGAATCCAACTGTTTTGGTTTCGTGTTGCTGAAATGAGTGCCATTTCACGTCGCTGCCGCTCGCGGCAACGGCGAGTTCAATGAACGTCATGCCACGCACCGCCTCCTCGATGCCGGGGCAGTCCAGCGAGCGTTGGTCAGGGTCCTCACCGGCCTCCCGAGCACGAATTTGTCCGGCAAACGCCATATACAAATTTGCGAAGGCCTCGAGATAACCTTCCGGATGACCCATCGGCGTACGGGTGTTGGCCGCGGAGATGTCTCCCAGGTAAGCGCCCCCTGTGCGCAGCATTTCAGTGGGGCGATCCGGCCACTTCAGCCACAAGGTATTGGGTTCCTGCTGATGCCATTCGAGCCCGCCTTTTTCTCCGTAGACGCGAATACTGATTGCATTCTCTTCACCCACACTCACCTGGCTCGAGTGCAATACACCGCGGGCGCCGTTCTCAAAACGCAACAGGATGGCTCCGTCGTCGTCCAGTTCCCGGCCGGCCACAAAAGTAGTGAGGTCGGAACACAGTTCGGTAATTTTCAGGCCAGAGACGTATTCGGCAAGATTTGCCGCGTGCACGCCGATGTCCCCCATGCAACTGCTGACCCCAGCCTGTTTCGGATCAAGCCGCCAGGCAGCCTGCTTGTTGTCCTCATCTTCCTGGCGGTCCGCCAGCCAACCCTGGGGGTATTCCACCACGATCTTGCGGACAGCGCCCAAATCGCCACGAGCTACCCGCCCACGAGCTTCTTTCACCAAGGGGTAACCGGTGTAGGTATGGGTCAGGCCATAGAGCAGATTTGTGTCTTTCACAAGCTCGCGCAACTTCAGCGCCTGGTCCAGGTTGAAGGTTGCGGGCTTGTCCGACATCACGTGGAAACCTGCCCGCAGTGCGGCCTCCGCCACGGGAAAATGCATATGGTTGGGCGTTACAATAGCGACAAACTGCATGCGCTGCTGTTCGGGCAGACCCGCCTCGGTACTGATCATTGTCCGGTAGTCACTGTAGACCCTGGAAGCCGGCAAGTGCAGGGCCGCCCCCGAACGCCGGGAGCGCTCCGGATCACTACTGAAGGCGCCGCAAACCAGTTCAATTTCACCATCAAGCGCTGCAGCCATTCGATGCACGCCGCCAATGAAGGCGCCTTCGCCGCCGCCGGCCATGCCCATTCTGACTTTTGCCATTATTTCTATCCCCGACTGGGCAAACGCAAAACGTTTGCGAAAATTTTCGATGTTCGGCAGTCCTGGATTATCAGGAATTCCAGCGCAGCTACAAGACTTTTAGCCTCCCGGGAATCCTGGGACTTCTTGCCTGGATTTTGAGAACAACCTGACATTTTTCAGGCCTTTGAAATCGCTATCCTGGGTCCATATGATGGCGTTATATTTTTGGGCAGTCGCATAAATAATACTGTCAGCAAGAGGGAGTTTAAAGGCGACTCCATACCCGGCAGCATCAACGGCAAGCTCCGAATCCAGAGCAATTACTTTTCCCTGTTGCATATGAGCGACTGCCGCCAGGGCCGATTCTTGATCGCGCTGTCGAAGAACGTTTTTAAACACCTCGGTAAGTGTGATGCCGGGCACCAATAATTGCTCCAGGTTTTCAATTGCCTCGGCAAAAGCAGAAGCTTTCTCGTTTCCCGCGAAATAAGACAGCCAGGCCGATGAGTCAACCACATTCATACGCGATCATCATCTCTTGGCACGTCAGTATCGATACCTTTAATAAACCCCCTCATTTCTTGCATGGGCCTTATGGGGATCAGTTCAATCCGGTTTTGGTACCTTAGAATCTCAAGCTGTTGACCGGAAAAAATACCCATCGATTCCCGGATATTCTTGGGGATTACAACCTGGAATTTCGGAGAGACAGTAACAGCGGTCATGAGGACTACCTCGATCGATAACACTAGCGTACTACAATATTGTTATCGATAGTAATGGTCAAGCTGAGAAAAGTGGGTTTGACAGCAGAAGTTAAACGTTTCATTCTACACAATTACTGCACCTGCGCAGCCTGTCGGATTTGGGCGTCCGTAGCGAGGGAAAGACCGTTTTGCGTCATTTTTTCTGCAATTCTGAGGAGAATAGTGGTTCCATTTAACGAAGACTTGCAGAAAAAAGGGCCAAAACGGCTTTTCCGCAGTAGGACAGTCCCAAGTCCGACAGGCTGCTACGGACCGGGGGATTGCAAGAGAACCGTCCCGGCCGCTGCAAGGCGCGTGGTGTACACTGATTTTTTTCGGCCTCACGTTTGACCCGACGCTTGCCGGGTCAAATACTCATGGAATACATGCTGGAGTGGCCCGATGACCAACAACACCATTATAGTGGTGGATTCGGATTTCCATATCCTCGCGGATGATCACGAAGCCCTGGCGATGCTGGCGCCGGCGCATCGGGCGGGAAAACTAAAAATTGCCGGAGTGACAGTTGTTACCGGCAACACCTGGACACATGTATCCGAGCAACATGCCCGCTACGCACTGGAAAACCTGGCTTTTGGCGACAGTGTCCCGGTCCATCCGGGGGCTACGCAACCGCTGTTACATCGGCAGAAGGACTTTGTACATCGATCTCGCATCTATGGCGCTGCGTTTGGCGGCGCCTGGGGGAGGTCAACCTTGTTGCGGGATGATATTGTGAGCGTCAAAGTACCGGCCCCAGGGGCGGTTTCGTATCACGCCGCGAATTTTATCGCCGATCTCGCCACCATGTCCGAAACTCCGATCACCATTGTTGCCATAGGCCCGCTCACCAACATCGCATTGGCGCTGCGTTTACGCTCCGACATCGTCGGCAACATTGAGCGGGTGATTACCATGGGCGGCGCCTTCCATGTCCCTGGAAACGTCACTCCCTCCGCCGAGTTCAACTGGTGGTTTGATGCGGAGGCGGCGGCCATTGTCCTGGAGTCGGGCCTTGCCATTGATGTTATCCCTCTGGATGCCACGGACAGTCTTTCCTTTGATATCGACCGTTACCGG
>JAPOQD010000177.1 GCA_026710905.1 Halieaceae bacterium
CCCGACGTAAAAGACCAGCGAGGGCGCATCCAGCGCACTTTGCAACCGTGACAAAGTTAAACTAACAGGAATAACTCATTGATAGACATGAACTTTCACAACAACCTCCAGCGATCTGGTGCAATATGCGGGCTAGCCCGCATCTTGCTCCAATAGACAGGTAAGATAGCGACATGACTTTCGGTTTTGAGGCAGACGCTCAATACGTATGATTCGCTCGGTGATCTTTTTTACATGGTTGGTGTTGAGCATGATCCCCTGCGCAATGGCTATAGTACTGGCTTCGATTTTTGTGCGTGGCGCGCCCCTGTACTGGCTGGCAGTGTGCTGGCTTGCCAATATAATTCATGCGGCCCGCCTCATCGGTGGGGTGAACTGGCGGGTGCAGGGGCTGGAAAATCTGCCCGCCGCGGATACAAACCAGCCGGTGATTCTGTGTCCAAAGCACCAGTCCACCTGGGAAACTTTCGCGATGCCGATGATCATGCCGCAACCTCTGGCCTACGTTTTCAAGCGGGAATTGTTGATGATACCGCTGTTCGGCTGGGCCATCGCGTGCCTGGACATGGTGCATATCGATCGCGGCAGGCCCCAGGAGGCCTGGGAAAAAGTAGCAAGGCAGGGCCGGGCGCTTCTGGCCAGGGGCTTGTGGATCATCATGTTTCCCGAAGGCACCCGCACTGTTCGAGGCTCACAGGGGCGATACAAATTTGGACCTGCCCGCCTGGCTCGGGCCACGGACGCAATGCTGGTTCCCATTGCGGTCACTTCCGGCCAGTGTTGGCCCCGGCGCAGCTTCCGGTTGCGGCCGGGCGTCATTGATGTTTCGATAGGCCCGCCGATCCTGCCGGAGGGCCGTGATCCCGAGGACTTGATCAGTGAGGTGGAACATTGGATTGAACGGGAGATGCGGCGGCTGACGCCCGATGATTATGCCTAGCTGCAATGTGGCGCCAGCGGGTGCGAAGATGGCGAAATACAAAGCCTTCCCAGCGCTATTCCCGGTTGATGTTGACCTATGTCGTAGGGGCTCGCCATGGCGAGCACCCTCCGGGCACATGGCCCGCGGGTCGCACATGTGCGACCCCTACATCGACATAGTGCCAACTATGCCTTTCAGCGTCTTTCTGTCCGTGCGCCCCGCCACAGCGGCGCCACAAAGCCCTCGCAACGAACGCTGGCGGGCTAGTGAGCTCCGAACTTGACTGCCATTCTGGCGCTACTGGCGGCTCTAGCTCTGGTGCTGGCCGGGGGCCGGCAGCCGGTTCCCTTCCCGCCGGACTCGGAATCTGCGCAGCGTTTGCAGGCGGGACCCTGGCGGGTGAACAGTCACGACTTCACTTTTCTCGATGAAACCAGGGAGACCCCCGCCAACAGCGGTTTTCGCACGCTTGACCACCGCCGCCTGCAAGCGACCCTCTGGTATCCGGCGCAGAGCACCGCCGCCCCCTTTCCGCTAGTGGTCTACAGCCACGGTTTCGCTTCCCTCAGGAAAAGCGGGGCCTACCTCGCCGTGCATCTGGCCAGCTTGGGTCATGTAGTGGTATCCGCGAATTTCCCTCTGACCAGGCTGCATGCTCCCGGCGGCCCCAATGCCAGGGATGTACTGAATCAGCCAGCCGATGTCAGTTTCATTATCGATACCCTGTTGCGGCAGGCTGCAACTCCTGGACACAGGCTGGAAGGAATGATCGACCCGGCCCGCATCGGCGCCATGGGCAATTCACTGGGAGGCCTGACTTCGATCCTGCTTGCATTTCATCCGCAGAAGCGTGATCCACGCGTCAGCGCGGTGCTGGCCATGGCTGCCCCCACCACGGTTTTCACGGAAGTTTTTTTCAGCCGCCGCAGCTTGCCGCTACTGATGCTGGCGGGGGAACTGGATGCCATGGTCGACTATCAACTCAATGCGGCCCCGGTTCCCGATTTGGCGCCCGGCGCCGAACTGGTAACGATTGCTGGAGGTTCTCACATCGGGTTTTCCGGCCCCTCCGCGCCCTTGCGTTGGCTCAATCATCCGGATTTCGTAGTGTGTACGGTGGTACGGGGGAGGCTTGAAAGCACCTTGCAAGAGGCGCCGTGGCATCACTTGCTGGGTACGCCGCAGCAGGGGATCAATTACCAGGCCCGCGCCGAACCCTGCATCATGGACCCCCTGGCCCCGGCGCTGAACGTTTTGCGCCAACAGATGATTACCAAGGTGGTAGTGAGCAGCTTTTTCCAGGCCCGGTTCGCTTCGGCACTGTCGCAACGGGCGGCTGCGCAGCACTACCTCGGCCAGGTGCTGGCGCGTGAAGTGCCGGAAGTGAGTTATCGGCGCAGCGAAGTGCCGGGGCCCGCCGTGGTGGATGATGCGCCGGCCGTTGCAGGTTTGCCTGGGGCGTCCGAGTTACAGAATACTCCGTCCATACCGGCTTATCCCGGCGGGCGCGGTACACAAGAATCAAACAGACAGGAGTTGCAGTTATGAAAGAAAAACTTTTCCTCGGTGTCCAGGCGCTGTTGTTCATTGCCTATGGACTGTATTGCCTGGTGAATCCCACCGTGTTACTGGAAAGCGCCGGGGTGATGGCTACCTCGGTCACCGCTACCATTGAATTGCAATCCATGTACGGCGGTTTGCAAACCGCGGTCGGGGCAATGTGCGCCCTGGCCGTGATGCAACCGCGTTTGCGATTTCCCACCCTGCTCGCGCTGTTGTTCCTGTTTGCCGGCCTGGCCGTGGTCAGGGTCACCCTGGGCTTGACGCAGGGGGATTACTCGGGCTACACCAGCTTCGCCATGGTCTTTGAATCGGTCTCGCTGCTGCTGCTGATCTGGCTGATCAGGACCGCGCAACCGGAGGGTGGCGATACCGCGCGCCGGACCGGCTGATCGGCTGATCCTGAACGGGGCATGCAGGCGGGCTGGCTGTACTGTGGCCAATGCCAGGAAAGTAATAGCCAAACTGCCCAGGTGCAACTCGAATTCACCTGCAGGAGGGGTGAGGCAATGACAGTGTTCGGAGTTCCGGCCAGTGTCTGGCACCGGTGGGAACGGAAATTGGTCCTGCTCATTTTCCTGTTACTGCCTGTGCTGCTGGGTGGTTGCGGCAGAGTGGAAGTTCCCGCCACGTTTCCCGGCTCCCAGGAGGATCACGCGCAGTTTTGCTCAGTTCTGCAGAACCTCAATAACAACATTGTGGAAGTGGACAAGCAGCGGCCTGTGCAGGGTCATGCCCAAGTCATCGGGCAGCTTCTGCCGCTGTCTCCGCCCGCCATAAAGCCCATGCTGGAGCAGTTGTTCGAATTGTTTTCGCGCTGGAGCCGGGCCGGTGATTCCCTGTTCGGCACCTTTCGAATGTTCGACGAATTGTTGGACCCCGGGCTGGCTGTGCTGGAGGGGGAAATCTCCGATTACATGATTGAAGCCTGTGGCCTGGCCTTACCCACCGGGCTGGCCCGGGCCGTATACCCGGAGCAGGAATCCTCCCGTTGCCCGGCCTGGCCGCGTGTTGGCAGCCCGCTGCGCAATAACCGCTTTCCCAATTACCTGGATACTTCCGGCGCCAATTACTTTGCCAATCAATTCTGGGCCGTGCCCCTGATTCCGGCGCCCTCCGGTTTCATTGATGTTCCCGCTGGTGGCAGTGTGGTGTTTCGCGGCGACTACCCGCGAGCGCGATATTTCGCCTACCATCCGAATGACAAGAGCACCAACAATTTGAAAACGCTGGTGGATATCGATATCGAGCCGGACCCGGGCAGCGTCAACCCCTGGCGCCAGCCGCTGCAATACGCTGATCAGACTCGCTATACGGTTCGTTATGTTTTTTCCGCCGAGCCGGAAAATCCGCAAGCCAACACCCGCTATGTTGGCAGGAGTCAAACAGGCGGCTACAACCCCCTGGTGATGAATCTGCTGCGCCTGTATGCATCTGACCTGGGCAACAGCGCCAACAGCGGTGGGGTCAAACTACCTTCGGTCACGGTATACGATGCCGAGGGTAATGAGCGAGATTTCTTCCCTGAATGCGACCCCTACCCCCATGGTCCGGAAACGGATTGGGTCGAGACGACCATATTTCCAGTGATGCCCTTGCCGGACCATCGCGCCACCAACCCGGTCACCTGGGACAGCTATTCGAATTTCAATCTGCCGGTGGATATTCTCGCCAATGCCGATGTGCAATATTTTAATACAGTCCTCAGTCAGCGTTATGGTGAGTTGTACGTGGTTCGCGCCAGGGGCTTGTCGACACCGAATACCCGCCGCGGGGAGTTCGCCTCGGCAGCGGGAAAGGATGTGCGCTTCTGGACCGTCTGCAATTACAATTTCTGGGCCGGGCGGGCCGGGACTTGCCTGCTCGACACCGAAGTGCCCCTGGACCGGCATGGGTATTACACCCTGGTAGTGGCGCCGGATAAGTACCGGCCCGACAAGCTGGGGTCACGTCATGATGTGTGGATGGACTGGGGGGATTACCTGGATACCCAAATCAGTTACAGAACCGGTTTGCGTGACAATCCAAAATTGCAGCAACTCCGGGTCGCACTGGACGGCGGTCCAGTGGACCCCGCCATCCGGGACTACGTGCCAATAGCGATTCCCTGCAGCAAATCCACCTATGAGGAAGGGGGCTGGGAAGCCTGCTGGCGGGCGGACTCGCCCTGACAGCGTTCTACTTTCCCAAAGCCCGCTGATACGCCTGTATTGCCCTGCTAAAGCCCAGCCGCAGGGCATCCACGGTGAGCGCGTGACCGATGGAGACTTCCAGCAGGCCGGGAATTTCTGCGAAGCGGGGTAAATTGTGCAGGTTCAGGTCGTGTCCGGCATTGACCCCGAGGCCCAGGCCGCGTGCCTGGGCAGTGGCGTCACGGTATTGCCGCCAGACCGGCTCGACCCTTTGCCCGTATTGGCAGGCATGGGCGTAGGCTTCGGTGTACAACTCGATGCGTTCGGCGCCGCTGCGGGCCGCCAGTTCAATTTGTTCCTGCACCGGGTCCATGAACAGGCTGACCCGGATATTCAATGCCTGCAAGCGGGCAATCAGAGGCTTCAGCAGGTCAGCGTCCCGGTGCAGGTTAAAACCGTGGTCGGAAGTGAGTTGGGCATCCCCATCCGGAACCAGGGTGCACTGGCTGGGCTTGAGCTCCGTCACCAGTTCCATGAACCCCGGAAAGTCCGGTACTCCCTTGCGGGTGCTGCCGCGTGGGCCCGCCAGCGGGTTGCCCTCGATGTTGAATTCGGTGCCGGGATACTCGGCGGCCAGCATGGCGGCTAGTTCGAAGCAATCCCCGGCGCGAATATGCCGCTGGTCCGGACGGGGGTGAACGGTGATGCCGTCGGCCCCGGCTTGCAGGGCCAGACGCGCGTGCTCCACTACGTCAGGCTGGGTGGTGTCCCGCGAATTGCGCAGCAGGGCAATCTTGTTGAGGTTGACACTTAGCGCAATCATTCCTGCGCTACACGTACCACATCAAGAATTTTAACCGGATTGATGGGCACATCCTCATGACCCAGCTTGGCGCCGGTGGCTTCCAGGGCGATGGAATCCACCGTATACATACCATCGATTACATCGCCAAAAACCGCATACCCCGGGCTGCCGGGCGTCCAGTCCAGGGAAAAATTGTTGCGTACGTTGATATAGAACTGGCTGGTGGCGCTGTTCGGTTCAGAGGTACGGGCCATAGCCAGGGTTCCCCGTTCATTGTGCAATCGGTTCCTGGCTTCGTTGACTATGGGTTCGGCGGTGGGTTTTTCCTGCATGTTTTCGGTAAAGCCGCCGCCCTGGATCATGAAGCCGGCAATGACCCGGTGAAAAATTGTATCCCGGTAAAACCCGCTGTCCACATAGCTGAGAAAATTGGCCACGGTCAAGGGCGCATGTTCGGCATACAGGCGCACGGTGATGTCGCCGTGGCTGGTCTTGATAATGACCTGCGGATCCTCGGCAAATGACGGCGCGCTGCAAAGTAGCGCAGCTAGCCCGCATATTGCACCAGATCGCTTGAGGCTGTTAAAAAAGTTTATGTTTATCAATTAGTTATCCTATTTTCTCAGCTTTGTTACGGTTAAAAGTGAGCTGGATGCGAACCTGTACCCGAAGGGTGCTCGCTGGTCTTTTACGCCGTGACGCGACCATGCTCCCTCAACCATAGCCACCACTATGCTTTCGG
>JAPOQD010000178.1 GCA_026710905.1 Halieaceae bacterium
CGCGCATGCGCGGCCCCTACAACCTGCGGGGGCGAGTAGTTACTACAATACATAAAATAATGTGCGGGCAACACATGGGTCGTCACTACAGCCTGTGGGGGCGTGAGTAGTTACTTCTTAAGTATAGTTGGTCTCCATGCCCAAGTCAGAATCCACTAAAGGGGTCAAAGCCCTTTAAGCACTCGTGACCTGCGACCGTGGCACCGAGCACTGCTTAAAGGGCTTTGACCCCTTTAGTACCACCCGAGTAGCACAGTTCTGTTGGAAGACCTTGACTGGTACGATGGCCGCCTTGGTTGAGATGAACTTTCTCAACACCTGAAAACGTGAAAAAAAGAGTCGGAGACACATGAGTATTCCCCCGAAACTGGTTGATTCCAGCCTGATATTGAACCAGCGCATCGCCACCCTGACCTTTGAGCGTGACGATGTGCGCAACGCCCTGACCGGCACCGGCCTGATTGACGATATCCTGACTACCGCGGATTGGGCCAACCACTGCCAGGACGTTTCAGTGCTCATCATTACCGGCGGGGGCAAGGCTTTTTCCTCGGGGGGGAATGTCAAGGATATGCGCGACAAACAGGGCGATTTTGCCGGCGCCGGCGCGGAGTTACAGGAGCAATACCGCCATGGAATCCAGCGTATGCCCCTGGCCATTGACAACATCGAAGTGCCGGTCATCGCCGCAGTGAACGGCGCGGCCATCGGCGCGGGCTTCGACCTGTGCAACATGTGCGACATCCGCATCGGTTGTCCCGAGACCCTGTTCGGGGAAACCTTTATCAACCTGGGGATCATTCCCGGCGATGGCGGCGCCTGGTTCCTGCAACGTATCGTGGGTTATCAGCGGGCGGCGGAACTGACCCTGACCGGCCGCATGCTCAAGGCCGATGAAGCGCTGCAATTGCATATTCTGATGGAACTGGTGGAGAGCAGCCGCCTGTTGCAGCGGGCCACGGAAATCGCCGCCGTCATCGCGGCCAAATCACCCCGCGGCGTGCGCATGAGCAAACGCCTGCTGAAGGCCGCCCAGCGCATGGAACTGCGGGACCTGCTGGACTTGAGCGCCAGCATGCAGGCGATCAGCCAGGGTATGGACGACCACGACGAAGCCCTGGCGGCTTTCCTGGAGCGGCGCCAACCCGAATTCAAGGGAAGTTGATCGCTACGCCTGCACGGTGCGGCGCACGGACGGAAACACGCTGGCAGCCCCACGGCTCGCGAAACTAAAAAGACTCACTAAAGGGGTCAAAGCCCACAGACTAAAGGGGTCAAAGCCCACAGACTAAAGGGGTCAAAGCCCTTTAAGCACTCGTGACCTGCGACCGTGGCACCGAGCACTGCTTAAAGGGCTTTGACCCCTTTAGTCCTACCCCTTTAGTCCTTGACCCCTTTAGTACGCAGGTTACTCAGCCACACGCACTGGTAAGGCGCCAGGGTCAGCCTGGCGTCCAGTTGATTGCATTCTTCGCCGGTGAGCAGGTCCCACCAGCGGTCGGTGCCGATCAGGTTAATCGCCGACAAGCTGACACGCCGGGTCTCGGCAGTCACATTGTTCAGACAAAAAATACTCTGGTCGCGGCTGATGCTCTGACGCCAGAAAGCAAATATCGAATCCCCCAGGTGCAGGGTCAACTGGGCGGCATTGGGGTGGAATGCCGGTTGCGCACGGCGGATGCGCAAACAACGGCGCAGGTAATTGAATACTGGCCGATGGTGACGTTCCGGGTCGGCCAGGGCGGCCAGTAACTCTTCTTTTGTCCATCGGTGACGATTGATCGAGCGGTTGTGCCCGGTATGCTCCAGGCGCCGGTAATCGTTTTCCGCCGCGAACAGACTATTGGCATACAGCGCCGGTATGCCCTCAAGCGCCAGCATGATCAGGTGGGCGCACAGGAACCTTGCCCGGTGCAGGTCATCGGCGCCGCCCGCAATGGTTCCGCGCATTGCGTCGAACAGGGCGATATTGATTTCGTAGGGCTTGAGATTGCCCTCGCGGGCCCGCCGCATGGTAATTCTGCCACCAAAGCCGCGCATGCAATCCAGCAGTTGTTGTTTTTCCTGCTCACTGAGCAGGCCGTCGAGCGGCCGCAGGCCGATGCCGTCGTGGGAGGCGATAAAGTTGAGGTAGGCAGTTCCCCACTGGGCCGGGGGCATGCTCATCATCCAGTTCTTGAGGTGCCGGCAATTGCCGCTGAGCAGTGTGTACAGAACCAGGGGCGGCAGGGAAAAGTTGTAGATCAGGTGGGCTTCATCGGCATTGCCGAAGTAAACCAGGTTTTCCCGGTTCGGCACATTGGTTTCGGTGACCACCACCGCATTGGGGCTGTGGTGCTCGATCAGGGTTCGCAACAACTTGATGATGGCGTGGGTCTGCGGCAGGTGCATGCAATCCGTGCCCGCCCGCTTCCACAGGAAGGCCACCGCATCCATGCGGAACCACTGCACGCCCCGCTCCAGATAACGGCGGATGATGCCGGCGAATTCCAGCAGCACCCGGGGGTTGGAGAAATCCAGGTCCACCTGGTCGGGACTGAAGGTGCACCAGACATACCGCTCACCATCCGCGGTCTGCACGGCATTCAGCAGCGGCGTGCTGCGCGGCCTCACCACCGCTGAATAATCCGCATCGGGGTTCGCTTCGACAAAGTAGTCCTGTCCGGGGTCGGCCCGCTTCTTGAAGTTGTCGAACCAGCGGCTGCGGCTGGAGGCGTGATTGATCACCAGGTCGGCCATCAATTGAAAGTCCGCCGCAATCGCGGAAATATCCTCCCACTCACCCAGGGCAGGGTTGACCGAAAGGTAGTCCATCACCGCGAAGCCGTCATCCGAGCTGTGCGGGAAAAAGGGCAGGATATGCACCGCGGAAAATACTTCGGCCAGCTCTGCCCGCAGGAAATCGTGCAGGGTCCGCAAGGGCCGCTCTCCGCTATTGACGATACTGTTGCCATAGGTAATCAGCACACAGTCACGCTGGTCCCAGAGGTTGCGCCGCCCCTGGGGAGACGGACAATCCAGCGGCAACTGCATGGCCTCCAGCAACTGGTCGGCCAGCAATTCTGGCGGCGAGGCCGGGTAAATCAGCGCCAGGTGCTCACACAGCCGGCTGTGCAGATCAGGGCCCTCAGCCGGCATGTGTCTCCGACCCCTTTTTCTCAGCCACCGCCGCCAAACTCCCGGTAGTCTTCCTCCACCGCCTCGTAGAGACGGGCAAGCGCATCCGGGAATGCCGAGCGCACCCGGTTCCAACTCGGCATGAACGGTTTTTCCATGGGATTTTCCAGAAAATGTTCGCCTGCATTCATAACATTCCGGGCGAACAATTCGACGGCCTGTTCTTCCCGGTGACGGTCATAATCGAGGCCATTGATCAGGGCGTCACTGTGATAGGTTTCGATAAAGTCCAGCGCCACCCGGTAGTAAGTCGCCTTGATGGTGCGAAATTTTTCCGCGGAAAATACTTCGCCCTTGGTGGCCTGTTTTCGAAACAGCGCCTTGGCGATATCCGTGCTCATCTTCGACAAACCGGAATTGGGGTCAGCTTCGGACAAGACCTGGTGTTTATGGTCATAAACGTCGGCAATATCCACCTGGCAGAGGCGGTTGTTCGCGTAATTGCGCTTCATTTCCGCCAGTACGCCAATTTCAAGACCCCAGTCGCTGGGGATGAGCAGGTCATTGATGACATCGGCGCGAAGCGAAAATTCTCCCGCCAGCGGATAGCGGAAACTATCCAGATAATTGATGAATTCCGAGTACCCGCACACCTTGGTCAGGGTGCGCAGCAGGGGCGTTACGAACAACCTGCTGACCCGGCCGCCCATGCTGTTGTTGCCCACCCGCGAATAATAGCCCTTGCAAAAGGCATAGCTGAAGGTCGGGTGGGCCACCGGATAGATCAACCGCGCCAGCAGCTCCCGGTTGTAGGTAATGATGTCGCAATCGTGCAGGGCCACCGCCTTGCCTTTTCCGGAACCGAGCACATATCCCAGGCAATACCAGACATTGCGGCCTTTGCCCAGTTCGGTTGGCGCCAGTCCCAGTTTCTGCAGTTCCCGGTCCAGCGCCTGCAGCCGCGGGCCATCATTCCACAGGATTCGATGATGCTGCCCCAGCGCAGCGAAGTATTCCAGGGCATGGCGGTACTCCTCTTCCCCGGCGCGGTCCAGCCCAATCACAATCTCGCCGAGATAGGGCGCCTGGCTGAGTTCCGCGACAATATTGGCCAGCGCCGGGCCGGAAAGTTCCGAATACAGGCTGGGCAAAACCAGCGACATGGGCCGTTCCGCACTGAACGAGAGCAGTTCCTGTTCCAGTTCCGCCAGCGGCCGCCGGGAAAGATTGTGCAATGTGGTGACCAGGCCATTCTGGTGAAAATCACCCATTTTTTATTCCTCCTGCAACAATTTCATAATGACTTGCGCCCAGCCACGGGAACCGGTGGCTTCGCTGCGCAATACCGTGGCGGGCCCGGTAAGCTCCATGCTCGGCGAATACTTCGAGCGTATCAGAAGTGCGATATCCGCGCTGCACAACATACCGAGGTCGTTGGGGCTGTCACCGGCTGCAACCAGGGTGACCGCGCTGTAACTCGACGCCAGGGCCAGCATGGCCTTGCCCTTGTCACTATCCCCGCACACGGTCAGGAAACGCCCGCCCTGGCTGGCGCCCAGCCCGAATTCAGCCAGGCGTTGCACAAAGGCGGCCTGGCGAGTGCTGTCTTCACCGAACAGCAGCGGCTCGCTGTATTGCCGTTGCGCCGCCAGACGGGCCTGATGCCGCGGCAGGCCAGTTGCCGCAACCAATTCATCCAGGCTCCAGTCGTCGAAACCGGCAAACTCGAAGCCTTCGCCGCGCAGTACGCGCAACGCCGCCAACACCTCGCTGCGCGGCGGCGCAAACTGCTGTAAAGGCAGTATTTCCGCCCCGTTGCAGCGAGCTATGGCGGCCCCGTTTTCACAAATAAAGGGTCCGTCAGTTGCCAATTGCTGCTGCCACCAGGCGCATTCCCGGGCGCTTTTACTGCTGTTTATTACCAGTGGAATGCCACGCTCGCGCAGCTCGGCCAGGGCCGGGGCCGCCTCGGCGAAGCTGTAATCCTCATTCAACAGGCTGCCGTCCAGGTCGGTCACCACCAACAGCGGCTTCATTTCACCACGACTTCCGCCACCTCATGCGCCTCGTTCAATCTGAGCAGGTAGTCCGCCCGGCCCGGCAACTCGGCCAGACACCATAGGGTCAGGCGCTCATAATGCTGGAGAAAGCGCCGCAACCGGGTGGCATCCATCCCCCGCCTGTCCTCCTCGGCGTGCAATTTTTGTTCCTGCAAGCCTCGCCACTCTTGCACCGCAGCCAGCGACGGCGCCTGCAGCATGATCAGGCAATGCAGCCTGGCGAACAGTGCGGCATAGTCTTCGGCCAGCCGCGCGTTGACATAGCGCCGCCAGCGGCCGCCGGCATCTTCATCAGCTTCCAGGGGATTGACCGGCCGCCCCAGCATCTCCCCGGGCTGTGGGGGGCAGCCCACGCACCAACCCTCCAGCAATACAATATCCACCGGCTGCTGATGGCGCCGCCAACTGGCCACCGGTAAACGATCATCCGTGACCTTGTCGAAGCGGGGCGCCGTCACTGACTTGCCCGCCAGCAGTTTGTCCAGGGTGGCCGCCAGGCTCGCGCTATCGTGGGTGCCGGGCGGCCCCCGCGTGGCCAGCAGCGGGTGAACTTGCGCCGCCAGGCGCCGGCGCTCGTCCCGACCCAGGTAAAAATCGTCCAGGGACAAGGTGATGGTTTTGTATTCCCGCTCCAGCAGAAGTTGCAGGAACTTGCACAGGGTGGTCTTGCCGGTGCCCTGTGCGCCGTTAACACCGGCCAGCAGGGGGGCGCCGCGGCGGCGCCGGGCTGCGGCCAGCCACACCGCGAGAGGCTGAATCCAGCGCTGTGCGAAATCCGCATAACTGGCCGGAAGGCGTTCTTCCTCCACGAGCCCGCATATTGCACCCTCCGGGAACAGGGGCCGCGGGCCGCGCATGCGGCGGCTCCTACAGGCGCCCATAATTTCCGTAGGGGCCCTGTGCCCGAAGGGTGCGCCAGGGCGAGCACCCTTCGGGCACACGGCCCGCGGGCCGTGCATGCGCGGCCCCTACGGCGCCAGCCCGTCTGATTTGGCCAAACATCACATCAATACCTAACGGTCACGTCACGGTTACAAAATGCGCTGGATGCGGCCTACCAGCCGCACTGACGGCCGGCGGCTGGGA
>JAPOQD010000028.1 GCA_026710905.1 Halieaceae bacterium
AAAGTGCGGGCGGCAGTGGGCTCGGTTTTACCGAATTGTGTCTGTTGCTGGAGCAGCAGGGCCGCCGGGTCGCGCCGATTCCCCTGTATGCCACGCTGGTGCTGGGCGCACTTCCCATCCAGCAGTTCGGCAGCGACCGGCAGCAGCGGCAGTGGTTGACACCGCTGGCCGCCGGCAAGGCAAAATTCACCGCGGCGATTGCCGAGTTGGGCATGGAGGCGGCCCTGACCGCCCCGGTTACCGCTACCCGGCAGGGGCAACAATGGCTGCTCAACGGCGAAAGGGGGATGGTTCCCGATGCCATGGGTGCGGATTACATTTTGTTGCCGGCAGTCACGGCTGACGGACAAGTAAGCATGTTTGTGACTCCAGCCGCGGCCCCAGGCGTCTCCCTGCGTGCTGAACAGGTGGGCCTTCTGGGTAAACGCGCCGCACATCTGAGCCTGACCGCAGTGACTCTGCCGGATGCGGCCCTGCTCGGTTCGGTGGGCCAGGGCGAATCGATACTGGACTGGATGGAACAACGCGCCAATGTCGCTCACTGCGCACTACAGGTGGGGGTAGCCGAGGAAGCCATGAAGCGCACAGCGGCCTACCTGAGTGAGCGCAAACAATTTGGCGTACCACTCGGCAGTTTTCAGGCGCTGGCCATGCGTATGGCTGACTGCTATATCGATGTTGAAGCGATGCGTTCGGTATATTGGCTGGCGCTGTGGCGTCTGAGCGAGGGGCTGGATGCCCGCGTTGAGGTACGTGCTGCCAAATGGTGGGCCTGCGACGCCGCCCACCGGGTGGTGTGTTCCGCCCAGCACCTGCACGGTGGTATCGGGGCTGATGTTGACTACCCCATTCATCGTTTTTTCCTGTGGGCAAAACAAATCAGCTACTCCCTGGGAAACGCCACCAGGCAACTGGAACAGCTTGGCCAACTACTGGCGGAAGATGACTCTCTCGGTTATCGCGCCCTTGAGGTTTGAGCATGCCTGAAGCTACCCGGCCCAAGCCACACCTGGGCCACGACAACGCCTGGTGGTGGGATATGGCCGCCGCGGGCCAGCTTGGAATTCAGAAATGCAAGGGCTGCCGGAGCCTGCGTCATCCGCCGCGGCCGATGTGCGGCGATTGCCACTCCACGGAATGGGAAGCGGTGGAAGCTTCCGGCAGGGGTACCATCTGCAGTTTCACGGTACTGACTCACCCGCAATTTGCCGGCTTCGAATATCCGCTGATCATAATTCTGGTGGACCTGGAGGAGGGTACCCGTTTAACTTCCCAGTTGGTGGATTGCTCCCCGGAGCAAGTGGATTTCGGTTTGCCGGTGGAAATGCTTGTCCAGGAGGATGCAGACGGCTTCAAGATACCGGTATTCAAGTTGGCGGACCGCCGCTGATGCCCATTTCGCTCAAAAATGAAGCGGCGGTAGCCGGTATAGGTTGCACCGAATTCTCTAAAAACTCCGGTCGTTCCGAATTGCAACTGGCGGCGGAAAGCATCAAGGCGGCCTGTGACGATGCTGGAATCAGCCCGTCCGAGATTGATGGCCTGATCAGTTATACCCTGGATTCAACCGATGAGTGTGAGGTGGCTCGCGCCGTGGGCGCCAACCACTTGACCATGTTCAGCCGCATTCACTACGGCGGCGGCGCCGCGGTGGGCACCATTCATCATGCGGCCATGGCGATCGCCACCGGCCAGGCCAGCACGGTGGTGTGCTGGCGCGCCATGAACGGCCGCTCCGGCAGGCGCATGGGCCAGGGTATTTCCGGGGAGATTACTTCCAGCGATCTGATTCACTGGTCCTGGTACCTGCCCTACGGCATGCTCATCCCCGGCTCCTGGATTGCGATGATCGCCAACAAGTACATGCACACCTACGGCGTGACCAGGGAAGATCTGGGCCGGGTGGCCATTTCGCAGCGGAATTACTCCTTGCGCAACCCGCGTGCATTCGGTTACGGCAAGCCTTTACGCATGGAGGAATACCTGAATTCCAAACCGATAGCTTCGCCGTTGTGCCTGTACGACTTCTGCCAGGAAACGGACGGCGGTTGCGCAGTGCTGCTGACAAGCGCCGAGCGGGCACGGAACCTGCGACAGCGACCGGCACTGGTTCGCGGCGTGTGCCAGGCTTCCGCCAGGGAGCAGGAGCAGATGACCAGCTACTATCGCTCCGAACTGATTTCCCTTCCGGAAATGGAGTTGGCCGCCAGGCAGGTTTACCGGCAGGCCGGCCTCGGCCCCGGGGATATCGATGCGGCCTGCCTGTATGATGCCTTCACCTCGGAGATCATCATGCAACTGGAAAGCTTCGGCTTTTGCAAGCCCGGCGAGGGCAAGGACCTGGTGCGTGACGGCGGTCTCGATATTGATGGGCGGCTGCCCAATAACACCCACGGTGGCTTGCTCTCCGAAGCCTATATCCACGGTATGAACAATATTGCCGAGGCGGTGCGTCTGGTGCGTGGAGAATCTACCGCTCAGCCGGCCAAGCGGGTTGAACATGTGTTGGTCTCCAGTGGAGTGGGAGTGCCGACCGGGGCTCTGATACTGGGCTCCGACTGAAGGCTGTGAGGCATGATCATTTCCCACGCTCACCGATTTATTTTCTTTGCAGTTCCGAGGACCGGCACACATTCCATGCGCGCCGCCTTGCAACCGCACCTCGCCAAGGGTGACTGGCAACAGCAAGCGCTCGGGGAACAGCGCAGAATCCCCATAGAGCAGCTTGCGCAAAACAGACACGGTCACCTCAGCTTGCGCCAGGTACAGGCCAGTTTGCCGGAAAGCATTTGGCGCAGCTATTTCAAGTTCGCCGTGGTGCGCCATCCCTGTGATCGCTTCGTTTCCGCTTGCGCCTTTCTGAACCGGCGCAATCCCGAGTACGCCGAAAATGAACTGTCCTTCATGAAGAGCGCCATTGGGGTAAAGCGGTTTCAACGGCGGGTGCTGATTCGTCCGCAGATCGAGCTGCTGGCCGATGAAACCGGTCAACCGGGCATGGATTTCATCGGCCGTTATGAACAACTGCAACAGTCATTTGACGAGGTGTGCCGGCGTATCGGACTACCCGCAACCTGCCTCAGCCGCAGCAACAGCTCGGATCACACCAATTTCCGTGATTGTTACGATGCGGAGTTGCTGGCCCTGGTAAACGCTTTCTATCTCCGGGACTTCCAGCAGTGGGGCTATCCCGTTATGGACCCCGGTGAACTGGCGATAGAATAGCGCTCCAGTAATTCCGGTCCCAGGGCTTGTTTGAGGGGGCCCAGCCAGGCATCGAAGTGGGTCCACTGCTCCAGACCGCTCTTGTAGATCGGTTGCCGGACCTGCTGGGCGCTGGGGGTGCGGATGCTGCGCTCGGTACGGTGGTAGTCCACGCAGGCCTGCTCGAAAGGCAAGCCGCAAAAATCGAGCAGCCTGCGCACCTGGCCGGGTAGATCATTGACCACCTCCTCGTGTTGTACCCGCAGCACGAAGCCCGGCAGGACCTGGTCCCAGTGATCCATGAGTTTCACATACTGCCGGTAGTAGTTACCGATCTCGGTAAGACCGTAGGAAAACTCCTGGCCCTCCCCGAACAACTGTTTGAAGCCGCTGAAGCAGCAGGCCATGGGATGGCGGCGCGCGTCGATGATCCTGGCCCGTGGCAAGATCAACTTGATCAAGCCGATGTGGAAGAAATTGTTGGGCATCTTGTCGATGAAATGGGGGGCGTTGCTTCGATAGGCCTTGGTATCCTCAATGAATTGTTCGCCAAAACGGAAGAAATAACTGTCCTCGAGTTCCGTGAGTATCTTCGGATAGCGGGGCGAGCCATCCGCTTCGCCGCCTCTGCCGAGCAAACGCTTTGCCAGGTTCAGAATGTTGTGCAATTCCATGGTGCCGTCAACCTGGGAGTGCGAGGACAGGATCTGTTCGACCAGTGTGGAACCGGACCGTGGCAGCCCGACGATGAAGATCGGGTCGGGCGCTTCCAGACCAAGACCCTGGCGGCGCGAGAACAGATTTTCATCGCAAACTTCGATCTGGCTATCAACCCGCCGCTGCAGGTGGCGCGGATGGTGGTGAGTGCTGGGCTGTTTCAGGGCATTACCTTTACTGTAATACTGAAAGGACTGCGCATATTCCCCACGGTCTTCCAAGGCATTGCCCAACGCAAAGCAAAGTTGAATGCGGTCTTCCAGAGCCGTATCCGGGTTTTCTTCCAGCGCCGCCATGGCTGCCAGTTCCTCCGCGCTGAACCGGTAGGACTTGGTGTTCGCCAGGCTCCAGAAGGCGTCACCGTGATCGTGCTTGATACGGTAGGATTGACGATACAGCGCAACAGCCCGGTCGATGTCACCATCGGTCTTGTGGACATGCGCAAGGGATACCGGGTACAGATGATTGTCCGGATGTTGTTGCACCAGCAGTTCATAGCTCTCTATGGCGGCTCGATTGTCACCCACCCCCGCACAAGCGGCGGCATACAGGGCGCGGACCACGCCGCTATCGTCGGGGAAGACGGCGAGCAGACGTTCGGCCTGCTGATGCGCCTTGCTGAACTTTTGCACCCGAAGCAGGATATTGACGTACTGAATCCGTGCATTGCGGTGTTCGGGGGCGAATTCGACCGCGCTCTCCAGAAGAAACTCGGCTTCGTCGAAAATGTTGTTGCGGGTGGCGATTTCAGCCAGTAGCCGCATGCCCTCGATGTGGGTCTTGTCGGTGCGCAGGAATTGCTTGCACAAGCGCTCCGCGTCGGCCAGGCGGTCCTCTGCAATGAGGCTGACCACCGCCAGCAACTCGGCCGGAAGTGTCTGAAGAAACTCGATCTGCTCCTGAACTTGCGCCAGTTGCGCAGGCTTGCCGGCGTCCCCATAGAGTTTCGCCAGGCACTTCCAACTGTTGATCAGGGAGGGGTCACCATGGGTGGCGCGTTCGAACGCCGGCTCGGCGCGGGCGAAGTCCTTCCTGGCAATATGGTTGTAACCGATTTCCTGGTGGGCTCGGCCGAACTGTGGCCGGCGCTTGATGATCGCGGCCAGGGTGGCCAGGGCCCGGTCCCATTGGTGCTGATGGCGCTGCGCTACCGCGAGTGCGTATTGCGCATCCAGGTTATCCGGCTCGGTGCGCAGCACTTCGGCCAACAGGAGCTCGGCGCGGCCCGCCTCGCCTTGACTCAACAGGGCCTGAGCTTCCTGAATTCCCCCTTCAGCCTGCGTCACCTTCTTCTACTGCCCCGACTTCAACCCATGCAAAACACAAAAGGGCGAACCGGAGGTTCGCCCTTTTTACAGCCCCGGCGGGTTGCGCCGGGGAAAACCCGTTACTCAAAGTTGTAGGAGAACCGCAAACCGATGGAGCGCGGGCGCTGGACACTGACCTGTGGCGTGTAGAAACCGGCGATCTGCATGACCGGGGCATCTTCATCATTCACGTTGTCGACGAACAACTCGGCTCCCCAGTTTTGCGTCTCCACGCCGAAGGCAAGATTGACGGTGGTGGCGCTGGGGTTGGAGAACCGCGAGTTGTTGGGCAGCCGCATACCGCCGGCGCCGTCCGGTATCGCGACCGTGCCGTAGCTGCCTCCCTCGTTCTCGATATCCAGTCCGGAGTAGCTGCCGGACTGCCGGAACAGGGTGTCGTCCATGAACTCGGCGCTGCCGACCAGGCCGGATAACATTTCACCCCGGTAGTTGACACTGGCGAGAATATAAGCATTGGCGTCCATCATTTGCAGCGGGAAATCGTAACGCGCCCTCAGGTTGCCGGCGAATTCGGGCGCCAGCGGCAACTCACTTCCCTCGGGCACCGCGATGCCCTGCAATTGGCGATTCAACTCGGTAAGCTCGGTATCGAGCAGGCTGAAGGCGCCGGCGATGGTCAGAGAGCCGGAGGCGGCCCACTGAAAGTCGACATCCAGGCCGGTGGCCTCGGCATCGCCGACATTTTCAATGAAGAACAGGAAGGCGACGTTGGACGGATCGAATCGCGACATTTGCAAGTCGTCGATTTCAGAACGGTAAACCGTGGCGTTTACCCGCAGGGTGTTGTCCAGGAAGGCGCCCTTCACGCCAAGTTCAACGCTGGTCAGGGTGTCGGTGGTCGCCACCGCGGGCACCACATAGTTCTCGAACACGCCGGACTGATTGGTGGACAACTGGCCGGCGTTGCGGTTCGAAGTGGCTGGCCGGTAGCCCTCGGAGTAAGTCGCGAACAACATCACGTCTTCGACCGGCGTCCAGTCCAGGGAGGCCTTGAAGATGGTATCGGACTCCTCGATGGCGCCATCCGACTCCAGCCCGCCGAGATCCAGATGCCCGTTCTTGATGGCATCCAGGGTTGCCTGGTTGCTGCCGCCGCCGCGGAACATGTCGCGGGCGCCATTCGGGCTGCGTGCGTTCAGAATGATGTTGTCGTCGCCGCTGGCCGCGTATTGGCCGAGCGTTAGAAGGCGCGCCGAGACGTCGTTGCTGAACGCATGGCTGTTGCAGCGTCCGTCCTCGGTTCTCTCGGAGTTGCCGAAGCCTTGCGGTTCGATGCCGTAGCGGCAACCGAAGGCGAAATTGGCGGCGCCCTCCAACTGCGTTTCCAGTTCGTAGTAGCGTGCGCTGAGCGAAGCGGTCAGCGAATCTGTCAGGTCGAAAGCGATCTCGCCAAAGATGGCCATTTCATCTTCGGTGCGGGTGAAGTCATTGAAGAACACCGTGTACGGACTGCGTGGCTCCGGCCCAGCGTTAGTGCCCGCCGTGGGAACTGTGATGTTGCCGAGCAGGAAGCCTTCCCCGGAGTTGTCGTTGTAGTAGCTGCTGACGTGCTCCGCGAAGGCCGGGTTGGCGGAGGCGTATTGGAAGTCGCCAATGTGGGTCGATTCCACATCGTTGAGGTAGATTCCACCCAGCAGCCGTATGCGCTCGCCGACATCGGCGCTGACCCGGAACTCGTGGGTGGTGCGTTCATTTTCGGTTTCTTCCATGTATTGCTTGGTGGGGTCAAAGCAATTGTTGACATCGCTGGCGTCGTAGACATTGCCGCTGCACAGGTAGTAGGTGATGTAGCCGCCGCCATTGTTGTAGTGGGTGTAGTCGATGATGGCGTCCACCTCCCGCTCCAGAAAGCCGCCGGTGTAGATGACATCCAGGCCGGCGATTCGCCCGTTCAGGGTCCAGGTGGTCAAACCGAAATCGTCGCGGTTGTATTCCGGCGCGAACGAGGCCGAAGTATCGTTTCCGATGCTGGTGTCGACCAGGAAGGTGCCCTCCGCCTCCAGCGTCTGCTCGGTGTGCTGGACCAGCACATCCCAGTCTTCGTTGATGTCGAAAGCCAGGCCCAGACGCGCGCCCCGGTAGGTCGCTTCGTTCCAGTCATCCTGCACCAGGCCATCGTTGCGGGCAGTGGCGATGGAATCCGCACCGGTCAGGTCGGGGCCGAAGCCGGCCGCGTTGTTGCGGTCCACAACTTCGCCGCTGGGGGTGAAAGTGGCGGGTACATTGTCGATCCAGCCACCCTGGGTGTCACTGTAGACCACGGCGCGGGCGGCGACCTTTTCCGACAGCGGCAAGTTGATCCAGGCATCGGCGGAGCCGCTGTCGGCGCCGCCGTCAGTGGCGCCGTAGCGGGCATTGAAGCCCGCGCCAAATTCTCCCTGCTGCGGCTTGTTGGTGATCATGCGCAGATTACCGGACTGGGAACTGGCGCCAAACAGTGTGCCCTGGGGACCGGACAACACCTCAATGCGCTCCATATCGACCACATACACATCGAGGTTGCGGCCGCCAAAGGATACCGGCTGCTCATCCACATAAAGGGCAACCCCGGGCGCCGAGCCCTGGGCCGAACTGATGGTCACACTGGTCTGTTCGGTGGCGCTGCCGCGGATATAAATTTCCTTCTTGCCCGGGCCATTACCCGCGCTGGCGACGTTGGGCAGGTACTCCACATACCTGTCGAAGGTTTCGATACGCAGTTCGCGCAAGGTGTCGCCGGTAACCGCTTGCAGGGAGATGGGCACATCCTGCGCACTTTCCGACCGTTTCGACGCGGTAACGATCACTTCTTCAAGTTGGGCGTTGGCAACACCGGCGCCGAACGAACCGGCCAGAGCAGTAACCACTGCACAATGCAGTTTGTTTTTCTTAAGCATGATGTCTCCCTATCTATCCTAGATTAGATTATTCGTTATGAGTTGAATCCTTCACGACAGTGCCTATCAACCCTCGTGATGCTTGAGCACTGCTGTATTATTCAATCAGCTGTGGACTGTTGTCAAACCCGAAAACTGCGACTCAGTACCAACAGTTGTTAAACAGACAGTATCCGCATGGGTGGAAAGTTCCCTCTTGTAAGTAACCGACGTAAAGTTGTTCTTAGTGGACATTGCAGTCTTGACACCCCGGCCGGGTGCTAACCATACTCCACCGGCTCGTGAAGGGGAGGCCGTACATCCCCGTGCGTGCTGAAATGGCCTACTGGGGACAAACAAGCCATGGCGCGAAGATCTGGTGGAAGACAGGCGCGCAAGGAGCAGCGCAGCAGGCCATTATCCGAGGCCATCAAGCCGGTTCGTCCCGGCGAGACCGGTGGGCAATACAAACCACTGACCGAGGCGGACACCGCCGCCGTAAACGATAACGTTTTCAGGATTCTGGCAGAGGTCGGCTTTAGCGATGCGACCCCGCATTGCATTGAGGCCTGCACCGGCGCCGGCGCCGTGTTGGGCAATGATGGCCGCCTGCGAATGCCCCGTGCTGTGGTTGAAGACGCCCTGCATAAAGCCAGGCGGGATTTGGTATTGCACGGCCAGCACCCGCGCCACGATTTGCAGGTCAGCGGGCGCAGGGTCCACTTCGCAACCGCCGGCGCCGCGGTCATGATTGCCGACCCGGAAAACAACCGCTACCGCGAATCGACGGCGCAAGACCTCTATGACCTGGCGCGCATCGCCGATAGCTGCGAGCACATTCATATGTTTCAGCGCATGTGTGTGCTGCGCGACGTGGCCGACATTTACCAGATGGATATCAACACTACCTGGTGTGCGGTGATGGGCACCAGCAAACATGTCGGATCAAGCTGGTCCGAATCCCGGCATGTCGAGAAGTCCCTGGAGATGTTACACCTGATCGCCGGAGGAGAGGCGCAGTGGCGGGCGCGGCCTTTCGTCAGTCAATCCAGTTGCTTTGTGGTGCCGCCGATGAAGTTCGCCCAGGAAGCCCTGGAATGTTTACGGGTCGCGGTGGAAGGCGGCATGCCGGTACTGCTCCTGTCTGCCGGTCAGGCCGGCGCCACTACCCCGGCCTGCCTGGCCGGAGCTGTCTCCCAGGCCTGGGCGGAATGTCTCGGCGGTCTGGTCTACGTCAACGCGATACAACCGGGCGCACCGGCAATTCTCGGTCTGTGGCCGTTTGTCTCCGACCTGCGCACCGGGGCGATGAGCGGCGGTTCACCGGAACAGGGGCTGCTGTCCGCCGCCTGCATGCAACTGGGCCATTTCTACGATTTACCCTGCGGCACGGCCTGCGGTATGAGCGATTCCAAATTCCCGGATTTTCAGGCGGGCGCAGAACGCGCATCGACCTTATTGGCTGCCGCCCTGTCAGGTGCAAACATTGTCTACGAGTCCGCGGGCATGTACGCCAGTTTACTGGGCGCCTGCCCGGAGAGCCTGCTGCTGGACAATGATGCCATCGGCGCCACTCTGCGGGTCACCCGCGGCATCGAAGTCAACCCCGAGACCTTGAGTTTTGAGGAAATAAAACAGGTTTGTAGCGGCGGCGAAGGTCATTACCTGGGTTCCGGTCATACCCTGCAGGTTATGCAGAGCGAGTATATCTACCCCGATTTCAGTAATCGCGACAGCCCGAATGTATGGGAGGAGAACGGGAAACCCGTCTTGCTGAACCGGGCCATCGAGAAGAGGCGGGAACTGCTTGGCGGTTATTTCCCCGGTCACATCAGCGATGCCGTAGAGGCTCGGCTGCGCGAGGAATTTCCCATTTTCCTGTCCCGAGAAGCAATCGGCAGAACGTAGTTTCCAACCCTTGGGTCCCCCTCAAAAGGCAGAGAGAACGGCTATGTCAGACCTTGAAGAAATCCAGACGGATGAGGATGAACTCGACCTCGCCGCCCTCTCGGACGAGGAACTCGTCGAGCAAATGCACGACGACCTTTATGACGGCCTGAAAGAGGAAATCATGGAGGGTACAGAGATCCTTCTGGCGCGCGGCTGGCCGGCAGACAAGGTCCTGCAGGATGCCCTGGTTGACGGTATGACGATTGTCGGCATTGATTTTCGCGACGGCATTCTGTTCGTCCCGGAAGTTTTGCTGGCGGCCAATGCCATGAAGGGCGGCATGGCCTTGCTGCGGCCCCTGCTGGCGGAGACCGGGGCTAAACCCATAGGCAAAATGGTTATCGGCACCGTCAAGGGCGACATTCATGATATCGGCAAGAATCTGGTGGGCATGATGATGGAGGGCGCCGGATTTGAAGTCATTAATCTCGGTATCAACAATCCGGTTGAGAATTTCCTTGCGGCCATTGAAGAACACCAGCCCGACCTGCTCGGTATGTCCGCCTTGTTGACCACTACAATGCCCTACATGAAGGTCGTTATTGACACCCTGGTGGAACAAGGCATTCGCGACGATCTGATTGTGCTGGTCGGCGGGGCGCCGCTGAACGAAGAATTCGGCGAAGCCATTGGCGCCGATGCCTATTGTCGTGATGCCGCGGTCGCGGTAGAGACTGCCACAGCCCTGATCGCCAAAAAGCGGGCTTAACCCGCATATCTCACCAACCTTCTGCTGTGGCCGCCGCATCACTCGCCGTGGCGGGGCGTA
>JAPOQD010000089.1 GCA_026710905.1 Halieaceae bacterium
CTGCACACCATGCAAGAGGCGGTGGATCAACAAAACCAGGCAGTGGTGGAGTTGCGTGCGGACGCGCTGCTCAGGTTGCATGGCATGGATTCTTCCGTGGCGGAGTTGGACGCCCGCCTGCTCACTCTGAACTCAATGGGGCAGTATTTAACCAGCCAGTTGTCCGGTGTGGATGAACGGGAAATCGTGGCCTGGAAGCCCGCCATGGGCGGTCCTTTGCGCCTTGACCCCGAGCCCGAGAACAGTCTCAATCTCCAGACCGAGATGAAAGCCCTGTCAGGGCGTATTTCCGGCAGTGAGGGACGGCTGGAGATATTGCAGGCCATGCTGGGTAACTGGCAAAACACCGATAGCATCTCCCTCGCCGGCAAACCCACCGCCAAAGGCTGGATTTCCTCAGCATATGGCCGCCGTAACGACCCGATAACCGGCCAGAAGGCATGGCACAAGGGGGTGGATTTCTCCTCAACGGCCGGTAGCGACATCATTGCCGTCGCCCCGGGCGCCGTGACCTGGTCAGGTGTACGCGACGATTATGGAAATATGGTGGAAATCAACCATGGTGGAGGTTACGCAACACGCTACGCCCACAATGAAAAAAACCTGGTGGCAGTGGGTGACCTGGTCAAGCGTGGGCAAGTGATCGCCAAGATGGGCAGCAGCGGCCGTTCCACCGGCCCACATGTTCATTACGAAATTTTCAAACACGGCCGCCCGGTAGACCCCGCCAGCTACATTGCCCGAACGAAACGCTGATCCTCACTACTTGACCTTTTATCCCGCCACGGCCAAGACTGTGCGCGGATGTCGAGGTGATAGGTGATGGTGAAGAAATGATCTCGAAATTCCTGCGGTTCCTGCTCGGAACAAAAAATGATCGCCAGCTCAAGCGTATGGGCAAGGTGGTTAACAAAATCAATGGCCTGGCCGAATCCATGGCCGGCCTGGAAGACAGCGCTCTACAGGCCAAGACAGCGCAGTTCCGGCAACGCCTGGCGGATGGTGAAAGCATGGACCAGCTTTTGCCGGAAGCGTTTGCCGTGGTGCGCGAAGCCAGCGAGCGAACCCTGGGGCTGCGCCACTTTGATGTGCAATTGATTGGCGGCATGGTCCTGCACGAAGGCAATATCGCCGAGATGCGGACGGGTGAAGGGAAAACCCTGGTGGCAACCCTGCCGGTCTACCTGAATGCATTGACCGGGCCGAGTGTGCACCTGATTACCGTCAATGACTATCTTGCTGAACGGGACGCCAACTGGATGGGGCCGTTGTACGAATTTCTCGGGATTCGAGTCGGGGTCATCCGTTCGGGTCAGAGTCCCGAACAGAAGCGTGCGGCCTATGATGCGGACGTTATTTACGGCACCAACAATGAATTCGGCTTTGACTATTTGCGCGACAACATGGCTTTCGCCCTGAATGACCGCCTGCAAGGGCCGCTCGGCTTCGCCATCGTCGATGAGGTGGACTCGATCCTGATCGATGAGGCGCGTACCCCGCTGATCATTTCCGGGGCGGCGGAGGATAGCTCTGAACTGTATCGCCGTATCAACCGCATGATTCCCAAGCTGTCCCGGGAACTCGAGGAGTCTCCGGGCCATTTCACGGTGGACGAGAAGCAGCGCCAGGTCGAACTGACCGAGGAGGGCCATCAACTGGTCGAGGAACTGTTGATAGAAAACAAACTGCTGAACGAGGGCGACAGTCTCTATTCGGCGGTGAATCTCAACCTGCTGCATCATGTGCATTCAGCCCTCAAAGCCCATGTGCTGTTCAGCCGGGACGTGCAATATATTGTCAAGGGTGGTCAGGTGGTGCTGATCGATGAACACACTGGACGCACCATGCCCGGAAGGCGTCTCTCGGAGGGCTTGCACCAGGCCATCGAAGCCAGGGAAGGTGTGAAAATTCAGAGCGAGAGTCAGACTCTGGCCTCCACCACCTTCCAGAACTACTTCCGCCTCTATGACAAGTTGTCGGGAATGACCGGTACTGCAGATACGGAGGCCTTTGAATTTCGCCAGATCTATGGCCTGCAAGTAGTGGTGATTCCCACCAATGTAGAGGCCGCGCGTACCGACTTGAATGATTTGGTGTACCTTTCCCTGGAGGAAAAATACGACGCCATCGTGGAAGATGTAGAGAGTTGTATTGAAAGGGGAGCGCCGGTGCTGGTGGGCACCGCCTCCATTGAAACTTCCGAAGAGATGTCCACCCGCTTCAAGAGAGCAAGCATTCCCCACCGGGTGCTCAATGCCAAGTACCACGCAAAGGAAGCAGAAATCATCGCGCAGGCGGGGGCGCCGGGTACTGTCACCATTGCCACCAATATGGCCGGCCGTGGTACCGACATCGTCCTGGGGGGTAATTTCAATGCCGAAATTACCGCGCTGGATTCACCCGATGATCAGCAGATACAGAATATCCGTGAGCAATGGCAACAAAGGCACGCCCAGGTGGTGGCCGCCGGCGGCCTGCATATTCTCGGTACCGAGCGGCACGAGTCGCGGCGTATCGACAACCAGTTGCGGGGCCGCTCCGGCCGCCAGGGTGACCCGGGAAGCTCGCGCTTTTACCTGTCGCTGGAAGACAACCTGATGCGCATCTTCGCCTCAGAACGTGTCAAGAATTTCATGCAGACGCTGGGCATGGAGAAGGGTGAGGCCATTGAGCACCGTATGGTCACCAACGCCATCGAAAAGGCCCAACGCAAGGTGGAGAGCCGCAATTTTGACATCCGCAAACAGTTACTGGAATACGACGATGTAGCCAACGATCAGCGCCAGATCATCTACCAGCAACGCAATGACCTGCTGACCGAAGCGGATATTTCGGAAACCATTGCCGCCATTCGTGAAGATGTGGTGGCCAACGCCATCAGTGACTACATACCGCCCATGAGCCTGGAAGAACAGTGGGATATTCCCGGCCTGGAAAAACAACTCGAGGCGGAGTTTGCGGTGACGCTGCCGCTTCAGCAGTGGTTGGATGAAGATGAGACGCTGCACGAGGAGAACCTGCGCGAGCGTATTGCTGCAGAGGTGGCGGCGGCGTATGAGGCCAAGTGCGCCATGGTGGGGCCGGACATGCGCAAGCTGGAAAAACAGATCATGTTGCAGATTCTCGATAACCTGTGGCGGGAACACCTGGCGACCATGGACCATTTGCGCCAGGGAATTCATCTGCGGGCCTATGCGCAGAAAAACCCCAAGCAGGAATACAAACGCGAATCTTTCCAGTTGTTCCAGGAGTTGTTGGAAAATCTCAAACGTGAAGTGATCACCTTTCTCAGCCACGTACGGATTGAGCGCGAGAATGAGGCAGAGTTGATCGAACGGCGCCGCCGGGAGGCCGCCGAAAGAGAGAGGATAGCCTTTCAGCACGCCGGAGCTTCGGCGTTGGCGGAGACTTTGCCTGCGCCGGACCCGTCCGCTGCTCCTGAACAGCCCGCTGCTCCCCGGCCCTTCACCCGCGAGCAGCGCAAGATCGGGCGCAATGAACCCTGCCCCTGTAATTCCGGCAAAAAATACAAGCAATGCCATGGCAAACTATAACAACCTGTATTTTACTGTAATACATTAAAAACAATCCATATCTTACTGAAATATATCCATATATTAACTAAAATTCGAGACAATGAGATATGAGATCTGAAAGCCATTGTGTCTCCGGTATTCGCCTCAATGCGGTAAGCGCCGGGATCAAAACCACGGGGCGTCCCGACCTGGTGCTGATGGAAATTGCAGCAGGCGCCACGACAGCCGGCTGCTTTACCCGCAATGCCTTCTGCGCGGCGCCGGTGCAGGTGGCCCGGGAGCACCTGTCGCGCTTTGCGCCACGTTATCTGCTGATCAACGCCGGTAATGCCAACGCCGGTACCGGTGAGCAGGGCCTGGCGGATGCGCGTCAATGCTGTGCAGAAGTTGCAGCATTGACCGGGGTGGCTGTGGAACAGGTATTGCCGTTTTCCACCGGGGTGATCGGCGAGTACTTGCCGGTGAATAAAATCAAGGCGGTTTTGGGCGCCGCCTGTGATGGGCTGAATCCGGACCGCTGGCCGGCAGCAGCCGAAGCCATCATGACCACGGATACGCAAGCAAAATTCTGTAGCCGGAAAATCCAGCTTGAAGGCGACGCCTGTACTGTCAGCGGCTTCGCCAAGGGCGCCGGCATGATCAAACCAAACATGGCGACCATGCTGGCTTTTCTGGCCACCGATGCCGCCGTCGAGCAGAAATTACTCTGTCAACTTTGGACAGAAGTGGTGGAGCACAGCTTTAACCGCATCAGCGTGGATGGCGATACCTCCACCAACGATGCCGCCATCCTGGTGGCCAGCGCCGGGCTCGGCAATGCTCCGCTGGTAGATACGCAACACCCGGACTATGCTTCTTTCAAACAGGCGGTGTTTGAAGTGGCTCTAGAGCTGGCGCAATGGCTGGTGCGGGACGGGGAGGGCGCCACCAAGTTTGTTACCCTGCAAGTACTTGAGGGCCGCAGCGAAGAGGAGTGCCTTGAAGTTGCCTATACCATCGCCCACTCGCCCCTGGTAAAAACCGCCCTGTTCGCCAGCAACCCCAATTGGGGGCGGTTGCTGATGGCGATTGGCAAGGCCGATGTAGAGGCCCTGGACGTAGGCGCCGTATCGGTGCGCCTGAACAATGTGGGGATTGTCGAACAGGGTTGCCGGGCAGCCCAGTACACGGAGCAGCAGGGGGTTGCCGCCATGGCGCCCACCGATATCACCATCGAGGTGCGGCTTGGCCGAGGTAGCGCAGGGGCGACTGTCTGGACCTCCGACCTCTCCTACGAATATGTACGCATCAATGCAGAGTACCGTACCTGAATGGAGCGGGTTCATGTAGCGGTAGGCGTAATCTGCAAAGATCAGCGCATTCTGTTGTCCCGGCGCCGCCAGGGGGTCCATCTGGGCGGCCTCTGGGAGTTTCCCGGCGGCAAGGTCGAGACGAATGAAACCGTGAGCACCGCCCTGTACAGGGAGCTTGAGGAAGAACTTGGTATTCTCATTCAGGGTTGTGAACCCTTGCTGCAAGTGCGCCACGACTACGCTGACCGGCCGGTATTACTGGATGTTTGCTGGGTGCGGCAATTTACCGGTGAACTGGTGGCCAGAGAATGCCAACCCTTGTTGTGGGCCACGCCACGGCAACTGACCGAACTCGACCTTCCCGCGGCAAATCGGCCAATTGTGGCTGCCGTGCTGGCCCGGCTGGAGCAAATGCCAGGCGCGTAAAACAGGGCTGACCTTCGATCAGCGGCACATCGCCCTTCCACCGCACACAGTCAGGGCCTAGCCAGTTACGAAGGAACTGGCATCAGAGGCCAGGAACACGGCAACTCCCTTCAGGTCTCCGGGAACACCGAGCCTGCGCAGCGAAAATTCCCTGGTAACCCATTTCTCGGACTCCGGAACTTCCCACAGCGCCAATGAACAGCAACCAGGGCTGATCTGCAACAGCAGTTACAGCGGACCTTCTATTGCCACACTATCGCCATCCACGCGGGCGCGCACGCTGTAAATTTCCTCCAGCCGAGCCGCATTCAGTGTCGCGGCGGGCGGTCCATCGGCGACGATTCGCCCGTCCTTCATCCAGATAATCCGGTCTGAATAGCGTCTGGCGAGGACCACGTCATGGAGCACGACCAGGGCGCCACCGCCCTTGCCGACGAAGGTCCTGATCAGGTCCATGACGCGAAACTGGTGGTATGGATCCAGTTCCGCCACGGGCTCGTCGGCAATCAGCAGTGGCGCCTCGGCGGCAAAGGCGCGGGCACAGTGCACCCGCGCCAGTTCGCCGCCCGACAGAGTTGCCGTGGACCGTCCCGCCAGTTTCTCCAGGTCGCACGAACCCAGCGCGCGCTCGACGGCCTGCCGGTCGGCACCGCGCAGCCGCCCCAAAGCCGCGCCGTGAGAATAACGGCCAAGCGCCACCACGTCGCGAACCGGGTTGGGCCAGGCCAGGGGCCGCTTCTGTGGCAGGTAGGCCAGTTGCCGGGCCCGCAGGTCCGGCTTCATCCCGGCCGTGTCTATGCCGCCGAGGCGCGCCCATCCGGCTGCTCGCCGAGCCAGGCCGATAGCGCCCCGGAGCATGCTGGTTTTGCCGGCGCCGTTGGGGCCGAGCAAGGCGACCAGTTCGCCATTCCGCAAGTGGAAAGAGGCGGCTTCCACCAGCGTTGCAGGACCGGCCTTGACGGTCAGGCCGGCCACTTCCAAACCGCCGGCGATCCTCCTTCCGGCCATGGGGAGCCCCTCCTCAATCATGAACGCTGCGCCGCTGCATGGCGATCCACATGAAGGCTGGTGCTCCGATCAACGCCGCCACCACACCAAGCTTGAGTTCGCTGACCGTGGGCATCAGCCGTACGCCGATGTCCGCCAGCACCAGAATCAGGCCGGCCAGCAAGGCAGAGGGCAACAGGGAGCGCGCTGGATCATGATCGACCATGGGGCGAATGATATGCGGCGCGACGATGCCGATAAAACCGATAATACCCGCCAGGGAGACCGCGGCGCCGGTGGCGAGGCCCGCGCCCAGCACCACCAACAGCCGCTGCCGTCTCAGGTTCAAACCAACCCCGCTGGCCGCTTCCTCGCCCAGGGTCAGCGCCGACAGACCACGCCGGACAGTGAATAATACGCCGAGTCCCGCAACCAGGAAGGGCGCCGCGAACGCCAGGTCGAGAAAACTGCGATTGGCCACCGATCCCAGCATCCAGTTGACCATGTCCGCGAGAGAGAAGGGATTGGGCGCCAGATTCATCATCAGGTTCATCGCCGCGCCGGCAAAACTTGACAGACCGACACCAATGAGAATGAGCGTTACCACCGAAGTGGTGCGCAGCGCCGCAAAGGCGATCAAAGCCGTCCCCATCAGCGCGCCACCAATTGCCGCCAAGGGCATCGCCCAGGCGCTCAGTGCGGCGTAACCGTAATACAATACTCCGGTAGCGCCCAGGGAAGCTACCGCGGAAACGCCGAGCACCCCCGGTTCGGCTAGGGGGTTACGCAGCAGACCTTGCAGGGCGGCGCCGCTCGCCCCCAGGGCGGCGCCCACGGCAAACGCGGTTATCGCCCTGGGCAGCCGGATATGGACGACGACCAATTGGTCACCAAGGTCACCACGGCCGAGCAGAGCCGCCAGTACCCGGTCGATCTCGATTGGCGTCGAACCGAACAGACAGGCGGCAAACAGCACCAGCACACAGGCGAACGTCAACGCCGCGAACGTAACCCGCAGTTGGCGCCGATCTTCTGCTGCGGCCGCTGAATGGCTCACCGTTGCGCCGCCGCGGACAGCGATTCCACTGCATCCATGAGAAACCAGGCTCCGCAGGCAGTCCAGGATCCATCAATCGGCGCCACGGCGCCGTGCTGCAGTTGCGCTATGGCCACCGGGTGCCGCATCGGGCTCCACATGTGCGGGTGGTTGGTCATGCTTTCGAAAAACCCTGCAGCTATCAGGTCGGGCCTTTTGTAAGCGAGCCGTTCCAGCGGAATGGGTCCCCAACCCGGCCGGGTCTGAAAGTTGCCAAACCCCGCAGCAATAAGCATTTCATGGATCAGGGATCCGGGACCCGAGCTTACTCCGCCTGGGGTCATGTAGAGCGCATCGGCGCCCGTCACACGGTTGGGCAGCGCCGCCAGGCGGCTTTGCATTTCCTTGACAACGGCCAGGCCCTGCTCGGGAGACCCGAGCGCCTGGGCTGTTTCCCTGATCACATGCATAATTGCTTCGATGTCCCCAGCCCAGCCGACGTTGTGCACCGGCACTCCGGCTCTTGCATACATTGCCGACGCCTGGGATCCGCCGCCGTACGAACGTACCACGAGGCCGGGTTTGAGGATAATGACATCCTCGGCCACCGGCCGCACGCTGGGCAGCCCCGCCGCGTGATCGCGCATGTAGGAAAACTCGCGCCCGGCATCGGGTGAAACCGCCAGAATACGATCTCGCTCCACGAACTTCAGTACATACTGATCGGCGCAGAAATCGAGGGTGACAATCCGTTGCGGCCGCACGTCTCTGGGGCCAGTCTCCGTGGCGCCAACACTGCATCCGCTGACCGTTAGCGCCAGCACGAAAGGCCAAACGGTCGACAGGAAAATCCAGCGAATACGTGGCAAAGGAGCCTCCCGCACCCCTTGGTGCGATTGTAATGACATTCCAGTCCGAAAATCGGGTGAGGGGATGTCTTCACCATTTCAATTCTATTCAAATTTTAACTGATACTATCTAAAATAACTTTCAAACCAGACCAAACTTGACAAAGGCAATGCCCGTAAGGAATTCCAAATGCGCGACGCACTCTACAAGACACGACCCGTCGAGCCGCACTCAGCGCGGCTCGGAGGAGAACGCATCAATGACTTCATCATCATGTCCGAAGGTAATTCGAACGCTTATATGATCCAGACCAGCGAAGGCAACATTCAGGTCAACGCCGGATTATTCTTCGAGGCCAAGGTTCATGAGCGAAACTTCGACACGTTTTCGACCGATCCGGTGCGCTACCTCATTCTGACCCAGGGCCACGTTGACCATGTCGGTGGCGTGCAGTATTTTCGCGACAAACATCCAGGGCTCGAAGTCATTGCAACAGCGGACAACGATGAGCATCAGAGTTACGACGCTCGCCTCGCACCCTTTCGCCAGGCCCGATCAAGCTTCGCGTTCAAACGAAAGATGCAACGCGCCTTTGCCTATCTGGCGGAACAGGGGATCACCGAGCATGCGGTGCAGGACCGCCCAAGCCCCGATATCACCTTCAAGGACCGACATTCCCTTACGCTCGGTGGACTGGAGGTTGAGCTATTTGCGGTTCCGGGCGCCGAAACGAACGATTCACTCATCATTTGGCTTCCGCAGCACAAGATCGTCCTGACCGGAAATCTGTTTGGCTGCCCCTTTGGACATTTCCCGAACCTGATCACGATTCGGGGTGATCGTTATCGCGATGCGCTCACCTGCGCGGCCGCGGTCGACACCGTCCGCAAGCTCGGCGCCGAAATGATCCTCTACGGTCATTTTGCGCCTGTCATCGGCGCCGAATTGATCCAAACCGAACTCGATTGCCTCTATGAGGCGATCATCCATGTTCACGACGAAACGGTGAAGGGGATGAACGAAGGCAAGGATGTCCACACACTGATGCGTGAGATCACGGTCCCACCGGAATGTGAAGTCGGCGAGGGCTACGGGAAGGTGTCTTGGAGCGTCCGCGCAATCTGGGAGCACTATGCGGGATGGTTTCATCACACTTCAACGACTGAGCTCTACAGTGTTCCGGCGACTTCCATCAACGCGGACCTCATCGACATGGCCGGCGGGGCGAGTGCGCTGGCCGGCCGGGCCCGGCAAAAGATCACGGAAGGCCGGCTCGAAGAGGCGCTTCATCTGCTCGATATCGTATTAACGGAAGAGCCAAACCATGCAGACGCGCTCACGGCTGCTTTGGACGCACACGAACTTCTTCTCGCGTCCAGCGAGAACTTTTGGCTCACGTCCTGGCTACAAAATCAAATCGACCAGTTGGGCGCGCGGAGTTCCTGATTCCGTGGTGAAACAGTAGACAAACAGACTGCCTGCCTCGACATCACGGCTGTCCGCTGTGGTATCATCCCGCGCCTTGCGGAGAGATGGCCGAGCGGCTGAAGGCGCGCCCCTGCTAAGGGCGTATAGGTTGATCCCTATCGAGGGTTCGAATCCCTCTCTCTCCGCCAATACTTTTTTATAACCTATTGATTATATATATAAAATATAAAAAATCACAAGTCAGTTATCACTTTAACTGTCATTCTGTAAGATGGGTTGGCTGTAAACCCAATATACTTCGGCGGCACGTAGCTAATGAGATGACGAACGAACCAAGATACAGTTTTTTGGCCAGGGCGATTCACTGGGTCATGGCCGCGGGTTTCGCTTGCATGTGGATACTGGGCTTCACCATGACACGTCTGGTCGAGGACGACTCGGCGCCGGAGGAGTTCCTGTACGGCGTGCACATTTCCCTCGGCGTCACGTTGCTGGCGCTGATCGCGTTGCGTGTCGCAGTGCGGCTGAACCGTCGGCCGCCGCCGCTTCCTGCCTCGCTGCAGGGCGCCGAGCGCGTCGGCGCGCATCTTGGTCATGCGGCGCTATACGCGCTTCCTGCGCTTGTAATGGCGCTGGGTTGGGCGGAAGTGGACCTGGGCGGGCACGGCGTGGCCTGGTTTGGCGTGGAAATGCCCAAGGTGTTTGCGGCCGTGCCCGAGGGATCCGGCGCCGAGGAGTGGGCAG
>JAPOQD010000020.1 GCA_026710905.1 Halieaceae bacterium
AACCCGAAGTTTGTATTGCGTGTTCCACAACCATTGCTGGAACGCAATCCCGTGGTTTTCTGGCGCGGCGTCAGCATCGGCCTGCTGCTGCTTTGCGTCTGTTTGCTCTACTTGCTATCGCGATAGTCTGGATTACTCCGACGCGCTGAGCGTCTCCACGCCCAACTGGTTCAGCAGGAAGGCGAATTGCTCGGCCGTTTCGCGGTAGCGCTGAAATACGATCAAATCAGCCAGATTTTTCTGATAGCTGTGTTGGTTCTCTGACTTCACGATCGATCCTATCAGGCGGTTTACCGCGCAGGCATTCGGAACGCCTATCTATTCTGACGACCAGAAAGTGGGTGTCTTTTTATAGCGTCATGCTGAGAGTTATTCACAGGTCAACAGGCTTGAGACCTGCCTCTCTCCGTGCCGACTTTTTCCACAGGAAAAACACTGCCGGTAATACCAGAAGGGTCAAAATTACTGCACTCAGCATCCCTCCTACCATGGGAGCCGCAATACGGCTCATGACTTCAGAGCCGGCGCCTGAACCGTAGAGAATTGGCAACAGGCCGACGATAATGGCGGCTGCGGTCATCATTACCGGACGCACTCTTAGCCCCGCCCCCTTTAGAATTGCCGCTTTGAGTTGTTCCTCGGTCGGGAAATCTTCCAGCTCTGCAAGCTCTCGCCGCCACCCCTGATTGAGATACACCAGCATAATGACACTGATTTCGATCGCGACGCCCGCCAGTGCAATAAAGCCGACACCTACTGCAATGGAAAAATTAAAGCCCTGCCAATACATCAACCAGACACTACCCACCAGGGCAAAAGGCAGGGTTCCCATCAGAATGGCGACTTCACTTATGCTGCGGAAATTCATAAACAACAACACGGCGATAATGGCCAGAGTCAGGGGCACCACATACGTCAGTTTTTCCTTGGCTCTCAACATGTACTCGTACTGCCCCGACCAGTGGATGGAATAGCCCGCCGGCAATTCCAGTTCATCGCGAACGATTGCCATGGCCTTTTCGACATAAGTTCCAACATCCACGTCTTCGATATCTACATACGTCCAGCCATTGATGCGCGAGTTTTCGCTTTTGATGCTCGGCGGCCCGTCCTCGATGAAAACACTAGCCACATCACCGAGGGCGATCCGTTGACCAGTTGGCGTAACTACGGGTAATAACGCGAGTTGCTCCGGTGAGTCCCGGTAGGACTGGGGGTAGCGGATATTGACCGGATACCGCTCCAGGCCTTCAACAGTTTGCGTCACGTTCATACCGCCAATCGCCGAGGCGATTACCTGCTGTACGTCGGCAATATTCAGTCCAAACCGTGAAGCTTTTTCCCGATCGATATCCACTTTGATATAGCGTCCGCCGGCAACCCGTTCGGAATACACCGATGCGGTGCCCGACACGTCGGCCAAAATGGTTTCCAGTTGTTCTCCAATGTCCTGTATCACGCTGAGATCAGCGCCGGCAATTTTGATGCCGACCGGGGTTTTAATCCCGGTCGCCAGCATGTCGATGCGGGTTTTGATGGGCATCACCCAGGCGTTGGTCACACCCGGAAATTTCACCAGGGAATTCAATTCCTGTTTCAGGGATTCCGTAGTGACGCCTTCGCGCCATTCGTTTCGGTCTTTCAAATGAATAAAGGTTTCAATCATGGTCAACGGCGCCGGGTCGGTCGCGGTTTCAGCACGGCCGATTTTGCCGAACACAGTCTCGACTTCCGGTACTGTTCGAATCAGCTTGTCCGTCTGCTGCAACAACTCCCGTGCCTTGCCGATGGAAATACCCGGATGGGTAGTCGGCATATACATCAGGTCTCCCTCATCCAGTGGAGGAATAAACTCGCTGCCGATTCTATCCAGCGGCCAAAGACAGGTAGCCAATACGGCTAGCGCAATGACGATGGTGGCCTTTGGGTAGTTGAGCACTTTTTTCAGTGCCGGCAGGTAGGCGAAGATCAACAGCCGATTAACCGGATTTTTATGCTCCGGCATAACCTTCCCGCGAATGAAATAGCCCATCAAAACCGGCACCAGGGTAATCGCCAGGGCAGCAGCAGCAGCCATCGCATACGTCTTGGTGAAAGCCAGGGGCGAGAACATGCGCCCCTCCTGGGCCTCCAGAGTGAAAACCGGCATAAAGCTCACAGTGATAATCAGCAAACAGAAGAACAGGGCCGGACCAACCTCAGATGCCGAATCCGCGACGACCCGCCAGCGGTTCTCCGTGGTAAGTGGCGTTTTCTCCATGTGCCTGTGCATGTTTTCAATCATCACGATAGCGCCGTCGATCATGGCGCCAATGGCAATTGCGATCCCGCCCAGGGACATAATATTGGCGTTAATGCCCTGCGCGTACATAACGATGAAGGCAGTGAGAATTCCCACCGGTAGGCTGATAATGGCCACCAGTGACGAACGTACGTGAAATAAAAATGCCACACATACCAGCGCGACAACCGCAAACTCTTCCAGCAATTTCCGCCAGAGATTTTCTACCGCGCGCTCTATCAATGCGGATCGGTCATACACCGTAACGATTTCAACACCGTCGGGTAAACCCTGCTTCAACTGCAGCAGTTTGGCTTTGACGCCGTCAATGGTTTTCTGCGCATTTTCTCCAAAGCGCATCACCACCACACCGCCTACCGTTTCGCCTTCACCGTTGAACTCGGCGATACCACGACGCATTTGCGGCCCCAGGTTGATCTCGGCGACATCTTTCAAGCGCAATGGTGTGCCGTTTTCATTGACGCCCAGCGGCACGTTGGCCAAATCATTTTCGCTTTGGATATACCCGGAGGCGCGCACCATGTATTCGGCTTCCGCCATTTCCACCACCGACGCCCCCACCTCCTGGTTGGCGCGCCTGATGGCCATTTGAATATGCGCCAACGGTATGCCAAAGGCGCGCAGCTTTTCCGGATTCACCGTCACCTGATACTGTTTGACCATGCCGCCCACGGCCGCGATTTCCGATACGCCTGGCACCGTCTGTAACTCATACTTCAGGTACCAGTCCTGAATGGAGCGCAACTGGCTGATATCGTGCTGTCCAGTGCGATCGATCAAGGCGTAGAGATAAACCCAGCTAACCCCCGTTGCATCCGGACCGAGCTGAGGTCTGGCGTTGGCAGGCAGCGAAGGCGCAACCTGGCTCAAATATTCCAATACCCGTGAACGGGCCCAGTACAGATCCGTGTTTTCATCGAAAATCACATACACATAGGAGTCACCGAAAAAAGAATAACCACGGACCGTCACTGCTCCTGGCGCCGACAACATGGCCGTCGTCAACGGATAGGTGATCTGATCTTCCACTACCTGCGGCGCCTGCCCCGGATAACTGGTTTTTATGATGACCTGCACATCGGACAAGTCGGGGATTGCATCGATCGGGGTATTTCTCAGAGAAAACATTCCCCCAACCACCAGGAAAGCGGTGGCCAGTATCACCAGGAAACGGTTGCCTACCGACCAGCGGATCACTGACTCAATCATTGTTCGACTCCCTGCCGCGCCCGTTGTGCCCGGCATGGTTCATGCGCCGGAAATCCGAGGTCTTGCTCGATTCTGAATCCAACAGGAATTGCGCAGAGGTCACCACGGGCTCACCTTCTTTCAGACCGCTGCGGATTTCTGCAAATTCCGCATTCAGACGCCCCAGTTCAACCGTCACTGATTCAAATCGCCCGGCGCCGAGCGCCACTACCACACGGTCCTGGTCACCGCTGCGAATCACCGCTTCCCTGGGTATCACCAGAACATCGTCTCCGACAGTCGCATGAATGTCGATCTGCGCGAACATATTGGGTTTCAGCAGCCCCTCGGGATTGTCAAAGCGCAATCGCACCCGCATGGTTCGCGTTTTAGGGTCCAGCGCCGGGTAGACATAGTTGACCTTTCCCTGCCAGCGTTTGCCCGGCAGATAGTCCAGGGTCATGGTCACCGGCAACCCCACCTCCACCAGCGCCGCCTGGCGTTCAAACACTTCAGCCTCCACCCAGACCTTGTCCAGCGTACCTACCGACATCAGCGTGGTGCCCGGCTTGACGAAAAAGCCTTCGCGTATATTCAGGTTATCCACGACACCGGTTTGCGGCGCATAAAAAATCAGCGTTTGTTCTACCTTTCCCCCGCGTTTCAGGTTTTCTATCAAGGTCTCGTCAATTTGGAGCGCCTTCAGGCGTTCTTCCGCCGCCGCAATCAGGCGTGCGTTGTTGCGATTCGTGGCCAGCACCAGTTCTTCCTGCGCATTGACCAACTGCGGCGAGTACAACTCATACAATGCTTGCCCTTTCTCTACCGGGTCACCCGCTGCCTTGACGTGAAGTTTTTCAATCCAGCCCTCAACACGCGGATGAACATGCACCAGTCGGTCTTCATCGTATTGCACATAACCGACCGTTGTAATTTTGGTACGCAAGGGGCGGCGCTGCGCCAAGGAGGTGCGGACACCCAGGTTATTGACTACATCGGGCGAAATGAAAATCGTACCCGGGCTGCGCGTGGTGGAATCACCGTCATTTTCATAGACCGGGACCAAGTCCATACCCATAGGTGACCTTCCGGGCTTTTCGCGACGGTAATTCGGGTCCATTGGCGCCACCCAGTACAGCGGCTTTTTTTCCGGGGCCTGATCACCGTTGTTGGCATCAGTTTCATCCATGGTGAGCCTGGTTAGATAGTGTGTCGCGGCAATGATCACGGCGAGTGCAAGAATCCTGATGATCCAAAACCTGTTCATGGTGAAATACCTCCAGTGCTATCCGCTTCGACCGAAGTCAGGAAATAGTTCAGTTCGGCAATGGTTTTCAGTCGATCAATGTTGATGTTCAAAAAATCGATATTGGCGTTGAGTTCTGCAATACGCGCCCTGACCACTTCAGAAAAGTCACCGGCATCGTTGGTATAGGCAGTTAACGAAGCTTCAGCCTGATCGTGAATTTCCTGCAATAAGCGTTTTTCATACAGCGCTCTGCGCTGGTTCAAGCGCTCCAGACGAGCCTGGGCGGCCTCAAAACCGGCGCGCATCGACCGCAATGCCAATACCTTTTCTGTTTTGATTGCCGCTTCGCCGGCCTGTGCCGCATGCACTTCCCGGTCTTGGCGATTGAAGGTAAACAGCGGGACATCAAAGCTCACCCCGAGCGAGAAAAAATCGCTGCGATCATCTCCCATTGGATCATCATCCCGATAACCGTAGCCGGCATTGATCTCCCACTGAGGTTTGTACTTTTGTTTTGCCAACTGAACGCCCGTTCCCGTAGCGATAATTTTCTGATCGAGGGTTTTTATCCTGGGATGCGTGAGTAATACCTGTAGCAGTTGCCCGGTATCGCCAGTAGTAGAGGAGAGAAGATAGGGAGTGTTGAGAGCCAATACCGGCAAGGTATCACTCAGAACGATTCCACCTGCTGCGAATCCGGGTAGCCACTCAGCCAACTTCGCAAGGCTCGATTCTCGCTGCTGCTGCAAAACCAGTAGCCGGTCCTCCAGCCGAGTCAGTTCGAGTTGCGCCCGTATCAGGTCCTGTTGACGTGTTTTACCTGCTGCCGTGGTGTAGCTCGACTCGGCCACATCAACGAGATGCCCGAACAGCGCGCTATCCTTCTCTATCAGGCGAACGGCCTGCCGGTTACGGAAGGCTTCGAGCCACTGCTGTGATACAGCGACAGTTACCTTGGCCAGACGGTCGCTGCGCATCAAGGGGTACTGCGCCCCCTGTTCACTCAATTCCCGGCGTTTCAATTCGCGGGTTTCGCCACGAGGGAACATTTGGCTGACGCCGACTCTGAATTGCGTCATCTGCTCCTGCCCGAAATCGAAGCTATCAACCGGCAAATTGGCAAAACCGAGCGTCACCTCGGGATCGGGCAGTGTTCCCGCAGCCACGCTCTGCGCCACTGCCGCCTGCTCGCGATAGCGACTACCTTCGAGCCATGGGTCATTTTCCCGAGCAAACGATACGGCACGTTCCAGGGTCAATGGCGTTTGCGCAGCAACCAGTGCCGGCAGCCCGATCAAGCAAACGGCGGGCACTGCCATTTGTCGTAAATATTCACTAAACAATGTCATGATGACTCCCACCGGGATAACGGCGTTTTGTTGGGGAGTCTTAAACCCCACTAACAGATTGACGGAAAGAGCACCCGGATTTCAGGCGCACCAAGCTTGTGTTAGTGGGAAATCGGGGGACGAAAGAGCGAGCGCGACTCGGGGTCGAGGTAGGAAAATGAATGGCGAGTATTCAATACGCCGCCGGCGTAGGGGTTACTTTGCGAAGTGGTGGTTACACTGAATGTCGGCGACCAAAGACAATTGGTCATTGAGCATAACTCGTCAGCACAACAAGCAACGGCGGATTGGTTGCTGTTGGATAATTCGTGCGTGGTGTGGGCCGGATGATCCATTCCCCCCAAATCTTCCATGATTGAAGAAGTGGAGCCATCAGCCATCATTGAACAGGAAACATTCACAGCGGCTACCGATTGGCCAACAAAGGCCAGCAAGGCAAACGCCATAACGAAAAAACCTGGTTTCTTGCGCAACATACCGATACCGACAAGGCCACTTTAGCCAACGGGCACTCAAATAACGGTACATCACACCGGCAAGCAGTTCAACCAGCCAGGCCTGATAGTCCGGTCCGAATCAAACAGGCCGTTACACCGCAGCTCCGCCCCACCCGCAAACCAGAAAGAGACGGGAAAGAGATGACGGGAAGAGATGGCGGGAAGAGATGGGGAGGAAGAGATGGGACACCCATCATTCAGAGAAGAGATGGCAGAAGAGATGGCAGAAGAGATGGGACACCCATCATTCAGACGGCCAGAAAGTGGATGTCCCCTATTCCCCTATTCCTCCGCTAGAAAGTGGATGTCCCCTATTCCCCACCTATTCCCCTATTCCTCCGCTAGAAAGTGGGTGTCCCCTATTCCCTCCCCCTATTCCTCCTCTTCAGAAAGTGGGTGTCCCCTATTCCTTCCCTATTCCTCCTCTTCAGAAAGTGGGTGTCCCCTATTCCTTCACCTATTCCTCCCTCTTCATTCACACGGCCAGAAAGTGGGTGTCCCCTATTCCCCCCACTATTCCCCCCCTATTCCCCCTTCCCCTATTCCCCTTATTAAATCTGTCCTTTTTTTGGGGGAAACTCACCAATTCCATCACTATCTGGTTATATGACCGGCGCGCTAGCGTTAACGGATAGACTCCTCGGGTAGTTCACCTTTGATACCTTGGTCCAATGGCATTGGATCAGGGTCGGCGCCGGTCTCGGTTAGCAGCCGCGCAAGGCTCAGTCGCATTTCTTGCAGTTTTTTACGACTGCTCGCCGCCTCTGCCAAATTGCTGGATTCCTCAGGATCAACGGCCAAATTGTAGAGCTCTTCCCTATGTCGCAGTGGCCCACCGTCGCCGTGGGGATAGGCGACATACTTCCAGTCTCCTTTTCGAATGCCCCGGACATTGGGCGTATACGGAAATTGAATTTCGTAGTTGTATTCATAGAGCCAGGCCTCGCGCCACTGTATCGGGGAACCGGCGACCAGCCGAGCCCAGGACCGACCTTGCACGTTCGGCATAGTCTTGCCAATGGTCAGTTCCATAATGGAAGGAGCGACGTCAAGACTCAACACCTGTTCTTCAATCACAGTGCCTGCTTCGATGGATTTGGGGTAGCGCACTGCCAGTGGCACTCTAATGCTTGCCTCGTGCATGGTGCGCTTGTCGATCATGCCGTGCTCCCCAAATAGAAAGCCATTATCCGAAGCGAACATAAAAATAGTATTGTCGAGTTCGCCACTGCGTTCCAGTGCGGCGTAGAGTCGACCAACACTATCGTCTACCGAGCTGATCGTTGCCACGTAGCTTCGGACAAACCGCTCGAAGTCTGCGACCGCTGCGTCGCTGGTATCCGGGAACTTCTGCCTGAAGCCATATAACGGTCCATAGATACCATGCCAGGTTGGCAGGCGATCCTGTATCCATTCAGGTTTGTCGTCCAAATCAAAACTGCTTGCGGGATAGGGGTAGGGCACATGGTCGTAGAGAGTTGAGTATCGGGGTTCGGGCACAAAAGGCCCGTGTGGCGCCTTGTGGCCGACTATCAATGCGAATGGTTTTGCCTGGTCTCGTTGCGCCAACCAATCGAGGGCCATGTCGGTAACACGGTCCGAATAGTAACCTGCGACAGTCTTTTGCTCGCCGTCGACATTAAATAGGGTGTCGTAATATTTACCCTGACCCTTGTGTGTCACCCAATAATCGAATCCAGGTCGCGGGCTGTCGTCATCTTCTCCCATATGCCACTTGCCGATGTAAGCGGTGTTGTAGCCAGATTTCTGCAGCAGCAAGGGGAAACTTTCCAGTTGGTGCGGATAATCGGTGAAATTGTCGTAAACGCCGTGGGTATGAGTGTAAGTGCCAGATAAAAACGACGCTCTACTGGGCGAACACAGGGAGGTCGTGACGAACATATTGGTGAATCGAGCCCCTTCAGAGGCTACTCGATCGATATGGGGTGTCTGAATCCCCAGCAGCGAATTGGGGTGATAGCCGACAGCATCAGCGCGCTGATCGTCGGTCAGGACGAACAGAACGTTGGGGGCAGCCAACGCAAGTTGGCTTGAAACTGCAGTAAAAAGAATCGAAAGAAATCGCATAATCGCTCAAATCCTGGTCACGAGTTTACTACTCTAGCGCCAGAAAACAGACGATGTAATCGTTTTCATCTATACTCGCGAAGTTGTGGACTACATAGAGCGACAGAATTCAGATACACCGTTTTTCCTGTACTACGCGCACAACTTTCCCCATATTCCCCAAACGAAAGGTCCCTGGCTGTTTGATCTACGTAAGGATCAACAAGAATCTTATGATGTATCGACCCGCTATCCCGACGAAATGAAACGCCTGCAGGACGCGTATCAAAAACGCGTGGCTGAAATGCAGGAAAACCCCAGGGGTTGGCTGGACTAGCGTTGGCTGGGCTGGCGTTGGCTAGATTCGCAGTTGGCGCCTGGCTGGTTGTTGGCATATGGCTTGCCAGCTCAGGGGTAGTAATGGCGGACCAGCCCAATATTCTCATCATACTGAGTGATGACCATGGCGCGCGCGACATTGGCGCCTATGGCAACCAGCGGATTCGCACCCCTCATCTTGACGCACTGGCGGCCCAGGGCATGCGCTTTGATTCAGCATTTGCAACCGAGGCTATCTGTACGCCGAGCCGCACCTCTTTGTATACCGGACTTTATCCCTTGCGGCACGGGGCGCACCGAAACCATACAGAAGTGTATGAGGGTGTGCGTTCTATGCCGCACTATTTTTCTTCGCTGGGGTATCGGGTCGCCCTGGCCGGGAAAACCCACTTTGGACCCATGTCTGCATTTCCCTTTGAAATGTTGCCCCGGGGAGAGGGAGACACAGTGGTCAAATCGCACCAACAGGCAATGGCTGAACTGTTTGATGACCCCGCTGCGTTCTTGTTGGTGGTGGCGACTTCCCTACCTCACTCCGACAGTCGCTCGGGGGGTGGTTATCCGCGCCCGGAGAATTATCAACCGGCGGATGTAGAGCTGCCTGGTTATCTGCTGGACACGTGGGAGACCCGTCAGGCACGTGCGGGCTACTATGAACTGGTTTCGAGACTGGACGATGACGTGGGTCGGGTGATGGGCTTGCTGGCGCGCTCGAATGCGGCGGGAAATACCCTGGTAATTTATGTAAGTGATCATGGGTCGGGATTTCCCTATGAGAAATGGACCAACTATGACGCGGGCATTCGAGTACCCTTGCTGGTTCGCTGGCCGGGTAAAGTTGAAGAGAAATCTTCAAGTAATGCACTGATAAGCCTGGTCGATATTCTACCGACACTGCTTGAGGCAGCGGGAGGCGACGCTCCGGCTGATCTGGATGGGCGCAGCTTCCTGGGTGTTTTAGAGGGCGAAAGCGAGGCACACCTGCCCTATATCTTCGCTACACATACCACCTTGGGAATTCGCAATAGTGGAGATGCCTTCGCCCAACGCACAATCCGTTCGGATCGCTTTAAGTATATTTTGAACTTGAATCCGCAGGGTCGATTTACCAACAATGTCACTGAACAGGGCCAAGGTGGATGGTATAGCTGGCTCGAGTTGGCCAAAACGGATAATCGGGCTGGAGAGCGAGTCGCACTTTATCAAAAGCGTCCCGCTGAAGAGTTCTATGACCTGGAAAAGGATCCACACGAGCTGTTAAATCTGGCGGCCAGCAAGGGTCACCAGGCTCTTGCTGCAAAGCATCGGGTCAAACTCGAGCAGTGGCGTAAACAACAGGGCGATCAGGGTTTGGCGCATCCATACACGGGGCAGAATCTCTTTGAACTCTGGTGGCACGAAATGAGGCAGCGATGGAACTTGCTTTGGAGCCGCGTATGAAACCCAAAGTAATTTTGCCGCTGACATTTTTCCTGTAAGGAAAGATACGGGACACCCATCAACTCAGATGGCCAGAAAGTGGGTGTCCCCTATTCCTTTCCGGTCTGAGGGACTTTTACCTGGAAGTATTCCCTCATAACGGGTTGGGTTTAAGTAAAATAGACATGCCGCCATCCAGCGTGATATCAGTACCGGTGATATAACTGCCCGCTTCACTCGCCAAAAGCTGAATGACGCCTTCAATCTCATCGGTTCGACCCATACGCCCAAGGATTGTCTGAGAATTGATGCTGTTCACAAACTCGTCTGCAAACTGAGGGCCATGTGCTTCCACTGATGCGTCAATAAATTCCTGCAACATCGCCGTATGATGTAAGCCCGGATTAATGTTATTGACGGTAATGCCGTCTCTTCCGCTCTCAGCCGCCACTGACCTTGCGTATGAATTCAGCGCCGCCTTGGCAGAACAATATAGACCTAAATGTTCACGGGTAGACGCGAGTTTGGCCAGTATCGAGGATATAAAAATTATTCGCCCCCATTGGTTTTTGCGCATATACGGCAGAAATGCAGTTACCAAGCGCATATTGGAAGCTACGTTGACCTGGTACATGGCATCGATGTCACCATAATCGACCTTGTCAACCGGAGTTATTACATCCTTCCCTGCGTTTGCAACAAAAATATCCACGCCGCCAAGTCGGGATGTGGCATGGTCCGCAACTTCCTCTACACTGTTTCGATCGGACAAATCCAGCCTGGTACAGTAAACCTCACCGCCTTCAACTGATTCCATCAATCGCCTGGCAGCATCCGCCAGTACTTCTTCCCGGCGGGCGGCGATCATCACCCGCGCACCCGACTTGAGCAAAGCGTGGGAAACATTATAACCAATACCTGTACCACCCCCTGTCACGAATGCTGATTTTCCCGACAGATCAAACTGTTCAAATGCAGTACTTTTCATACGTTTCTACGACCTCTTACTATTCCTTGAACTTACAATTATGCTTTCATGGCTAAACATTCAAAACCATCATGTATTTGCGCGAAAGTAGGGAAAATCATGGTTTTTTTTCCAAAAATATGACGGGAAATTATATTTAAAAAAGGGTTATGGTCAAATCTGGTGTATGACGAATTCATCAAGCGGCGACCGGATCTTTCGTTTCACTCTCTTTGACTTCAATCCCGTCTCGGAATTGCACACCCTCAATGACCTTGGCCAGGTAGTCAAAGCCGCGTAACTCTCTCCAGTTCTGTTCGGCGCACATGCCGAGCTTGAACATATGTGTAACATGCCGTCCCGTGACAAGCAGCCCTTTGCTCGTTTGGTGCGATGCCGTATGGCGCCAAAGGCCGATTCGACAGGCCTGTCACGATGCCTTGAACAGTCGACGTATGTTTTGGTAGTATTCGTTCTGGATTTTGGCCGTATTCGTGTAGAGATTTTACAAAGCTTTTCGAGAGCTCTTGCTGCCTGAGACACAAAGGTGGGGGTTTTAAGCTGCGGCCAGGGAACAACCATTTTAATTCAACGCGACGTACGCTTCCAATCCGAAGTTGTTAAAAGATATTCAGGAGTTCCGCCATGCCCGGAATCGAACACAATAAGCAAATAGTAGACAAGTTTTATGAATGTCTGGGAAGTTATGATGTTGCCGGACTCAAGGAAATAGTCACTGAAGACTTAATAATGAATGTACACAATAGTGGCAGTGTCGGCGGTGAAATAACGATTGAGGCATTACCAATGCTCATTCAAGCGTTACAGACAGTTTGCCCAGGTGGTATAAGGTTTGAATTGCTCGATGTAACCGCGGAGGACAACAGGCTTTCAGTTCGAGCAAACGGCTATGCGAAAACGGTTGATGGTGGCGAATACAACAACCGGTATCATTTTCTGTTCAAGTTTCGCGACGGGAAAATCTTTGAAACTCATGAGTACATGGATTCACTACTTGTTGAGAATGTCCTTGGCCCGACACTTAATGAACTGCTCAACTGAATTCGGACACCCCAGTTAAGCCACATTGGCCAGTTGGCCGATACGTTCAAATTTTTTGCGGACTCATGTAACCCAGCGTCGAATGCAGACCCCGGCTGTTGTAGAACATCGTGATGTAATCTTCGTTCGCGAAGAAGGCCGCCGCCTTTTTTGAGATCTCCCGCTCCAACGTAAGCTTGCGATTCTCTTCCTGGAGCCTGTGCAGTTCCTGCTGCTCCGGCATCTGTTTCCCCTTGTCGCGGAAAGGCACTCCAGGGGAGGTACATCACCCATGCAAACAGTCCAACCAGGCAAGCAGAGTTGACTGATCCGAATCAATTGGGCCACATTTCCATGCATAATAGTCCGTTAGCCAACCCCCGCTGACAGGAGAACCGAATGCTAGCCGGATACATTGAGGAAATCTGGCAATACCCGGTCAAAAGCATGGCCGGTGTACGTATTGAACGTGCGTTGATCACCGAGGCCGGAATTCCCGGCGACCGATGCTGGGCGGTGATCGATGCCGAGGCGGGCCAGATCCGCAGCGCCAAGCGCTGGCCGGAATTGCTGCAACTGGCGGCCGGCCTGGTAGAACAACCTTGCTCGGACAGTTCCGGCTACGGTGCGCAGGTACCCGAAGCCCTGGTAAGGCTTCCCGACGGCAGCTCCTTCAAGACCCGCGATGCCGAAGCCCCCGCAAGGCTGTCGAACTTTCTGGGTAAACCGGCTCGCCTGGCCGCACTGGCGCCACCCTCGGAGCGCAGCCATTACCAATTGGCCGAGGCCCACAAGGAAGCGGATATCCGCGCCGACCTGGGCTTGCTGCCCGGTGAAAGCATTCCCGACTTTTCCGCTTCACCGGCACAGTTGCGTCAGCAGTTGGCCACCAACGCTACACCACCGGGGACGTATTTCGACGCTTTCCCACTACACCTGATCAGCACAACCTCATTGGCTTATCTGGCCGACAGGGGCGGTGTGGACGCGGTAGTGCAGCGCTTTCGGGCCAATTTTCTGATACAACCGGTGGACGCCGGCGCACAGATGATCGAAAACGGCTGGGTTGGCAGGCGCCTGCAAATCGGTAGTGCAATCGTCAGCGTCAACAGCCGCACCACCCGCTGCAGCATGCCCGCACGGGCCCAGCCATCGCATCGGCTGGCGGCGGACCCCGACCTGACCAGGGCGCTGGTTGAACACTGTGAGCGCTGTCTGGGTATCAACCTGCTGGTGGAGCAGGCCGGCCGCTGTGCGGCAGGGGATGAAATTCTGCTACTGGATTAATCCGCGTGCGTTGAAGAATCGGCTACTTTATCGTGCCGGCGGCCCTGGCCATATCCAGCGCCAGGTCTTCGATCATGTCCTCCTGGCCGCCTACCGTCTTGCGCCGCCCCAGCTCCACCAGGATGTCCCGGCTCGACAGTTTGTACTTCTCGGCGCTGCGCTTGGCGAATAACAGGAACGAAGAATAGACACCCGCATACCCCAGGGTCAGGGCATCACGGTCGATTCGCACCTGCTCATCCATCATCGGCGTGATCAGGTCTTCGGCGATATCCATGGCCTTGAAGGTGTCGACGCCGGTTTCAATACCCATGCGATCACATACGGCAATAAATACTTCCAGTGGCGTATTCCCGGCCCCGGCCCCCAGGCCCGCCATGGATCCGTCGATTCGATTGGCGCCGGCCGCAACAGCGGCAATGGAGTTGGCCACGCCCATGGCAAGGTTGTGATGGCCGTGAAAGCCGAGTTCCGTTGACGGTTTCAGTTCCCTGCGGGCCAGCGCCACACATGCGCTGACGTCATCGGGCAGCATATACCCCGCGGAATCGGTGATATACACGCAGTTGGCCCCATAGGATTCCATGAGCTGCATCTGCGCCAGCAACTCTTCGGGCTCGATCATGTGGGCCATCATCAGAAAACCCACGGTATCCAGGCCCTCAATCTGGCTGGCCATGCCGATATGCTGCTCGGCGACATCCGCCTCGATGCAGTGAGAGGCGACACGGATGGGATGAATGCCGCAGTCCACGGCCATCTGCAAGTGGTCCACCGTGCCGATACCTGGCAACAACAGCGCCGATACCCTGGTGTTTTTCACACTGCCGCACACCGCACGCAGGTATTCCTCATCGCTGGCGGCAGGGAAACCATAGTTCACGCTGGCCCCACCCAGGCCATCGCCGTGGGTAACTTCAATCAGGGGAACCCCCGCATCGTCCATGGCCCTGGCCACCCTGACCATTTCCTCGACTGTGATCTTGTGTTGCTTGGGGTGCATGCCATCGCGCAAACACATGTCGTGCACGGTAATTTTTCTGCCTGAAAGATTCATGTCTCCCCCGGTTACGCGGCGCTCGCCGCAGGTACAAATTCACCGTCCAGAATTTGCTGTGCATACAGTTCTCCGGTACGCAAGCCGGCCGCCGTCATGATGTCCAGATTGCCCGCATACCTGGGCAGGAAATCGCCCAGACCCGCCACTTCCAGGTATGTGGATACCCGGTTTCCATCAAACACCGGACCATTTTTCAAGTGGTAACCAGGTACATATTTTTGCACTTCCACCATCATTTTCTGTATCGAGCGGGTAATCGCCTCCCGATCCGGCGCCTCGACGGTAAGACAATGAATGGTGTCCCGCATGATCAGCGGCGGTTCCGCCGGATTGATGATGATGATGGCCTTGCCCTCCCCGGCGCCGCCCACCCTGGTAATACCGTTGGCGGTGGTTCGGGTGAATTCATCGATGTTCTTGCGGGTTCCCGGACCGGCGGATTTGGAACTAACGGTGGCTACAATTTCGGCGTAGGAAACTTCCTGGACCCGGCTTACTGCCGCCACCAGGGGTATCGTCGCCTGCCCGCCGCAGGACACCATGTTTACGTTCATGGCCTTGGCGGCTACCGCTTCATGCAGATTTACCGGGGGTATGCAGTAGGGACCGACTGCAGCCGGCGTCAGGTCAATCATCACGGCGCCCTGGGCATTCACCTTGCGCGAGTTTTCCGGGTGCACCGCTGCCGAGGTGGCGTCGAAACAAATTGTAACGCCATCTTCCCGCATGGATGGAAGCATGCCATCGACACCTTCGGCGGTGGTTTTCAGGCCAAGTTCCGCGGCCCGCGCCAGCCCCGGAGAGTCGGCTATGACCCCTACCATCCACACCGGCTCAATCAGCTCGCTGCGCATGGCCTTCATCAGCAGATCGGTACCGATGTTTCCCGGCCCGATAATTGCCGCCTTTATTTTCTCACCCATCATGGTTTCCTACACAAATTGGCAGCGGCAAGTGCCGATACCTTCTATCTCCAGGGACATTCTGTCTCCGGCAGCGACCGGAATCAGCGGCGCCAGTGAGCCCGACAGTATCACTTCCCCCGCCAGCAGCGGTATTTCAAACTCACCCAGAGTGTTGGCCAGCCAGGCCACCGCCGTCAATGGGTTGCCCTGTACCGCGGAGCCCAGCCCCGCACTGTGAAACTGGCCATTTTTGTAAATGTTCATCTTCAGGCCGGGTAAGTCATGGTCTCGGGGGTCAACTTCGTTGCCGCCCAGCACGAATACCCCGCAAGAGGCGTTGTCCGCCACCGTATCCTGAATCTTGATATTCCAGTTTTCAATACGGGAATCGACGATTTCGAAACACGGCATGATGCTCTCCGTAGCCGCCAGCACCTCCTGCTCCGCTACCCCCGGACCCGCCAGATCATGTTTCAGACGAAAGGCGATCTCGCCCTCCGCCCGCGGTTGAATCAAATGCCCCGCAATGGGGATATCGGCGCCATCCGCAACTGTCATGGCGCTGGTGAGAAAACCGAAATCCGGCTGGAACACGCCGAGCATCTCCTGCACTGCTGCGCTGGTCACACCGATTTTCTTGCCGATCACCTGCTCGCCCGCCTCCAGCCGGCGGCTCAGAAAGTGTCTGGAGATGTGGTAGGCATCCTCAATGCAGAGGTCCGCTTCCCGGCTGGTCAGCGGCGCCAGCGTGCGTTGATTACAAAGTGCGGAGTACAACTCATCGCCCAGCGCCCGAATTCTGGTTTCATCCATGTCGGCGAGTTCTATTCGAGAATCATGTGAGGATTATAGGGCAAAGCCGATTTCAAGTATGCCTGAAGCCGGCAACTACAAGCCGTAGTCACTGTTTTCCTGTCCGAAAAGTACAGCGCCCATATTGACGGCAAAGGGAGTGGAGTGGTTGGCTACATGAGCCTGGCTGGCAAGAATATCCAAATGCCTGGCCAATAACGGACTGCCCAGGCGAATAGCCCCGGAACCGGCGGCCTTCAGCATCTTGCCGGTCAGGGCCAGGCATGTGTCGGCGACGACCGCCGAATCGTAGCGGTAGCGAATGCGATCATCCAGGGGAATCGCTCTGGCATCCCGCGTGCAGTCCATCATCTGATCGAAATTGCGGTGCATGACCAGTTTCATACGAGCAATTTCGGCGCTCACATCAGCGGCCAGTATCTTCGCCATGGGGTCGTTGCGCATGGGTACAGGGCCAGCCACGCGGGTTTTGGCGACTTCGATGAAATCCTGCAAGGCGCCTTCCAGCGCACCCAGGCTGGCGGTGCACACCGCCCGCACAAACACCTGCATGAACGGCAGCCGATACAGGGGCGCCGTATTCACCGCATTGCCCGGGTTATCACACTGGAAGCCATCGATAACCTTGTGGGTACGGTGTTCGGGCACCATCACGTCGTTGATCACGATGTCGTGACTGCCGGTGCCCTGCAAACCCACCACATCCCAGTTATCGACGATTTCGTAATCGGATATCGGCACCAGGAAGGTGCGGTAGTTGGCCATGTCGAAAGGGGCCTCGGCGGTGGGGACCACCGCACCGACGAACACCCACTGGCAGTGCTTGCTGCCACTGGAGAAACTCCAGCGGCCGCTGAGACGGAAACCGCCCTGCACCGGTGTGACCTTGCCCACCGGCGCATAGGAAGAGGAGATCAGCACGCTGCAATCATCACCCCAAACATCCTGCGCCGCCCGGTCATCAAACAGCGCCAACTGCCAGTTGTGCACCGCGACCACTGCCAGCACCCACGCGCTGGACATACAGACCTGCGCGATAATCATGTCCACTTCATAGAATACCTGGGGGTCCATGGCGTATCCGCCGTATTGCTCGGCCTGCAGCATCTTGAAGAAACCCGCCTCATGAAAATCCCTGATTGTTTCCTCCGGTACATTACGCTCTGCCAGGCAGCGGGCAGCGCGTTCACGCAGTACCGGCTGAAGGTCCCGTGCTGCTTGCAGCAGTTGCCGGGCGCGGGGACTCCCCATGCTGTACTTACTGGCGTCAAGCAGTGGTTGTTGCGCCGTCACAATGCCTTCTCCTTGAAATTCAATCAGGTATGCAGTTTACCATTGCCCGGCGCCAGGCCGCCAAGCCGTCATTGTTTATGGCTCCCCTCATTCCACGATGGCCGTTCCGTAGCTGGTGGTATCGCCAAGCACAGCCCGGTGCGACGGCGGTTGGGCACCATTGATATCCTTGATCCCGTAGGCTTCGGCCAGTTCCGCGGCTATCCATACCTGGCCCGATTTTTCCATTCTCTCGGGGTCCCGGTGGAGGGCATCGATTACCAGGCCGGAAAATTCCGGATGCTCCGCGGTAGCCTCCAAACCGGCGTATTTGTCCGGTTCCGCCGCAAATACCTCGCGTGTGCGTTCGGTCAACAGCAGCCCCATCCACAGTGACACCACCGCCACTCCATGAGGTTTGAAATCCACCGCCATATCGTGGGCCATTTTGTCCACCGCTGCTTTTCCGGCTCCGTAAGCCGGCCCGTGCATGTAGATACGGCCACCGAAGGAAGAGGTCATCACCACCAGCCCTTTACTGGCCACCAGCAACGGCGCCGCGAACCAGGTGGCGCTGTAGTGCGAGCGCATTCCAACATCAGTAATATCGAGCAGGGACAGGGGTTTTTCCCAAAATGGCCCGATCCGGGTAAGACCATCGGGTAGACAGGTGGCATTGTTGACCAGGATATCCAGGCGCCCATGGTCTTTTTCCACTTGTTGGAACAGCGCCTCGGTCTGGCTGTCATCGGCGTGATCACAGAGCACCGGAATGCCGGTCCCACCCGCCTCCGTCACTGCCTCGGCGGTCGAAAATATGGTGCCTGGCAAAGGCGCGTCCCCCTCCTGCCGTGACCTTCCGGTTACGTACACGGTGGCCCCGGCGCCCCCAAGCGCCACCGCGATACCGCGCCCGGCGCCACGGCTGGCGCCGGTAACCACTGCCACCTGGTTTTCTGTACGGTTCATACATTTCCTCCGTGCTGTTCGAGGTTCAACCGGCGCCAATCCAGGCCGTAATGATTTGCGCCGCCTGTTCTCCACAGTCTTCCTGCCAGAAGTGCCCCGCCCGCTCCAGCAACTGATGCGGCTGGCCGCGGGCGCCCGGCACACGCTCCTGAAATATCGTCTCCCAACCTTGCGTGGCGGGGTCGGAGTCCCCGAACAGGGTCAGGAAGGGGTTTTCGAATTTTTCCAGCGCCCGCCAGGTTTCCTGGTTAATGACCGCGCCGGGGTCGCTCCGGGTGACCGGAATCAACAGCGGGAACTGGCGCATCCCCGCCTTGTGCCATTCGCTTGGAAAGGGCGCATCCCAGGCCGCGGCCTGGTCCGGCGGCACCCCCCTGACTGTTGCAAAGTGCAGGAAATCACTGGCCCTGAACTCGGCTGTCCGTTGTGACTGGCGCATCCACTCCAGCAGCAGCGTACTCACGGTTGAGTTTTCTTCGCCGCTGGCATGGGCTGCCCATGTCAGCCGCCCAGCCAACTCGGGCCCTGCTGTGTGCAGCATGGTATTGCCGGCCACGACTCTCGAAAATCTATGGGTCTCACGGGCCAATACCGCCAGGGATATGGGCCCGCCCCAGTCCTGGCAAACCAGGGTGATATCTCTGAGATCAAGAGTGGCCGCCAGCTGCCGCAACCAGGCGACGTGATGCTCGAAACTGTAATGCGGCGGCCAGGTTAATTTGTCGGAGCGGCCGAAACCGATATGGTCCGGGGCGATGGCCCGCAACCCCGCAGCCACAAAAACCGGGATCATCTTGCGATACAGGTAGGACCAGGCCGGCTCGCCATGCAGCATCAATACCACCGGGGCGTCACGCGGCCCCTCATCGACATAATGCATCCGCAACCCTCCCGCTGTGTGGGGGTTGTCGACCTCCACGTAATGGGGCTGGAAGGGAAAACCCGGTAATCCGGAAAAACGGTCTTCGCCGGTACGCACCACTGCGGGAGCATCGGGTCCGGTATAGGGAACACTCACCTCGTTAACTGAAGGTGTCGGCATTGGGTTGGCCGAACATCACGGCCCCGACATTTTTGACGCCGGGATCCGGCTGATTCGCAGCGTGCTGGCGAAAAGCCAACATGTCCTGGAACAGATCGTTGATGCGATTGCCGTTATAGATGGCCGCGCCGCCGGAATTGGCCAGTAGTTGCTGTACCACTTTCACGCAATCGTCCACCGCGCGCGCCGCTTCCTGGCGAAACTGGGCCCGCTCCAAATCCGCAAAGGGCTCACCCTTCTCGGCCCTGGCCAACAGGGTATCGAAAGCATCGTGCATCTTCAGTCTGCAGTTGCGAATAACCGTCAAGGCCTCCGCCGCTGCCGTCTGGCTGGCGGGAAATTCCTTCGCCGCCATACCCACACTGTTGAGGCGCTCGCTGTTGTATGCGCAAT
>JAPOQD010000179.1 GCA_026710905.1 Halieaceae bacterium
CGCCGGTGCACAGTTCAACTTGGGCATCATGTATGCTAACGGCAAGGGTGTCCCCGAGGATGACGCACAAGCCGCGACTTGGTACCGCAAAGCGGCTGAACAGGGCCACGCCAGAGCACAGTTCAGGTTGGGAGACAGATGCGCCAACGGCAGAGGCGTTCCCAAGGACGAAGCGCAAGCTGTGAGCTGGTACCGCAAGGCGGCTGAGCAGGAACACGCCCGTGCACAGTTCAACTTGGGCTACATGTATGCAAATGGCAGAGGCGTTCCCAAGGACGAAGCGCAAACTGTGGTCTGGTACCGCAAGGCGGCTGAGCAGGGTGACGCCGATGCGCAAAACAACCTGGGAGATATGTACGTCAATGGAAGAGGTGTACCCAAGGACGAAGCGCAAGCTGTGGCCTGGTACCGCAGGGCAGCGGAGCAGGGTGACGCCGATGCCCAGAACAATCTGGGAAATATGTACGCCAACGGCAAGGGTGTTCCCGAGAACGACGCCCAAGCCTTAACCTGGTACCGCAGGGCTGCCGAGCAGAGTGACGCGGCTGCACAAAACAACCTGGGAAAGATGTACGCCAACGGATGGGGTGTTTCCAGGGACGACGCGCAAGCCGTGATCTGGTACCGCGAAGCGGCCGAGCAGGGCAACGCAGAGGCCCAGAACCACTTGGGGGACATGTACGCCTACGGCTGGGGTGTCCCCTCGAACCGAGAGCAAGCTGTGGCCTGGTACCGCAAGGCTGCCGAGCGTGGTCACGCCGCTGCACAATTCGAACTGGGAGACATGTACGCCTCCGGCAGAGGCGTTACTACGGACGAAGCGCAAGCTGTGACTTGGTACCTCAAGGCGGCTGAGCAGGGTGACGCCGATATGCAATTCGACCTCGGATTCAAATACGAAAACGGCGAAGGCGTCCCCAAGGACGATGTGCAAGCTGTGGCCTGGTACCTCAAGGCGGCTGAACAGGGTCATGCCGATGCACAGTCCAGCCTCGAAGGCAGGTATGCCAATTTCGTATATTCGGATGCCAAGGACGACGCGCAAGCCGTGGCTTGGTTCCATCTGGCGGCAGAGCAGGGCGACATCGGAGCACAGCACACTCTGGGAGCCTTGTACGGCAATGGCTTTGGCGTTCCCCAAGACGATGCACAAGCCAGATTCTGGTCACGTAAGGCGGATGCAGCCTTGCACCGACAACTTGCCGAGCAGGGTAATTCCATCGCACAGCTCTTCTTGGGAGATATGTACGCACATGGCAGGGGTGTTCCCAAGGACGAAGCGCAAGCTGTGACCTGGTACCGCAAGGCGGCTGATCAGGGCGACGCCGACTCACAGTTCTGCTTGGGCATCATGTATGCAAATGGCAGAGGCGTTCCCAAGGACCAAGCGCAAGCCGTGAATTGGTACCGCAAGGCGGCTGATCAGGACCACGCCGGTGCACAGTTCAACTTGGGACTCATGCATGCTAACGGCGAAGGTGTTCCCAAGAACGAAGCGCAAGCCGTGAGCTGGTACCGCAAGGCGGCTGATCAGGGCGACGCCGACTCACAGTTCTGCTTGGGCTACATGTATGCAAATGGCAGAGGTGTTCCCAAGGACGAAGCGCAGGCCGTGAGTTGGTACCGCAAGGCGGCTGAGCAGGGCGACGCCGACTCACAGTTCAACTTGGGACTCATGCATGCTAACGGCGAAGGTGCTCCCAAGAACGAAGCGCAAGCCGTGAGTTGGTACCGCAAGGCGGCTGATCAGGAACACCCCGGTGCACAGTTCAACTTGGGCATAATGTACGAAAATGGCAGGGGTGTTCCCAAGGACGATGCGCAAGCCGTGAGCTGGTACCGCAAGGCGGCTGAACAGGACCACGCCCGTGCACAGTTCAAGTTGGGCCTCAAGTACACGAATGGAAGAGGCGTTTCCAAGGACGTCGTACAGGCCGTGAGCTGGTACCGTAAGGCGGCAGAGCAAGGCTACGTCTATGCACAGTTCTTTCTGGGCCTCATGTACGCTAACGGCGAAGGTGTTCCCAAGGACGATGTGCAAGCAGTGAGTTGGTACCGCAAGGCGGCTGATCAGGGCCTCGCCCGGGCTCAGTTCGGCTTGGGCATAATGTACGAATATGGCAGGGGTATTCCCAAGGACGAAGCCCAAGCCGTGAACTGGTACCGCACGGCAGCCGAGCAGGGCGACGCGGATATGCAATTCAAACTCGGATTCAAATACGAAAATGGCGAAGGTGTCCCCAAGGACGACGCACAAGCCGTGTCCTGGTACCTAAAGGCTGCCGAGCAGGGCCATGCCGAGGCACAGTCCAGCCTGGAAGGCAGGTTTGCCAATTACGTATTTTCCGATGCCAGGGACGACGCGCTAGCCGTGCCCTGGTTCCGCCTGTCGGCCGAGCAGGGCCATGCCCATGCACAGTTCAGGCTGGGCTTGATGTACATCAATGGCTGGGGCGTTCCCAAAGATGACGCGCAGGCCGTGACCTGGTACCTGAAAGCTGCCGAGCAGCGCCATGCCGATGCAGAGTTCAAACTCGGCTACATGTATGCCAATGGCTGGGGTGTTATCGAGGACCACACATTAGCCGCGGCCTGGTACTTAAAAGCTGCCGAACAGGGCCATGCCGATGCACAATTCCAAATCGGCTACAGGTATGCCAAAGGCTGGGGCGCCAACCAGGACGACGCGCTAGCCACGGCTTGGTACCGCAAGGCTGCCGAGCAGGGCCACTCCCGTGCAAAATTCCAACTGGAATTGATATGTACTGGTAGCAAAGGCGTTGTCGAGGACAACACACAAGCCGTGACCCGGACCCAGACGGCAGCCGAGCAGGGCGACGCCAAAGCACAGTTTAACCTGGGGGTCATGTACGAAAACGGCGAGGGTGTTCCCAAGGACGATGTTAAAGCCTATGCCTGGTTTAACCTCGCAGCAGCAAAGGGTCTGGGAGGCGCGGGGAAAAATCTTGAAGGTCTCATACAATCCATGACCCCCGCCCAGATTGCCCAGGCGCATCAGCTCAGTGGGGAACTCCTTGCGCAGATTGAGGGCCGCCCGGCGCCCTCCTCCTCAAACTGACATTCTTCAAAACCTGCCCGGTGTGCACCAGAGACCTGTTGGCAAGCTTCACATTGAGTGCCAAGAAAATTCACTTCACTACCTTCCGCCTTTCAGTTTGTTACGTGCGGTGATGTAAGCCCTCATATAGACCAAGTCTCTTTGGCGGTAATACTCGCTAATGAAGTTTTCCTTCGCCGCTTGCGAAAGATCTGGGTTCACGAAGCCCGCGGTATGAACAGTGCGTCCGAACGACCGTACGAGTTTGTCTACCCCGGTTTTCAAATCGCAAAGCTGCAGCATGTCAAGGTTTTTTTCTACAAAGTCAAATAGTCTCTGACCGCTAAGTCTTTTCGCCGTGTAGCATTTGTGCCCAACGGTTTCCGCAAGCGCGTAGTAGTCATCAGCCCAGCGGCTTCGGGAGCGGAACGGGCGGGCTGAGAAGGCGGCTGCGCCGGTAAGGCGCAGGCGGCCCGTGGGGAACGCTCTCGGGCCTTTTATATCCTCGTCCCAGGCCAGCCACTCGATAAACGCGATCGCATTTCGGGCGGCGTTGCCTCCATAACCTTCAAAGTAGTGCTTGATGACCAAGGGAGACAAGTTGAGATGCTCTCCAGCAGAAACGTATGTCGACGGAGTGGACCGAAAATACCGGGCGGATGGTGGCCGTCTCATCATGTAGTAAGGGACGACTTCCGAGCCAAAGAAATTGCGATTTCGGAGGTGGTCGAAAGCCGGGGCGAATGCGGATGGGATGGGAAAACCGGTGAGCAAAAACGAAGTTTGCAGTATTTGCCGAGCGGTAGGCGGCAGGAATCCGCGGGCGATGGGGTCCGTGTCGCTGGTATCGAGGCCAGCCAACGCATCAAACGCCATTTCCGGCACCTTCTGGAAAAGAAAGCCCACTTCGAATGGCACGGGTATTCGCAGGTGCCCCTGAGGTCCTGAGACACCGGTAAAGTGTAGATATGCGCTCTTGTCATATGTCGGCAGCGCTTCGTAATTCTCGCGATTCACCGACGTTGAGGTTGAGTGATGCCATGCCGCGGCGGCGAGCGTCGTCAATCCCAAGACCCCTGCACACCAAAATTTTGGCGCCTTGTCGCCCCAGAACCTCGTCTTTCCGCCCATACCGGAACGGGTCAATGCAACCTTGCGGGTTTCGTTGAGGCCCTGAATTGCTGCGTTCAGAAACACCGTGGTCCTGATCACGAACGTGACCGGATCATCCGCCGCCCCTCTATTGGCAAAATCGGTTGCCACGGCGCGAGAAGCCAATGCGGCTTGACGCGGCGTCACGCCTGAACCGAGCATTCGCCGGAACTGCATGATTCGGGTGCCAGCCTCAAGAGCACGAGCGGGAGCTGTGACGAAGTTGTATCCTCTCCGGCATGAGCGCACGAACCGCTTGAACCTTTTTGGCGTGGCGAATGCCGTCATCGGTTCGGCGTTCTCGGGGTCGTCAGCAGCGGTTTCAATCAATGTACTGGCTGCGCCTCCCTGGAGAAACCACTCCCGCGCATGTTCACTGGCAAGCGAGAACCCGGCTGTTCCTCGGAGTGTATCCACTACGGGCATCATCCACGCCCGCCCCAGAACAAATGACGACAAAGTGTCTCGGGTAGAGTTGCGCAGAACAAAGGTCGGGTCCGCGGTGACCAGAGCCGCCATCACGTTCTTGACGCCGATCAGAAGCCGTAGAAGAAAACCCGACGGCGGGCGGTGCAAGGAACCTATCATGAGCCGGACCAGATCGTCCTTGGCCTGGTAAGCGTGTGTTCGGCCTTCTTCGTCCTCGAACCGAACCATTTCACACGACTCGTCGGACTCATCCTGATTGAAGCTATCAACCTCTTGCTGAGTGATTTCGTCACCCAGGGGTAAGGTGTAGACCCAAAAGGTAAACAGCGCTTTCGCTCGTACCGCCCTGTAGATGTCACTGGTCAGTGAACCGAAGAGCGCTGAACCGATGTCCCGGCCTGGGGAAAGGTCTACAGGCGACTGGTCAAATACACCACGGCGGTCTCGAAGTGGCCGTGTGACCGGGAGGCGCCGGAACTGTTTAAGAACAGCGGCTTGATCATGGTCGATGTAGCGCATGTCTTCGTAGAACGGAAGCATGGCCTCTCGAAAGTCCCTCCATTCTCCGGCAAACTTCTGCGCCCAGGGGGTCCGTCCACCCCAGGCAAGGACCCTTTCGTAGTCGTCTTCATCAGAAAGGTCACTCAGGGTGGCATCGGCTTCGCCGGTAGGTGCTCCATCCTGTGAGTAAGTGAGATATTGCAAAGCCATGCGCTGCTGGCCGGGGCTGACAGAAAGTAACGGTCTAACAATTTCAAGAGGCGTCGGGCCATCGTAATTTTCGTCCTTAACGAATCCCTGGGCTGTCGCCCGGATTGGCCCATACCAGCGAATAACAGCTTCGGCGATGCCAGGGACGCCATTTATGAGGCGAAACGCTTCCAGAATCTCGGGCTTGTCAACGAAGTCCGCAACCATGGCAGCGGGATGAAATCGGTCCACATATCGCGTCATCAATAACTGCGCGATTGAGGCGAGCCGCCCGCCGCGATAGTCTGACCAGGATTGTGTTAGCCGCGTTGCCACAGGTTATGGCCGGTTCCAGTCATTGAGAGGGATTTTGCGACCCAAGATGCCTTCGACCACGCAAACCATCATTCGAAAACGTTTTCCATTGTACGCCACTTAGCCCCATGCACCGATAAGTAAGGCAAAGCCCTGATCATTCGGTCGTGGTATGGGAACCCGGTGACAGGTATTTCTACCGTGACTGAGTTATGGGCGCAAACACATCTGTAGCGCGACAAACAGGATGATCCTCTCGGTGAGCGATCTGAAGCGCAGGAAGGTTGTCATTTGACCGGTGCTTCTTGAATTGATGGGTGTCCCCTTTATTTTTAATTCCTTGAATTGATGGGTGTCCCTTTTAATTCCTTTTAATTTGGCGGTGCCGAGCCGGTCGGACGGTGGAGCCGCCCTGTCGAACATCGAGCCGGACATTAAATAGCGGATACGCTATAATTGGTGCATGGAGTGGACGGTCGAAACCACTTCGGCAGTCGACGCCGAAATGGCAGCCCTACCGGTGTCGTTGCGCGCCCGAATGCTTCGGCTGCTGGAGACGGTGGAGAATGTCGGACTGGAGGCGCTTCGTGCGCCGCATGTCCGGCATCTCGAAGGAAAGCTCTGGGAGCTGCGGGTTCGGGCCGAAGGCGGGACTGCGCGGGGGATTTACGTGACGGCGGTCGGCAGGCGTTTGGTGGTGCTGCATGTCTTCGCGAAGAAGTCGCGCAAGACGCCGCGCCGGGCGTTGGCAACCGCAAGGGAACGAATGAGGCAGGTGATCGCATGACGAAGCTCAAGGACCTGAAGGCGCGTTTCATGGAGGATCCCGAGTTCCGGGAGGAAAACGCGCGCGTGGACGAGGAGTACGCGCTCATCGATGCGCTGGTGCGCGCCCGCTCTGCGGCGACTCTGACCCAGGCGGAGCTGGCCCGGCGCCTCGGCACAACCCAGTCGGCGGTCGCGCGGCTGGAGGGGGGGCGGGGATCGCCGTCGTTCTCAACCCTGCGCCGCTACGCCGAAGCCACCGGCACGCGGCTCACCGTCGGCCTTGTGCCGGTATCGCGGGCCGCCGGCCGGAGAGCCGAAATCGGGACGTAGGAGAAGAACACGACAGTGACGGGCCAGCGTTTGCCAGTGCAGGCACGATCAGCGATAATTGCCGTGGCTGGTTTCAGTCCGCATGTCGTGCTTCCCTGACACGTTCAGACTCAGGCAAGAGAATCACTACCACCTGAAACCTGCCATTATTTTCAGGTCAGGCACTCAGATGTCACCAAAATCCCGACAGCCGTGCCCCCCATTGGCTGTCAACCCGTCGCGAGGAAAGGGTCAGTGAAACCGTTAGTATTCAACAACCTGGAAGTACGTCTGGCCAGCAGCAGCGCAGATGTCGATGCTGCCCAGGCGCTTCGCTTCAAAATATTCCACGAAGAATTGGGGGCCAAATTTTCCAGCCACGCAATAGCCACTGGCCGTGACGTTGATCGCTACGACGAATTTTGCGATCACTTGCTGGTAATCGACCTGGAACGGGGGAGCCGGAGTGAGCCCTGTGTAGCCGGCACCTACCGGTTGCTGCGCGGCCAGATCGCCAAGGCGGCAAAAGGGTTCTACTCGGAAACCGAATTCGATCTCAGTATCCTGCGCACCTATCCCGGAGAGATCATGGAACTCGGCCGGTCCTGTGTCGATTCGGGCTACCGCCGGCGCGGCGCCATGCAGTTGCTATGGCGCGGCATCGCCGAATACCTTACCCTGCACGAAGTTCAGGTGATGTTCGGTTGCGGCAGCCTGCACGGCACCGACCTGAAAGAGGCCAGGCGAGCACTCGCCTATTTACACCACTTCCACTCGGCTCCCGAATATATGCGGCCGCGCGCCCTGCAAAAGCACTATATACCCATGGACACCATGGAGTTGGACGAAATCGACCCGAAACGGGCGCAGTCGGAACTTCCGCCCCTGCTGAAAGGCTACCTGCGCGTCGGCAGCTATGTCGGGGACGGCGCCGTCATTGACCACAACTTCAATACCATTGATGTCTGTGTGGTCGCGGAAGCGCAAAATTTCACCAAGTCTTACGTCCGGCATTTCATCAAAGAGCAGAAGTCCCAGTTGCGGAACCGGCCGGGAATCTCCACGGGGTGAGTCCTTCCAATCCGCGTGCGGCTGTTCGGGCTACCGCGTTGCTTGCCGTCATCGCCGCGCTACTACCGTTTTATCTTGTGGCTTTTCCCCTCGGCGCCCGTGCGCGGCGGCTGTTTTCGTATCCGTTCTTCAGGAGTTGCCTGGTTCTGACCGGCCTGTCCCTGCGCATAAGCGGTGCGCCCGCCGGAGGCAAGGGCATTCTCTACGTGGCCAACCATGTTTCCTATATGGATATTCCCGTGCTGGCATCCTTGATCGATGGGTGTTTCATTGCCAAATCCGAAGTTCGGGGGTGGCCTTTATTTGGACTGCTGGCCATCCTCGGGCGCACCGTATTTGTCAGCCGGCAGACTTCCAATCTGCGCCGGGAGCGCGTCGAGATCGCCCGGCGACTGGCTCGGGGCGAATCTGTTTTCCTGTTCCCGGAAGGCAGCAGCAGCAACGGCGCAGGAGTTTTGCCTTTCCGCAGCGGGTTATTTTCCGCCGTCCAGCTCAAGGAGGGCGCTGATACTATCGTCCAGCCGCTCAGCATCGTCTACGGACCAATGCTGGGAAACCGGCCATGTCTGGGGCAATCGGAACGAGACCGCTATGCGTGGTATGGCGAAGGCGAGTTATTGCCCCACCTTTGGCGGCTTTTCGGGAGCAAGGAAAAAATCGTCGTACTGGTCGCCTTTCACTCGCCACGGCAATCCAGGCATTTCTCCGACCGGCGCGCCCTGAGCCAATGGGCCGAGCAGAGCGTTTCCCAGGGGATTCATCAGGCGCTTTCCGGGCCGAACAGCGATCGCCATGAATGATCTTTTGGCAACCCCGTTCCCTCTGAGCAGCAAGCCCGCGAGGTGCAGCCGCGGCGCTTCATCCGGTTAACGAAACAGTACTACGCGTGTTACACTGACTGTCGTAAATCCCAGCCTTATTGGAGTCATTCCCTATGTCCAGAACTGTTGAATTCGTACCCCCCACCCAGCGGCAACTTGACAATCTGCTCAGCGATTTTCGCTGGTCAACCGGGCAGGAGTCTCCCGCGCGGATCAGCTACGTGTTCACCGAAGACGCAAATGACTACCTGTTCGATGTTGACCTTGGCTACTATCCGACTCTGGATGCGTGGAACCAACCCTTCCGGGCCGGATTCACCAGTCTCGGCGAGGCCCATCGGGAGGCGGTTACAGCGCTGTTCCGGCAGTTGGAACGGGTAATCAATGTTGAGTTTGTTGAGGTTGAAGATTCCGGCGAGGCCCAGTTGCAGTTCGCCCTGACCGACCTATCCCCGGAACAGGTCAACGCCATCGCCCACCCGCCAAGGCCCGACCTGCTGCCGTTCGGGGTGGACTATCGGGAACAACACCAGGCATCGGAGATTTCCGGCGATATCTGGCTACATCATGAACTGGATACGGAACAGTTTCTCAGCACCCTGCCAGGCGCGGTGGGAACTGCACTGGGGCTCAGTTCAACCGCTCTGGACGGTTTTGCGGTCAGTGACGATTCCGAGGCGGAATCCCTGCCGGAAGCGCTTGATTACGTCCGCTACACGGTCATGTCCGGGCAATCGGCGCCGCCCGGTTCCGAAGAAACGGGGTTCAGTCCGGGGTTTGCCAAGCTCGACCTCGAGGCGCTCCAATACCTGTACGGCAGTTCCGCAGACGCTGGCAACGACCTGTACATCATTGACCGTTCCATCAGTAATCCCCTGCCCGCGGAAAATCTGGGTTTTGATGACAGCTATACGGCGCACAATTTTTTCAATGCCTACCTGGGGCTTGCCGACAGCGGTGGCCGCAATGTGTTGATCATTGATGTCGAAGAAGACCTGGAAGTGAATCTCAATGCCGACAGCTGGTCGAACACCGGGGGTGGAGCCTCCGGCGACCCCAATCTCTATCTGGACCCCTCCACGCAAATACAGGAACTTATTACCGTAGACGGCGACGACCGGGTTACCGGCAATGCCCTGTCCAACCGGATAGAAGTCCGCGGGGGCAATGACCGGGTTGAGGGTGGATCGGGCAACGATACCGTACTTCTGGGCTCGGGCAATGATCATTACCTCTACACGATTGGCGCTGACCGGGCTGATGGCGGCCCCGGAGTGGATACAATAGAACTTGGCGAGCAGGGGATTGGCCGCTACAAACTGGTTGTCTCCGCCGGTGTACTGACCATCAGCGACATAGCTGAAGGGGGTGAGGCCAGATTCGTCAACTTTGAAAAGGCGGAACTGAACGGTGAATCAGCGTCCCTGGGCCAGATTGGCGGGTTGATCCGGCAGCACAATCTGGCGGCGGGACTGTTCGAGGAGGGCGTGCCGCTGCACAGTTCCAGCATAACCGGTTCCGCCGGGGAGATCAGCCCGGAGCAGGCGCAACTGTACCGGATGTATTACGGCAGCCTGGGGCGGGCGCCGGACCGGGAAGGTTTTGATTTCTGGCTGGATAGTATCCTGGCGGAAACCCGTACCATAGAGGAAGTCGCTGAGGCATTTGTAAAATCTCCCGAATTCATCGGCTTGGCGGATGTCAACTCCAGCGGCAACGTCGGAGCCGATGAGTTCGTTACTCACATGTACCGAAACGTGTTTGGCCGGCAGCCTGATCAGCAGGGCTTCAATTGGTGGGTTGGACAGTTATTCTCCCTGGAACACACCCAGGCCAGCGCATTCCTGCACATGGTGCAGTCCGATGAATTTGTCGCCTTGACCGCGGCTACCGTTGCGGATTTTGTTCTTCTGTAATTTCGTTCACCCGTAGGGGTCTCACATGTGCGACCCGCGGGCACAGGGCCCCTAAGGTGCGGGGGCACCGGTCTCGGCCAGACATCACGCCAACACCGAACGGTTACGCACGGTGTTATTGAGAAGTTACCTCGGTCAGGAATTGAATCCCATCACCGCGGTCAGTAACTGCCGGCAGGTAATTTGCCCGACCAACTTGCCTTCTTCGACTACCGGCCGCCGCCGCTTTTGTTTGCGCAGCATGTCCTGGGCCACATCGGTAATGTCCTCATAGGGGGTGGCCACCACGAGGTTTTCACTGGCCATGTAGTCCCGCACCATGCCGCCTCCCTCTTCATTGTCGGCCGTTCCGAGAATCGCGCGCAGGCAGTCCAATTCGGAAAGTATGCCGACCAGACGGCCTTCGTCATCGGTGACGCACAATCCGGAAATCTTGTTGTCGGTAATCACCCGGATGGCCTCACCCATGTTGGCATTTACATTGACAGTGACCGGATGGACCAACATGTAGTCTTTCACCTCGACTGATCTCAGCATCTGACTTCTCCTTGACTCTTCAAAAATTCCCGCCGCTCACAGTATATCCCGCAGGAAGTTGATCAACGTTTGCGGCAATATCCCCAGGTACAAAATGGCGAAAACAAGCGCGTAGGTGACCAGCCGGCTCAGCGCCAGCGGTCTGCGCATGGCGCCATCACCGGAACCGGCTTGCGCCATGCTGTAAATAATACGCAGGTAGTAGAAAATGGCGATGATGCTACCCAGAATAACCAGCGCCAGCAGCACCCACAGGCCCGCATCGACAGCGACACTGACAATATAAAACTTGCCGATGAACCCGGCGGTCAGTGGTATGCCCGCCAGCGACAGCAATCCCGCGGCAAGCAGTGTGGCCAGCCATGGGTCTCGCCAGAACAAACCGGCAAGATCCTGCCGCTGGCTCGACTCGTCGTACGCCCCCGAGTGCGGCATCAGCCCCAGTAAAGTGAAAACCGCCAGGGTAGTGGCCACATAGGCGGCCACATAGAAAGCGCCCGCCTCGACCGCAAAGCGCGGGTCCCGCGACAGGCCGCAAGCCACCAGAATCACCAGCATATAGCCCATGTGACTGATGGACGAACAGGCCAGTACCCGTTTCACATTGTCCTGCAGCAAGGCCAGCAGGTTGCCGATCAAAATGGATGCTCCGGCCAGCAGGGCGATGCCATCCAGCACCCCAATGTAGAGATGGAGTTTGGAATCCAGAAACCAGCGCAAGATCGCCACAAATACCGCGGCCTTGGAAACCGCGGCCAGAAAGCCGCTGACCGGCGCAGGGGCGCCCTCATACACATCCGGCGTCCACATGTGGAAAGGCGCGGCGCTGAGCTTGAAAGCGGCGCCGGCAAAAATCATGGCGGCGCCTGCTAGCAACAGGATACCGTGCTCACCCGCGTCGGCCTGCAAACGTTCGCCGATGCCGGGGTAGTCCAGGGCGCCCAGCGATGCATACAGCAGCGCAAACCCGAATAGCAGGGTGGCGGAGGCAGCCCCGGACAGCACCAGGTATTTGAGTGCCGCCTCCAGCGGCCGCGCGCCCTTGTCGGGATAGGCAATGAGCGCATACAGGGCCACACCGAGCAACTCCAGCCCCAGCAGCAGGCTGGCCAGATGAGTGGCGTAGGCCAGGGTGACCGCACCCATGGTGGAGAGCAGCAACAGCAGGTAGAACTCCTCGTTCTGGCCTGGCCGTTGCCGCAGATAATCCCGGGAGATGAGCGCGGTAATGGCGCCGCTGATGCAGAACAGGGCGCTGAAGAAGGCGCTGTAGTAATCGTTGCGCAACAGGGGGGTGATCTGCACGGAAGTTGAATCCAGGGCCGGCAGGCTAGCCAGCGCGGCAGCGGCCAGCGTCACCACGGTGAGCAGGCAGGTCCAGGCCTGTTGCCGTTTGACCGACAATTGCAGCATCACCAGCACCGCGCCGGCGGCCAGCACCAGCAGCCGCGAAATAGCCTGCCA
>JAPOQD010000078.1 GCA_026710905.1 Halieaceae bacterium
ACGAAACTTTGCAATTCGCTCGCACCGTCGATGCGGGCGGCGTCGAAAAACTCCTCCGGCAGGGTAGCGAAAAAGCTACGGCAGAGCAGCAGGGCGAACACCTGACCGCCCGAAGTCCAAGGCAGAATCAGTGCCCAGTAGGTATTCTCCAGCCCCATATTGAGGATAAGCACATAAGCGGGGATGAGCGTCAGAATCGGCGGGATCATCAGCAAGGCGAGGATTCCCGTATAGAAAACCTCCTTGCCAGGAAAGCGGTGGCGGGCGAAAACGTAGCCGCTCAGGCTGGCGAGCACAACTGTTGCCGCGGTAGAAGTGCCGGAAGTAAGAATGGAATTGAGGATTGACCGCCAGATCGCGAGGGAGCCAAGAGTGAAGTTCACCCAGCGATATGGATTGGGCAGAGACCAGAACCTACCGTAAATCTGGCCGTTGTCTTTGAGAGCAAGCACGATCAGGTAGAGGATAGGGATAAAAGTAATGAAGAGCAGTATGAGCAAAACGGCATACAGGATCATTTGCCCAAGGCTAAACTTCGAGGCATCGAAGAGGGAAGTCAACGCGTACATGCTCCCGCCTTCGGTTTCGCCGCTTCGGCTTTCCCCTGTAACCGGAAGAGGCTGTTCCGACCCTTTTTGTCCTCGTGCCGATACCATTTCAGGCCTCATATTCGGTGGAGGAACGGACGTATCGCATATTGATGATTGTGCCCGCCAGAATTATCAAGAAGAGAATCATGCCGATGGCCGAGGCCACGCCCATGCGATCCATGCGCATCGCCAGGTAGTAAAGTTCCAGGGCTGGCGTGTAGGTGGCGGCGCCAGGGCCGCCGCCGGTTGTCAGGAAGACTAGCTCAAAAGTCTGCACCGCATTGATGAAATTGAGAATCAGGAGCAGCTTGATCTGGCCCATGAGCAGGGGCAGGTCGATAGTCCAGAAGCGCCGCCAGGTGCTGGCTCCGTCGACAAGGCTGGCGTCGATGATTTCGTTGGAAATCGAGATGAGGCCGCCATAGAATATGAGCAGGGCGAAGGCGTTGACCCAGGGCACACCGATAAAGATGATGGCGCCCAGAGACACGCTGGCATCTCCGTACCAAACGCGAGTCAAGTGTTCCAAGCCGAAGAGCTTGAGGCTCTCGTTGAGGAGGCCGATGGCGGGATCGTAAATGTTGTTCCATACCAGGATCTCGACCACTGCCGGCAGAACAATCGGTATGACAAAGAGCGTCCGGAACCAATACTGGGAGAACCTGTTGCGCACATTGAAGATTAATTCAGCTACCAACAGCGGAAAAGTCATTGTCTTAATGATCGAGACAACGACCAGGATGCCGGCGTTGCGGAATCCGGAGAGGAAGAAACGATCTCCCATCAGGAAGCGGAAGTTTTCAAGTCCAACCCATTCGGTGCTGACGCCGGGACTCCATTTGGTAAATGCATGGTAGAGGCCCGAAAAGGCGGGATAGTAGTTGAAGGTCAGCAGCAAGAGCAAGGTCGGCAGGATCAGCAGGTAGGAAAGGCGGGCCCTCCACATGGTTTGCAGGAGGCCGATGGGTCCAGCGGCGCTGCGCTGGTAGATCACCTGGCCTGAGGCGGTGTTGCGGGCTGCCCACGTGGCCAACAGGATCAGCAGCGCGAATACGCCTACCAGAATGAAAATGAGTCTTTGGCGTTGGGCTGTTGACTGGGCGGCTCCAGACACGGCCGCGGCCCGGTCGTAATAGCGGGCCGCGCCGGCGATGGTTCCGATGGCCAAGCGGCTGCCATCTCCAGCCAGGGCTACGCTCAACACATCGTCATCTTGCCTGAAGCGGTGGGTGAGTGCGCCATCGCCGGCAAGCAGATAGGCGCTGCCGTCCTCCGAGCCGACAAGGGCAGTGGAGCCGTCGGCGGCAAGCGCTACGCCGACTATTGTATCCTCGGCCTCAAAGCGCCAGATTTCATTTCCATTGGCGCCATTCAGAAGGATTGCAGTGCCGTCTTCCGTACCCGCCAGAATGCGGGCGCCGTTCGGCGTCACCGAAACGGACTGCACGCTGTAGTC
>JAPOQD010000167.1 GCA_026710905.1 Halieaceae bacterium
GAGATTTGTTAGCAGGGGTCGTACATGTGCGACCCGCTGACCCGCAACGCCCAATTGACCCGCGGCGGACCCTGTGCCTTGTAGGGGCCGCGCATGCGCGGCCCGCGGGTGCGGCATAGGTCAGTCTCAAGCGATCTGGCGTACTACCCGGGCCAGCTTTACACCAGCAGCAGATCGCTGACGGTGGCCGCGGTCAGCAGCACGAATTCGTCGGATTGCACCATGTGGGAAAAACTGAGCGGATGGGTGAACTCTCCGCTCTGCAACTGTTCCAGCCACCAGGCATAGCCGCCGGCATCCGGCTCCCGCCCAAATACGTTGAGATACATGTGGTCGAGAAACTCGCTGTCGGTGATAATCTGGTCGGCGTCAGCGTCGGCAAGCCGCTCAAACTCGTCTGCATCGACAAAACGGGCTGAAACCTCATCCAGGCCAAAGACTCCGTTTTCGAGCCGCTCCAGCCACCAGTCAAACCCTCCCTTGTCGGGGGCGCGGCCCAGGCCGCCGAAATAAAGCCGGTACAGTTGCGCCTCCAGCGGCGGTACATCGTCTGCCTCGCCCTCCAGGCCGCCATCAATACCCGACCGATACAGCGGGCCTTGCGGGTCCAGCAACAGGGCCTGATTCCATTCGGCGGCAGCTTTTCGCCAATTGTCGGCCGGCAGCGTCACATCGGGGAAAACCAGTTCGTCAGCCCCCTCGATCAACAGCGTTTCGCCCCCGTCCAGTTCGCGCAGGAGCAGGCTTGCGCCGCTGTCGAAAAATTTATAAGCGCCAAAATCCTGCTCACCGATCACCACAGTATGCCAGCCTGTTCCGGTCAGCAGCAGTTCCTCAAGTACGGTCTCCGCAGCCAGATAGAGGTTGTCGTCTTGCCAGTCGGTGGTGGCCAGACCACCGCCGGTGTTACTCCAGGCGCCGGGCCGCAGGTCAATATGCAGGTCACCATCCACCGCAATCAACAGCGCATTGTGGCCGCCACTGTCGGCAATGGTCACATAGGCATTGTAATAATCATGCACCGAGTGGCTGTCGTAGCTGCGGATCATCGCCTCCAACTCCGGGTCGCTACCGCGTTCACGCAATATATACAGGTCGTTATCTGCGTCCTCGGCGGCGCCATAGAGAAATTGCAGCGCCTCGATATCCAGCGGCATGAAAGTAAGCGCCGGCGACTGGCGCACCAACTCCCGCTCGTGCACACTGTCCGGATAGTAATCGTAGGCCATGGCGCTGTAGCGAAGATAATCCAGCTCACCATCCAGCACTGCGTTGTCGACCGGCGCCAACTCCTCGAAACCGTTTTCGAAGGGGTGCGTCAGGCCCAGGGCGTGACCGATTTCATGCAGCAGCACTTCATGGAAGAAGCGGCTGGGCAGTTCACTATCTATCCAGATATCGACACTCAGCGGGGCAGTGTCGTGGAACTGCTCCGGGTCTACCCGGAATGGAATGAATTCCGGTGAGAGCACAAAGGAGAGGCCATCGGCTTTGTCCCTTTCCAGGCTGGTGCGGCCCAGGCGAATATCCACATTCAGGCTGTCCGCCACTTCGACAAAGCGAACCTGGAGAAAGGTTTCGATCTCGTCAAAAATAGTTCGGGCCGCGTCCTTTTGCGGCGCCGAAAAAGCCGCAAATCCGGCCCGGAACGGCCAGTCGAATTGCGGATCGTCACGGCTGTAGCCGTTGATGGAGTCGACATGGAAGGGCGAGTTCTCGGCATAGAAACTGTAGGACAGGGTGAGCGTTTCACCAGGTTCCTGGGCCCAGCGATAATCTCCAAGCAACGCATTGATGAGCCTGCCCGCTGTCGGGGAAACAAATTGCACCGGGTTCTTCATTGCGCTGTCACTCTCTGTTCCCAGTCTCCGTCCCAGTCAACCCAGGCGGCTTCCCACTCTGGCGGCGCGAAACGCCGGGCAGAGAAATACCTTCGAGTGTCTGGCGCCGATTACATCAGGAGGCGCCGACACCAGTGCATGCAGGTTAGGGCAGGACCGGTGTGATTGACAATACTTTTGGCCAAGCTATCCCTTACCAGGTGGCCTGCTTCACTTGCACACTGCAGGACCTGGACTTCCGCTGCGCTGGCGCAGCGGCTGGCCCGCATGGCCTGAATGATTCCCCGGCAGCCTGTAACCGCGTACGCGTACAAGGTATTATCCCGCTTTCCGGCAATAACCCCAATGACCATGCCCTCTGATTTACTGGTACTGCTGGCCGGCTACTCCCTGCTGATCGTGGCGGCTTCCCTGCTTGGCGGCTGGTTGCCCACATTGGTGCGATTGACCCATGTCCGCACCCAGCTTGCGATGTGTTTTGTCGCAGGGTTCATGCTGTGGGTGGCGCTCAATCACCTGTTGCCCCACGCCCTGGCGCAAACGCAAGCGACGGTGGACCTGGTGATGTCCTGGGTCATGGCCGGGGTGATCATGATGTTGCTGTTGCAGCGCATGTTTCATTTTCACCAGCATGATTACAGCGATCACGAGCAGGAATTAACGCAGCAGCAACGCAGCGCCCACTCACTGAGTTGGCTGGGTATTGCCGCAGGCCTGAGCGTACATACCCTGGTAGCCGGTATTGCCCTGGGCTCCAGTATTCAGGCAGAATCCCACGGCGGCGCCTCTGGCTGGCTCGGGTTCGGTGTTTTTCTGGCCATCGCGCTGCACAAGCCGCTGGATGCCATGTCGATTACCGTCATGATGAAAGCCTCCGGCTGGAACGCCACGGCGCGCAATGTAGTCAACATGGGCTTTGCCTTGTTGTGCCCGGTGGGAGCACTTTTGTTTCTCTGGGGCGTCGGGCATTCAGGGTCGTCAGACAAGGTAGTAATCGCCTGCGCACTGGCGTTTTCCGCCGGTGTTTTTCTTTGCATCTCGCTGTCGGATCTGTTGCCGGAAGTACATTTTCATTCCCACGATCGGGGCAAACTGGCCATGTCCTTTCTGCTGGGCATCGGTGTTGCATTTGCATTGGGGTACCTTGAGCCTGAAGTCCATCAGCATGGGACCAGTGAGCCGCCTCCGACTCCGGTTACTTCACAGTCATCGGCGACACCCTTTCTGTTGCCGCAGACGCTGGAAATATCACCAGGTATCACGCGCTTCACCATGTCGAATGCCCTGTGCGTGTACACTGCGAACCCGCATATTGCACCAGATCGCTTGAGGTTGTTAAAAAAGTTTATGTTTATCAATGAGTTATCCTATTTTCTCAGCTTTGTCACGGTTACAAAGTGAGCTGGATGCGCCCTCGCTGGTCTTTTACGCCGTGACGCGACCATGCTCTCTCAACCATAGCCACCACTATGCTTTCGGTCGCGAGCTCGCGTCACGGCGTAAAATCCTGCGCGATCATCGCATCCACTGGTGCAAAATGCGGGCTAGCGGCGAGAATATCCGGGCCATCCCAGCCAACCTATGGGGCCGGCCTGCTGCTGTGGACGACGCGAACGCCGGCGCCATATCCGGGCCAGAGATACCTGCGCCGTCCGGCCGATGCGCATAGTAACCGCCGGCGAAGATGCGCTGATCCTGTACCTGGGGGAAAAGATGAGCCCGGCGATTGCCGCCCGTATACGCCAGACCGGCGCACAACTGCGGTTGATGATGGGCGCGGAGTTGATCGACCTGACACCCTCCTATACCTCTCTGCTGGTGACATTCGATCCCCTCACCACCAGCCACCGTACGGTCCGCGCCAAAATCCAGCAAGCTATTGCCCAGCCCGGCAACGGCGTGGCTGCATCCGGCCGCCTGGTCAGCCTGCCGGTTTTCTACAGCCCGGAGACCGGGCCGGACCTGGAGGACCTCGCCGCAGGCGCGGGTTTGAGTATCGAGCAGGTCATTGCCATTCACCAGCAGCGTGAATACCTGGTGTACGCCATTGGCTTCGCACCCGGTTTCGCCTTTCTGGGTGAAGTGGACCCGCGCATTGCCAAACCGCGTTTACCCACTCCGCGGCTGCGAGTACCCCGCGGCTCGGTCGCCATAGCCGGCGCCCAGACCGCAGTCTACCCCGCCGCCACACCTGGTGGCTGGAACCTGATCGGCCGGTGCCCCACCCGCATGTTCGACCCGGAGGCTGAACCGAACATGCCGGTCGGCGTTGGCGACCGGGTTCGCTTTCAAGCCATTGAGCGCCAGCAATTTCTGGCCCTGGGCGGAGAATTGTGAGCGGCTTGCAAGTGCTGCAGCAGGGGGTACTCAGTTTACTGCAGGACCGCGGCCGCTACGGTTGGCAGCATATCGGGCTAAGCAACGGAGGGCCGGTGGATGGGCCGGCCATGCAACTGGCCAACCGGTTGCTGGGCAATGACCCGGCAGCGACCTGTATTGAAGTCAGCATCGGTGGGCTGGCGTTGGAAGCCCGGCTGGATACCTGCATCGCCTATACCGGCGGAGACGCGCCTCTGCACCTCAACGGGAGGGCGGTGGCGCAGTGGCGAGGGCATACACTGCGCGCGGGGGACCACCTCACTTTCGGCTATGCGCGCCACTTTTGCCGCAGTTACCTGGCGGTGGCCGGCGGCTTTCAGGTTGAGCCCCAGTTCGGCAGCACCGCCACCGTGGTTCGGGAGGGCATCGGCGGCGCAGACGGCAAGCCGCTGGCGCGGGGCGACTTGCTGCCTTGCACCGCCAGCCCCGGCCACCCGTTGCTGCAACTGGCTGCCGGTGATATTCCCCAATACCAGGACACGGTGACGCTACGGGTGATTCCAGGCTATCAGCTCAGGCATTTTCCACGCCGGCAGCGACGCCGCCTGTTTGCCAGCGAATACACCGTTACCGAACGTTGCGACCGTATGGGTTACCGTCTGCGGGGACCGGCCATCGGCTGTGATATCGACGGAATTTTGTCGGAGGGTATTGGCCACGGAGCTGTCCAGATACCAGCCGATGGCCAACCCATTGTGTTGATGAATGACCGGCAGACCATTGGTGGCTACCCCAAGATCGGTTCCGTTCTGTCGCTCGACACCACGCGACTGGGCCAACTGAGCCGCGGCGGGCGGGTTCGCTTCGAACCCATCAGCGCAGTTGCCGCCAGTGATGCTCTACGTTTACAGTATCAACAACTGAAGCGGCTCGAAATGCAGCCAGTCAGAGAGGCCTGAGCCATTGCCCTGTCCTATTCCCTTCGATAACAGTTACGCCCGCCTACCAGCGCGCTTTTATGCCAGGCAGGAACCCGAACCGGTTTCCGCGCCGAGCTTGATCAAGGTCAACGACAGGCTGGCTGCAGAGCTGGGCATTGATCCCGGCTGGCTGAAATCATCTGAAGGCATCGCCACTTTGGCCGGCAATCAGGTTCCCGACGGCGCCAGCCCCCTGTCCGCGGCCTATGCCGGCCACCAGTTCGGTGGCTGGAACCCACAACTGGGAGACGGCCGAGCCTTGCTGCTGGGAGAGGTCATCGCCGCCAACGGCATCCGCTACGACATTCAATTGAAAGGTTCCGGCCGCACCCCCTGGTCGCGAGGCGGTGATGGACGGGCGCCGCTGGGGCCGGTGCTGCGGGAGTACCTGGTCAGTGAGGCGATGGCGCAACTGGGGGCGCCCACCTCGCGCAGCCTCGCCGCGGTCAGCTCCGGCGACCAGGTGTACCGGGAAACGGCACTGCCCGGGGCGGTGCTGACCAGGGTTGCGCAGAGCCACATACGCATCGGCACCTTCCAGTACTTCTCCGCCCGCGGCGACCGGGAAGCACTGGAACTACTGTTGCAGCACGTGCTTGAGCGTCACTACCCCGACTCTCTCGAAGCAGACAACCCGGCCCTGGAGTTGCTGCGGCAAGCGATCAATTCCCAAGCCAGGCTGGTGGCCAGGTGGCAGTTGCTCGGCTTTATCCACGGGGTAATGAATACGGACAATATGCTGCTGTCGGGGGAGACCATCGATTACGGCCCCTGCGCTTTCATGGACCAGTTCCATCCGGATACCGTATTCAGTTCCATCGACCACGCTGGCCGCTACGCTTATCGCAATCAGCCATCCATCGCGCACTGGAACCTGTCTTGCCTGGCCCAGTGTCTGCTGCCGCTACTCGACGCGGATGAAAAGGTCGCATTGGACCTGGCTCAAACCGCTATTGACGCATTTCCGGACCGCTTCCTGGCCGCTTACCTGCAGGGCATGAATGCCAAGCTGGGCCTTGGGGAACAGCGTGATGGCGACCGGGAACTGGGTCAGGAGTTGCTCTCCATCATGGCCAGGCAGAGTATGGACTTCACGCTCAGTTTTCGACGGCTGGCGGAACTGGCCAGCCCGGACACTGACCAGGCGGGGGTGGCCGGTCTGATCACACTGCCCGATGCCCTGCAGCCCTGGCTGGAAACCTGGCGGGTGCGGATGGCGCAGGAGCAGCTAGAGCCGGCCCGGCGTCAGGCGGAGATGTTTCTAGCCAACCCGGCATTCATCCCCCGCAATCACCTGGTGGAAGAGGCCTTGGCGAAGGCCACTGATCTGCAGGATCTGGAGCCATTTCACAAGTTGCTGTCAGTGCTGGAAAACCCCTTCAACTATAGGCCGGAGTTGAGCGATTTCGCCCTGCCGCCACGCCCGGAGCAGGTCGTTCGACAAACCTTTTGCGGCACCTGAGAAGGTTTTTCCCCCACTGGGCCGGCTGGATTAAAACCACCGCCGAAAGTAAACTGAATCGCAGTTGCAAGCGTGAAGAGTGTCTGTGGAGCATTTTGACGTGATCATCGTGGGCGCCGGTTTATCCGGCGTCGGCGCCGCCCGGCACCTGCAGGATCATTGCCCTGGTAAAACCTACGCCATTCTGGAGGGACGTGCGGCCATGGGCGGCACCTGGGACCTGTTTCGCTACCCCGGGGTTCGCTCCGACAGCGACATGCACACTCTGGGTTACCACTTCAAACCCTGGATCGACGAAAAAGCCATCGCCGAAGGGCCCGCCATCCTCAGCTATATCGAGGAAACCGCCAAGGAAAACAATATCACCCCCCACATCCGCTACCAGCACCTGGTGGAGGCGGCCAACTGGTGTTCGGCGGACTCGCGCTGGACTCTAACCGTTACGGGCCGGGAGAATGGGGCCGGGCAGCGCTTCAGTTGCAATTTTTTGCTGATGTGCGCGGGCTATTACAGTTACCGGCAAGGTTTTAGCCCACCGTTTCCCGGCCGGGGCCGATTCAAGGGAAAAATTCTGCACCCCCAGGAGTGGCCCCCGGACTTGGACTACCGGGGCAAAAAAATCGTGGTGATCGGCTCCGGCGCCACCGCTGTAACCCTGGTGCCGGTACTGGCGGCCAGCGCCGGCCATGTCACCATGTTGCAGCGCTCGCCGACCTACATGATCAGCATGCCCTGGCGAGACCGGATCGCCAACCTGTTGCGCAAGCTGCTGCCGGCAGCATGGGCCTACCGAATTACCCGCTGGAAGAACGTGCACTTGCAACAATATCTTTATCGCCGCACCCGGACTGATCCCGAAGGTATAAAAAAGGTTTTGCTGGACCGGGTGCGCAAGCAAATGGGACCGGACTATGATGTGGACAGGCACTTCACTCCCAGTTACAACCCCTGGGATCAACGCCTGTGCCTGGTGCCGGAAAACGACTTCTTCATTGCGGTGAAGGAGGGCCGGGCAGAATTGGTCACCGACCACATAGACTGTTTCACCGAAACCGGCATTCTCCTGCGTTCGGGGCGGGAATTAGCGGCGGAGATCATCGTTACCGCCACCGGCCTGAATCTTGTACAGATGGGAGAAATGGATCTTCGTGTGGACAACCGCGCAGTGGATTTCTCGAAGACCTGGACTTACAAGGGCCTGATGGTCAGCGGCGTGCCCAACCTGGTGTCCACTTTCGGTTACGTCAACGCTTCCTGGACACTGCGCTCCGATATCATCGCACAATGGGCATGTAGGCTTATCAATCATCTGGATGCCAGCGGCCTTCGCCAGGTCATGCCGGTAATTTCCGCAGGCGAAGCGGCGGCCATGAAGCAACGGCCCTGGGTTGATGGGTTCAGCTCCGGTTATATGCAGCGCGCCATGCACGCCTTTCCCCGCCAGGGCGACCGGGAGCCCTGGCTGAACACACAGGACTACGGCAGGGACAAGAAAATGCTTCTCAATGACGCTTTGGAAGATGGCGCCCTGCAATTCACCAACCCACCGGCCCAGCCGGCTGCTTCCGCCGCCTCACCGCCCCTGTCCACGAACCGCTCCGCCGCGTGAGCGGCGCCTGGGAAACAGCGGACTTCGCCCTGGCCCTGGTATTCACGGCTACCGCATAATTCACGGTCACCACGCTTGTATTTGATAAGGCTTGCGTGGATATTCGCCGCCCCATGTCACAAACCCGACTGACACTCAACCGCTCCGACCTGCGCGAACTGCTGGATATCTCCATCCCGATGGTGGTATCGCAAGGCTCTTTCGCGCTCATGGTGTTTGCCGACCGGCTGTTCCTGTCCATGATCGAGCCTGTGTACATGGCCGCCGCCATGGGTGGTGGTGTGGCCTCGTTCTTCAGTATCGCACTGTTCGTGGGGGTGATGGCCTACGCCAACGCCCTGGTTGCCCAGTACCAGGGCTCCGGCGAGTTGCACAAATGTCCACGGGTGGTAAGCCAGGGCTGCATCCTGGCGCTGGTGTGTCTGCCTGTCATCGCGGTGATCGCCTTTTTTGTTGATCAGCTATTCGGCGCCATGGGCCATGAGCCGCACCAGGTAGCCCTGGAGCAGGCCTACTACCGTATCCTCATGTTGGGCGCCATGTTCAGTCTGGGCAAGGCCTGCATCGGCTCCTATTTCAGTGGTATTGGCCGCACCAGGGTGGTTATGATCGCCGACCTGTTGGGGGTGTTACTCAATATCCCCCTTTCCTACGCGCTGATCTTCGGCAAGCTGGGCCTTCCGGAGTTGGGCATCCAGGGCGCGGCCTGGGGTACCGTCATCGCCACCCTGTTCGCCCTGCTGATTTTCCTGGGCTTTTACCTGTCGCCACGCCACCGGCTGAAGTACCGGGTGCTGGAATCATTTCGCTTCGACGTCGGCATCATGCGCCGCTATGTTCGCCTCGGCTTTCCCTCGGGCCTGGAAATGTTCATGAATGTCGCCACTTTCAACCTGTTCCTGTTGTTGTTCCAGTCCTTTGGCGTCACTTACGGCGCGGCGGCGGCCATCGTGTTCAACTGGGACATGGTTTCGTTCATACCGATCATCGGGCTCAACATCGGCGTTATCAGCCTTATCGGACGCTACGTGGGCGCCAACGACATGAGCCGGGCCAATGGAGTGATGACCGCGGGTTTCGCCCTGGCACTGGGCTACTCCGCCGTGCTGGCGGTCACCTTTGTAATTTTCCGTATCGACTTGCTGAATGTGTTTTCGAGCTCCGGGGCGGATTTCGCACCTATTCTCGAAATTGGCAGTTTCATGATGGTCGGACTCGCCTGTTACATGATGGCCGATGCCGCCATTCTCATTTCCGGTGCGGTCCTGCGCGGCGCCGGCGACACCCGCTGGCTGATGATCACTTCCATCTCCCTGCACTGGCTGATGCTGATCGTACAGGTGGTCATGATCCTGATACTCGATTACGGCCCGAAGTCCTCCTGGGTCGTGTTTGTGTTGTCCATCATCGTCATCGCCGCCGCCTACCTGTGGCGCCTGATGGGCGGAACCTGGCGCCGGCCTGAGCGGCTGGCGCGGGTCATGCTTGAGAACTGAAGAACAATGAAGGCCATGAGGCAATGTTCAGCGAGCACTTCCCCCCTGCCACGGCAGGCGTATGCGGGTCACCATGAACAGCGCCAATGCGGTCACGACAATTGAAGGTCCCGTCGGTGTATCAAGATTTGCCGAAGCGAGCAGGCCCCCTCCAACCGCGGCCATGCCGGCAACGGCAGCTCCGGCGGCCATGTTCTCGGGGCTTGAGGCAAAGCGCCGCACTGTCGCTGCCGGGATCACCAGTAGCGCGACAATCAATAAAACCCCGACGATCTTGATGGCAACGGCGATTACCGCGGCCACAAGGAACCCGAACCCCAGGCGGGCGCGCTCTGGCCGCAAGCCCGCCACAGCGGCCAGATCCGCATTGACAGTCGCCACCAGCAGCGGCCGCCAGATCCACCACAATACTCCCAGCGCCACAGCGCCACCCACCCAGATCATAAGCAGATCAATGCGCGCCACGGCGAGAATATCTCCAAACAGCAGCGCCTGCAGGTCGAACCGCATGTTTGGAAAGAAAGACAGGATGACGAGGCCGAGAGCGAGCCCGCCATGGGCGAGCAGGCCGAGCAGGGTGTCGGCCGGCAGCGTATCGCGCCGTTCGAGGTGGAACATTAGCAGCACGACCATGGAGGCGGTTGCGAATATGCCGACCACCAGGTGAAGGTCGAGCAGAATGGCCAAAGCCACGCCGAGCAGGGCCGAGTGCGCTATGGTTTCGCCGAAGTAAACCAGCCGCCGCCAGACGACAAAACACCCCGCCGGTCCGGTGACCAGAGCCAGCCCAATACCCGCAAGCATGGCGCGCACCAGGAAATCGTCCAGCATCGCTCAGCCCTCCGCCACGCCGTGAGCACCGGAAGCCGGCGTGGAGCCGTCTCCATGGCGGGGCTGTCCGTCATGTTCGTGAGGCACCAGGACCACCACGTCATCGCCGGAATCCATGACCAATTGGATATCATGCGTGATCAACAGCACGCCGCAGTCAAAATCACGGCGTATCTCGTCAATCAGCGCATGGAACACGTCCGCCCCGGCGACATCGACGCCCTGGGCCGGTTCGTCGAGGACCAGCAGGTCTGGTCGGTGAATCAGCGCCCTTGCGAGCAGCAGCCGTTGGAACTCACCGCCCGACAAAGTGGTGACCGGCGGGTCGCCAAGCCGTTCCAGGCCGACCGCGGCCAGTGCGGCATCAATATCGCTGGCGGAGAAACGGCCGGTTAAGGTCATTAGCCGGCGCAGGGACAGTGGCAGGGTAGGGTTCACCAACAGCCGTTGCGGTACATAGCCTACCTCCAGCGAAGGCGCCCGCTCGATAACGCCCTCGTCCGTATCAATCAGACCGAGAACGGCTTTTGCACAGGTTGATTTTCCGGCCCCGTTGGCGCCGATCAGATAGACCAACTCGCCGCGAATCACCTTGAGGTCGACGTGGCGGATAATCCAGCGCTCACCGCGCCACACGCCGATGTCACGGGCCCGGATGAGTGGGCCGGAACCGGCACATTGCGAGTTTTCCATGGTCATATCGTTTGCCGAAGAAGGCGCAAGCTATTCATACCCTCGCAAGAAGAGTTGAACAATGCAAGAGTTTCTGGACCCTGCAGTTGCAGGGGTCGCACATGTGCGACCCGCAGACCGGCAACAATCCTGACATCCGGGAGAGAGACAAGCGATCATGCCAAAATCGAAGCAACGAACGGGCTACCCCCGTCCTATATCCATGGCTTTTTACGGAACAAATAAAAATATGTGGGCCAGTTGCCTTCAAGCATTTCCTGGCACATCATTCCCCGCTCACGCAAGGACTTCTCAAACATGACGACTGATCGCTAAATACAACATGGTGTTCCGTCTTCCGGATATAAGGATTGTCATTTGACATGAAACACAGGACTTCAAAAACTAAATTCTCGAAACTGATGCCGCGGCGCTTCACTCTCGCCCTCGCGATGGCGGTACTGTTCCAGGCTGCAATCACCGGTGCTGCCACCGCCGCAGATACCAGCGTCCGGGTTGTTGCCACAATCAAGCCACTGCATTCGCTGGTGAGCGCCGTGATGGCTGGCCTGGGCGAGCCACACCTGATCATGCGGGGCGCCGTGACGCCACACACCTTCAGCCTGCGTCCATCCGACGCCGCGGTGTTGGCGAATGCCCAGGTCGTCTTCCTGATCGGCGAGTCACTGGAGACCTCTCTGACCGGGCCAATCGACACGCTGGCCGGCAGTGCTCAAGTAGTCGCGCTGTCCGAGGCGCGGGACCTGGTCCAAAGGCCCCTGCGGGTGGGGGCAAGGTTCGAAGCGCACGGCCATGGGATCGAAGGTGAACATGGCCACCATGAAGAAGACCCTGAAGAGCACTCGGAAAAGGAAGAGGTCTCCCACGGGGAAGATGACCACGACAGCCATGGGCAAGCTGTTTTCGACATGCATATCTGGCTTGATCCGGTAAATGCCGGGGTGATGGCGCGCACCATCGCCGCCACCTTGTCCAGGGTGGACCCCGACAATGCCGCGGGTTACATGGCCAACGCTGAGGCGCTCCTGCAGCGCCTGGATACGCTTGGCGCGCAAATCTCCAGGGAGGTGGCTCCGATTCGCGGCAAACCATTCATCGTATTCCACGATGCCTACCGGCATTTCGAGGATCGCTTCGGCCTGACCGCGGTCGGCTCGGCCGTGGTCAGCGCGGACCGGCCGCCTGGCGCCCGGCGCATTATGGAACTTCGCACCAAGGTGCGCGAACTCGGTGTTACCTGTGTGCTCACCGAACCCCAGTTCGAGCCGCGCCTGGTCAACGTCATCATCGAAGGCACACCGGCGCGGGCCGGCACGGTTGACCCGCTGGGAGCGGACATTATCAGCGGCCCCGAGCTGTACTTTTCTCTCCTCCGCAACATGGCTGCATCATTCAGGGATTGTTTGGCTCCTGTTGCTGAAAAATAGCTAGCCAGCATATTGAGAATTGCTGTGAAAGCGTTGTGCGGCTTTACAGGAAGGAATGGATTTGCCACAATGGGCGCCATGGTACCGAAGTCGCTGCTAGTACGAATAACCGGCCAGGGCTTGCTGCCAGGGCTGCTGTTGCTGACCCTGCTGGCAGTGCAGACCCTCGAATCCGGGCATTTTCACGGCGAGGACAACAATCCTTCACAGTGCCTGCTTTGCAAAACGGATAACCCTGGGTCAATCGCTGCGGAGTCTACCCCAGGTGTGGGCAATCCGCGGCAGTCTCTATTCCCCCTGACCGCAGTCAGCAGGCAGCCGGCCGGCCCGGCATCACAATACAAGGCTCGCGCTCCTCCCCGCTCACTCTCCTGATCTTCGTTCGGTAAATAATTTTCTTGATCCGTATTTGGGAGAATACTGATGCGCTTAATCATTCTACTGGCGCTGGCTACAGCCGGCGCCGCAGTTCAGGCCCATGAATCATCCATGGAGCATGTGCTGGTATCCGTTCCGATTCACAAAAAAACCGCGGCAACCGCGTTGCCGGTCAGTGTGCTCAGCGCTGACGAACTGCACCGCGCAGCCGCCGGCACTATCGGTGAAACCCTGGCCAACAGTCCCGGGCTGACCAATGGCTCCTATGGCCCGGCGGTAGGGAGGCCGGTGATTCGCGGCCAGCAGGGGGCGCGGGTAACGGTGCTGCAGAACAACCTCAGCAGTGCCGATGTTTCCACCAACAGCGCCGACCACGCCATTTCGGTGGAACCTATGCTGGCGGACAGCATAGAGGTGCTGAGGGGTCCGGGGACCTTGCTGTACGGTGGCGGCGCAATCGGCGGCGTGGTCAATGTCCTTGACAACCGGATTCCCACCACGGCGTTGTCCGAACCAAGCGGTGGTATCGAATACCGCTACGACGATGCTCTCAGTCTGGATAACCTGACCGGACGTCTTGAGGGCGGCAACGGCCGTTTCGCTTTTCACGCCAGCGGTCTGCTGAGGGAGTGGGGAGAAATGGAAATTCCCGGTTATGCCCAACGCGATAAGGAAGCCGAAGAAAACCAGGAGGGATTCATTCCCAATAGCGACGGCGAAACCAGCACTTTCAACCTGGGCGGCGCCTTTCACTTCAGCAAGGGCTGGGCCGGCCTCTCAGTCAGCCGGTTGGAAAACGAATACGGTATCCCCGCAGGCGGCCATGGACACCACGACGAGGAAGAGGAACACCACGACGAGGAAGAGGAACACCACGACGAGGAAGAGGAACACCACGACGAGGAAGAGGAACACCACGACGAGGAAGGTATTCGCCTGGACGTTGAGCAGACCCGTTACGACGCCAGCCTGGAGCTTGATGAACCCCTGCCGGGCTTCGAGAAACTGCGCGGCTCCCTGTCCTACAACGACTATGAACACGCAGAGATAGAGGGCTCAGGAGAGATCGGCACCAGATTCGCCAGCGATACCTGGGCAAGCCGCCTGGAACTGGCGCACGCACCGCTAGGTGGCTTGCACGGCGTCCTGGGGCTGCAATGGACGGAAAACGAGTTCAGCGCCATCGGCGAAGAAGCGTTCGTACCGAAAACCGACAGCACCGAATTGGGGCTATTCCTGGTAGAGGACTATCACATCGGCGACTGGATCTTAGAGTTCGGATTGCGTTATGACAACGTAGAGCGGAAACCCGATTCCGAGCTGGCGGCCAAGCGTGAATTCGACAACCTGAGTTTGTCCGGCTCGGCGCTGCGCACTTTCTCTCAGGGCTGGAAAATCAGCTTGGGCTTGTCCCACAATGAGAGGGCGCCGGTTACCGAAGAATTGTTTTCCAATATCGAGGCAAGTGATGAACACGAATTGATCGTTCATGGCGCGACCGGGGCTCTGGAAGTGGGCGACCCGGATCTTGATCAGGAGGTTTCGAACAATCTTAATTTTTCTTTCGGCTGGAGCAGGGATACGACCGAGGTCTCGGTCAACCTGTTTTACAACGATTTCGAAGACTATATCACCCTCATCAATACCGGAGAGGTAGTCGGCGAAGCCAGCGTACAGACCTATGTGCAGGACGATGCTGAATTTTATGGCGGTGAGTTCGAAGCCGGATTTGCGCTGGCGCAGGTACTGGGCGGTGAATTGATGCTGGACCTGAACGCCGATGCGGTGCGCGGCAAACTGGATCAGTTGGGAGATGCGCCCCGCCTGCCACCCTATCGAACGGGTATGGAGTTGCACTGGGACAATGACCAACTGTTCCTGTTTCTGCGAGTGTTGAGAGCCGCCAGCCAGAACCGGGCCGGGGCCTTCGAAGAGTCCACCAGCGGCTACACTCGCTGGGACGCGGGTGCGGAATATCGAATCGGCTTGAAGGGCGCCGCCGATTTGTTGTTGTTTGCAAGGTTCAAGAATATCGGTGATGAAGAAATCCGTCTCAGCACCTCGTTTCTGCGCGATCTGGCGCCGGAAGCGGGCCGCTCGCTGGAAACTGGCATACGCTTCAGCTTCTGATACTTCGGCGGCGGGGATATCGGAGTCGCCAACGGCAGGCGGGGGTTTAATAATGACGCTCTTGCCCGCCGTGGCGCACTGCATGTAGACTCGCCGCCCGGAGTGCGCCGGAATAGCTCAGTTGGTAGAGCAGCTCATTCGTAATGAGAAGGTCGTAGGTTCGACTCCTATTTCCGGCACCATTTTCAAGAGGTGTTTTCCAGCAGGAGTGATAACTCTTTATTCCGGGCTCTCACCGTCCCACGCTTCCGGTCCTGGCATTGTCTACCGGGAAGGGAGTGTTGGGCTGAGGGCCTTATTCTCCTGAATTCTGCAGGCCCGCCACGGGCGCTCCGCGCTCAGCCAGACGGCAGGTATCATCCAGCCAATTGATGATGGCCGGGTACATTTCCATGTAGTGCCGATAGTAGATAGTGCCGAAAAAGTGATTGGCGCCTTCCAGTTCCAGGTATCGGTAGCGTTTTCCCGGTTTGTTGGCGCGGTTGAATTGTTCCAGTTTTTCGACGAATTTCCGGCTCTCCTGCACCGGCACCCGCTCGTCCTTGTCGCCATGAATCAGCAGCAGCGGCACATCGACACTGTCGGCGTGGTCCAACGGGTTGAGGCCGGCAACGGTTTTGCGGTAGGCCTTTTCCGCGAACACACTGCTGTCCGCCAGCCAGGCGCGGAAATAGGGCAACTCGGCAACCGCAGCGCCGGCAATGGCGCACCGAAACGGGTTTGGGTCCCGGAAGGAACCTACCAGGGCGGCGTAGCCACCGTAGCTCCAGCCGAAGATCGCGGCCCGGCCGGGGTCCGCCAAATTGCGTTCCGCCAGGTACGTGATGGCGTCTTCGAGATCATCCTGCATCTGGTGACCCCAACGAGCAAAGCCGGCCTCCAGGTGGCGGCGCCCAAAACCCTCCGATATGCGAAATTGCGGCTGCACCACCAGGTAGCCATGGTAGGCCAGCAACTGCGCCCAGATATCGAACCCCCAGTAGTCACGAGCGACCGGCCCGCCGTGGGGCAATACCACCAGGGGAAACGGAGCATCGCCCGGCGGGACAGTCACCAAGGCTGGAATCTCCATGCCGTCACGGGCCCGGTAATGCACCCATTCCACCGGGGCGAGAGAGTCTTCACCCAATTCCGGCAGGGAGCGGCCCAACAAGCTCAGCTTTTCCCCCTTGAGCAGATACCAGGAGGGCGGCATCTGCGGCCCCTCGGCCCGTATCACCATGCTCGAAAAGTCGTCCGAGCGGGACACAATCCGGTTGCTCACACCGGGCAAGACCCGGTTGATCGCTTGGTAACGGGCATCTTCCTGCGCATCAACCAGGTAAACATCCCTAGCCTTTCCGGTGTATTCGAAACCGACGATCTGCCGGTTCCTGTCACCATCCAGTACGGTTCGCAAGCCGGTGGCGTCGTAGTTCGGGTGGCGGAACTGGAGTTCGCCAAAAGCCTGTTTTTCCAGGTCGTAGACATAGATGCCGGCGGTATCGGATTCATGGTTGGAAAGCACCAGGAATTCGTTGCCGGAGGGGGAATCCAGCAGCATCAAGGTTCTGAAAATTTGGCTGTTGGCGTCCATGTTGGCCACCAGCCGGCCCATTTCCAGCCATTCCTTTTGCCCCTTGAGACGGCCGAGATAGACAATGGCCTCGTCTCCGGCATCAAAACTGAGCGCCAACCGGGGTTGGCCTTGTTCGTCGATATGGGTGAGAAAGATCTTGTTGCTGTTGCGCGCCACCCGCTGCCCCCAGCCGGTAATTACATTGACCTTGTAGATGTCTCGCACACCATTGCTGTCATCAATCTGTCGGATCAGGATATGCTCATCATCCTTCGGCAGCAGGTCAAAAATGTCCGACCCGACCAGGTCGTGAATTGTTTTGGAAATTTCGGAACGTCGGTCTGTCCGGTTTCGGGGAATTTCGCGCCAACGCTTGCCGTTTCTGTCAATGCTGGCCAGCTTGAAGGCAAACCGGGTGGCGACGCCCAGCTTCTGCAAGGTGTCGATATCCTGCCGAAAGCGCACCACCAGGTAGTCGTTATTGACCCATCGAAAACGATCGATGTCCATTTTCGACGAACCCAGGGTCACCGGCTTGGCGCCGAGGTCCGCGGCATCGTAGATCAGCAACAACTGCTTGCCATCCCTGGTGAAGCGCTGTAATGCCGCTAGGTGCTGGCCATTCGGCGACAACCTCGCATCGCTCATTGCGGCCTCCCGGGCAAAGGCCTCGAAGCCGGGAGCAGCAGCCCACAGCGGGCCGGAACAGAGGCTTGCGGCCGCCACTACCAGCAGCAGGCAGCGGCTCGTAAGCCAGTACCGGGCTAACATCGCTCAGAGTTCCTTGGCCAGGGTGAGAAATACCCGGCGGCCCAGAATATCGTAACCGGCGCCCAGAGGAATATTGTTGTACTGGAGTTCCGGGGCATCCCCATCGAGCAGTGGCGGGTGCTTGTCAAAGATATTGGCGATTCCCAGGGTCATGGTCCAGTCTTTCGGCTCCCAGGTAAGGGCGGCCCGGTGAGTCCAGTAATCATCGGTGGCGGCGATCGGACGGCACAAAACCGTCAGGGTCTCGCAGGGGGGAGACCGGCTGTACTCCTGCTCCTCCTCCGCTTCACCGGAGATAAAGTCCATCCGCCAGCGCAGGCGGAAGTCCCCGTAGCTGGCGCTCAGCGTCAGGCCGGCTTCCCATTCCGGCGCCACCGGCGTCTCTGCATCGTCTTCCTCCACTCCCTGGAATGAAAACCGGTTTTCCAGCAGTTGGGTGGCTCTCAACCTGGCCTCAAGGCCCAGATTGCGGTCGGCAATGATGACATCCTGCTGATAGTTCACGGTGTAGTCGACGCCTCGCGAAACAATCGAGTTGAAATTGAAAAAGCTGGAATCAATGACACTCAGAAAGCCATCGCTGTCGCGATTGATGAAACCGCAAAATGCGCCGGTGTTGTCCGGATTATCTTGATAGCAATCGCTGACGATAAACTGGGAGCCGAGCAGACCAATGCTGTCCTTGACTTCAATATCGTAATAGGTGACCCCGGCGCGCAGGCTGATGGTATTGCGCCAGGAATGGTCGAAGACGAAACCGTAGGTGTACGAAGTGGAGGTTTCCGGTTCAATGTCGTGCGCCACCTGCTGCCCGCCCTTGCGCAGGATTTCCACGGAATAACTGGAAAGCGTACCGTCCAGTCCGAGCGTTAGCGGGTCCACTCCGTTGGCGCGGCAGTTGTCGAGGGTGGTCTGGGAGCGGGAGTCATTGCTGGGGTCGTAGGCGCCGGGCATGCTGGGGTCGAGGCTGGGGATCACGGCCTCGGTGGGGATCACACAGGGGTCATGGATGCTGGTGAATCCAGACTGCCCAATCAAAAACTGTTCGTGGGCATTGGGGGCGCGGTAAGAGGTGCCGTAGGTGCCGCGCAGAGTCAGGCTGTCGATGGGAGTATAGACGCTCTTGATACTGTAGGTGGTGTGGCTGCCGTAGGTGGTTTCCTCGGTCAGGCGCGCCGACAGGTTGAGAGACCACTCGCGGGCCAGACGCCGTTCTTCCAGCAACTGAAATTCCGTCTCCAGGAACAGTTCCCGGATGTCCCGATTCCCCTCGGCGCCGGCATCCTTGAAGTACCCGTACAACAGCCCTTCCCTGGCGACTTCATTGGGACGGGAGTCTATTTCATCCTTGCGGTATTCAAAGCCGAGCACAAAGGGCACCGCGGTATGGTTCCAGGGCAATTGGAACAGGTCCCCCTGCAGCAGGGCGCTGAAATTCCATTGCAGCACTTTGGTGTCAAAACTGCGCACGCCGAACAGAAAGTCGCGCTCGGCCTGGGTGGCGAAACCGCCGCCACCGGGTTGGTACAGGGAGTCGGCAAAGAGATTGACCGGCACACAGTCCGCACCGGTTCCGCAAATGGTTTGCCCGCTGACGGGGTCGATTCTCGAACTGGCCAGTGAATACTGCAACGGTTCTGTCAGCACCCCGTGGATTTTTTCCCTGCCATCGGAACGTGAGTAGCTTAAGAAGGCTTCGTAACCAAGATTGCCGAAGCCGAAGTCGTTGCTCCAATCGGGCAGGTCGCCCTCGGCGCCGCCGACCAGGCGAATCTGCTCCACGGTGATGTCGTTGTTGTCGCGGTCGCCGCGCACCGCGATGATCGGTGTCACCGGCAGGTCGCCGAAGTCCGCGCCGAAGAAGCCCAGGCAGTTCACCCCGCCAGGGGCCTGTTGATTACAGGGGTTATAGGGATTGTTGGCGGGAACGTCCACAAACAGGTTGGCTCCGCTGCTGAACACCTCGGTCTCGCGCCGGGAGTAGAGGCCCTCATAAAAGAGCGTGGTATTACCCCGCCCGAGGTCATACTCACCATAGGAATAGAGGTTGGTGCGCTGCTGCCCGAGTAACAGGTCGGAGGCGCGGTCCCGTGCCGAGCCGTTCTCGTTGTACTGGTCGGTCTGCAAATCAATTTCCGTAATGCCGTTGCCGTCCGGGTCGACCAGGGTAGTATCTGGAATGCCGTCCCCGTTCAGATCAACGCCCACGAGGGACGGATGGGCGCCGGCAAATCGAACCGGCAATTCCGTTTCGGAAAAATCGGGAATTCCGATATTGCTGGTTCCCGGCGTATGCCAGATATTGCCGAAGCCAACCGGAATAAAGACCCGGTTGATGGTGCCCAGGCGGCAGGGGCTGAGCGTTGAGCCCGGCGCCAGGCCGAGAAGGTCACTGCGCTCAACGCCGTTTTCATCCTCATAAAGGTAGCGATTGCACTGATCGGTGAAGTCGCGGTCGCGCATCCTGATTCTGCTGCGTTCGTAGTGCTCTGCGCCAAAGCCCAGGGTCCAGTTGTCCTCGCTCTTGCCCCAGGCCAGACTCATTTGTCTTTCAACGCCTCCGGGGGAACTTGGGCGCACCACCTCGGCTTCGAATTCCAGACCCTCGAAATCGCTTCGCATGATCACGTTGGCGACCCCCGATACCGCGTCGGAACCGTACACCGAGGAAGCCCCATCCAGTAGAAATTCAATATGGTCTATCATGATGTTGGGTATCAGGGTGAGGTCCGGGGAGGTCGGTGCACCGCCCACACCGGCCGGGGCAAGACGCTTGCTGTTGAGCAGCAACAGGACCCGCTCCGGACCAAGGCCGCGCAGGTTGAGCTGGGCCGAACCGGGGCCGTTATCCAGCACGAAGGCGTTGAAAGTATTGTCGATCTGGGTGCCCGTAGCCGAGGTCGCGCTTTGCAGCAGGGAAGCGGTGTCTACCAGGCCCAGTTCGCGGGAGCTCTGGCCGTCGATGATCTCTATGGGTGAGGCGCTGCTGAATTCGTCGCGTCGGATGCGTGAACCGGTGACGATGATTTCGTCAACCCGGGCGGCGCCGGATGCGCCCCGGGGTTCGTCCTCGTCAGGGGATTGCGGGGGGGGGTCAGTTTCCGCAGCGGCGGCCTCATCTCCGTCACCGGCCTGCGGGGAAGAATCGATCTCCACCGCCGGGGTATTCTCACTGTCCGGGTGATGGTCCGCCGATGCCATTGGCGTCATCAACACCAGCAGCAGCACGCCCAGGCTGCGCCCGAAATGTAGTCCCCGGGTTTTGCCTTCACTGCCGATTGTAATTGTTTTGTCCATCAACATGGCCAGTATCCGTTATCGATTGCCGATGCAGAATAAATTCTGCGCTCCGCAAAGGCAATTGCTCTCGACCTCAGGAGCAATATGCGGGCCAGATACTTCGCCACCAGGGTTGCATTCCCGGAAAATTACCGGCCAAGACCAGCGCCGGGCTTTTCCCCCGGCCGGTCGCCGTTATAAGCTAGGCGCATGGAAGAACTCGGCCATCTGGCCATCATCTGGTGCAGCGTATATCTGGCCTCTTTGTTGGCCGGCAAGACCAAGCTGACACCGGTCCTCTGGTTCCTTGCGTTTGGCTCGATCAGCGTCAATACCGGTATTCTCCCGACCGAAAGCGGCCCCTTCATCAAGGGTTTTTCCGAGGTCGGCATCATCCTGATCATGTTCTCCCTGGGCTTCGAGGAGGACACCAGCCACTTCGTCAACGGCATCAAGCGCGCCTGGGGCATTGCCTTCTTTGGCGCCCTGGCGCCTTTCGTGACTGCCTACACCTGCACTTTGTGGTTCTGGGGAGACCAGAAAATCGCCCTGCTGTGCGGCCTGGCCATGACAGCCACCGCAGTTTCCCTGACCATGGTTTCGCTGCGCAGCGAGGGTTTGGCTCGTTCCCCGGCGGCTATCGGCATCATGACTTCCGCTATTCTGGATGACATTGCCTCCCTGGCGCTGGTCGCCATCGTCGTGCCCATCGCTACCGGGACTGGCTCGCTGGAATTGATGGATGTGGTCAGGGTGGTGACCCTGGCCGTCACGTTTTTCGCCATTGTTGCAGTGCTCGGGGTATGGGTGTTTCCCCACCCGCTCGAAAACGGCGTGATGAAGCGCATGCCTCTGTTCAAGGATGTCGGCCTTCGCCATCTGCTGCATCTTGCCCGGGGTGAAAAAACTTCCCTTACCATTCTTCTGTACGCCTTGCTGATGGCCCTGCTGGCCTACAAGTTCGGCTTTCATCCCGCCATCGGCGCCTATATGGCAGGCCTGATTCTCAAGGAGGAATACTTCTTCATCCGGGAGGAACAGGGAGAGGTGACCAACCATCACCGGAACAGCCGGCGATTGCTGGAGGATGTCGCCTACAACTGGATCGGCCCGGTGTTCTTCGTGGAACTGGGCACCAAGCTGGTGTTCGACGCCGACCTGTTCCTGGAAGTAGTGCCGGGCGCAGTATTCCTGTTTCTGTCACTATTCCTTGCCCAGGTCAGTTCGGCGGCGCTGGCGGCCCGGTATACCGGCAATTTTAGCTGGGCTGACAGCATGATGATCGGCTTCGGCATGCTGGGCCGCGCCGAACTCGCTTTCGTGGTGATGGATATCGCCTACACCGACCATCAACTGCTCTCCGCACAGGCCTTTTACACTCTGATGATCACCGCCTTCCTGCTCAACGTCAGTGTGCCCCTGAGCATTCGTTGGTGGAAGCACCGCTCAATGTGAACGATGCTTATTCCGGCAGTGCACCGCGCAGGGTTCCGCGTATACCGCAGCAGGCGCCGCTGCATCATTCCATCGGGCGGTCTGCGCCGGGTTGAAGGGAGAATCGGCCTGTTGCCTGCTCTCAGACCAGGAACCGATTGAGCCCAGTGATCATGAATGCAAGCACAGCATGTGGGCCAAGGCTCTACCTGTTAGCGCTGCTGGCCCTGCTCTGCGGCGGCCCCGGCGGAGCGCAGCCGGCGCAGGCCCAGGCGGCGGAAGGCGCAGGGCTGATCGAAGAGGTGGTGACCATCGGCACCCGCCGCGCCGCACGGTCGGCGGCGGATACGGCGGTACCGGTCGACATGTTCGGCCCGGATGAGATCGAGAGCATCAACTCGTCGGACCTGGTAGATGTCATCAACACCATTGTCCCCTCTTTTAATGTTTCCCGGCAGCCAATCTCCGACGGCGCCACATTCATTCGCCCAGCCAGCCTTCGCGGGCTGGATGCGCATCACACCCTTGTCCTCATCGGCCGCAAGCGCCACCATCGGGCCGCGCTGATGCAACTGGGCGGGTTCGGTTCCCACGGCCCGGATACCGGCAGTATCCCCTCGATTGCCCTGGAGTCAGTGGAGATACTGCGGGACGGCGCCGCCGCACAGTACGGTTCCGACGCCATCGCCGGAGTCATCAATTTCAATCTCCGCCGCAATGATTCGGGATTCGATTTACGCACCAGGTACAGCGGCTACACCGAAGGCGATGGTGAGGAACTCACCCTTGAAGCCAACGCCGGTTTTCCTCTTGGCGGCGGTTTCATCAACTTCAGCGGACAGTATTCCGACAGCAACCCCACCAGCCGTTCAGAGCCCTACAACCTCGCTATCGGCGAGTCGGGGCTGACTCCGCTGCAGGCGGCGCGGAGCCAACTGACGGTGGATGGCGTTACCTGGTATGGTCCCGACGCCTTCACTTATACCTATGCGGCGGACGGCTCCATTCAGCAGGTGCTCCCCGGCAGCGATGGCATTCCGGACGATCCCGATACTCGCTTCGTGGACAACCTGCACAGGGTTGGCGGCGCTCGCAACTTCGAACAGCCGGTGCAGATCTGGGGTCAGCCGCAACGGGAGCAGTTCCTCTTCGTGGTGAATGCCGCACTACCGATCAGTAACGCTCTTGAGCTGTACAGTTTCGGCAATTACTCACGCAAAGAGATGAGCGGCGGCTTCTTCTACCGGCGTCCCGGCGTGAGCCAGTTGCTGCCACTGCGGCTGGAGGACGGCTCCATCTACGACCCGCGAACCAGCCTCTACCCGGCCGGCTTCACACCACAATTCTCCGGCAAGGTCACGGACTATAGTATTACCGGGGGCTTGCGTAGCAGCTTCGACAGCGGCCCAGGCTTCGACCTGTCGGCGAGCTACGGCGAGAACAAGATCGAGTATCACCTCGCCAACACCTTGAATCCATCGCTGGGGCCGGCCAGCCCGACGCAGTTTCGGCCTGGTAACCTGGTCAATGACGAGTTCGCCGCAAATGTCGATTTCAGTTGGCCGCTTACGGTGGGTTTGGCCAGCCCGCTCCACGCCGCCTTCGGCTTTGAATATCGCGAGGAGGGCTACCGGATCGAGCAGGGTGACCCGTCATCTTTCGCGGTGGGGCCGTTCGCCAGCCCCGACCCCTTCGATTTCGAGACTACCAGGGCCGAAGCAGATGCCGACCTGAACGACCACCTGACGGACATCGAATGCCGGGTTCCGGGCTTCGAAGCAGTCGGCTCGCTGTGTCCCGCCGGCGATCCTGTTAACAACATCGTGCCGGTCGGCTCCAACGGTTTCCCCGGTTATTCTCCAGAATTCTCTTCCACTGTGGAAAGAGACAGCTACGCCGCTTACTTCGACCTGGAAGTGGACGTGACTCCCGCCTGGCTGGTGAACGCCGCGGGCCGCCTGGAACGCTTCTCCGGCTTTGGCGAGGTCGCGGTCTGGAAATTGGCCACGCGCTATCGCCTGACCGGCAGGATCAACTTGCGGGCTTCCACCGGCACCGGTTTTCGAGCCCCGACACCCGGACAGATTTCCACGGCCAATGTTTCCACCAGGATCGACCCGAACGGATTCCCCGCCGCCGAGGGCATCTTCCCCCCCCGGCACCCCGCCTCGGAACTGTTCGGCGCCCGCCCACTGGAGTCGGAGGACTCATTCTCGTACACCCTGGGCGTCACCGCGGAGCCGCTCGACAACCTGTCCCTGGCCCTGGACTACTACCACATCCGGCTCGATGACCGCATCGTACTGTCTTCACAATTTTCCGTGGGGCCCGAACAGATCGCCCAACTCGCCGCGCTCGGCGTACCCGGCGCGAATACCATTGCCCAGGTGCGCTTCTTCACCAACGATGTGGATTCGGAGACCCGCGGCATTGATCTGGTTGCCACATGGGAGGTCGATTGGAGGCTGGGCAGCAGTTCGCTGCAGGCGGCGCTCAATTTCAACCAGACCCGGCTGAGCGAACGGGGCCGCTTTGTGGACGCGGAGACGGAGCACGATATCAGGTACGGGGCTCCGGAGGCGCGGGCGGTGCTCAACCTGCGTCATACCCGGCAGCGCCTCGACCTGTTATTGCGGGGCCGCTACTACGGGGAGTACAAAAACGCCAACACGGCGGAACTGACCGAGATCCAGAAATTCAGCCGCAAGTTCATGCTGGACGCCGAGGCCACCTGGTCTTTCGGCGGCCGCTACAGTCTCAAGCTCGGGGGCCGCAACCTGTTCGATGTCCACCCGGACCGGGGCCGGTTCGAGGCCTGCTGCGGGCGCATCTATCGCAGCGACTCGGTGGTTCCCTGGCAGGGAACATTGCTGTATTTGCAACTCGCAGCTGCGTTCTAGCTCAGCGTAGCGACAACTGTGATAATTGACCGCAAGCCCGATCAACCCGCAGTACAGGAGTTACCCCTATGACCCTCGATCTTTCAGACCCGCTGCTGCTGAAAACCCGAGCTTATATCGATGGCCAATGGGTAAATGCCGACAGCGGCGCCAGCTTGCCGGTGCGCAACCCGGCGACCGGCGAAGTGATTGCCGAGGTTGCCAAGGTGGGCGTGGCGGAAACCCGCCGTGCAATAGAGGCGGCTGGCGCGGCCATGCAACAGTGGAAATCCGAAACCGCCAAGCTGCGCGCCCAGGTGATGAGGCGCTGGTTTGACCTGATGATGCGGCACCGGGAAGATCTCGCCATCATCATGACCGCGGAACAGGGTAAAGTGCTGGCGGAGTCCCGTGGCGAAGTGGCTTACGGAGCCGCGTTCGTGGAATGGTTTGGTGAACAGGCCAAGCGGGTGGATGGCGATGTGATCCCCGCAGCTTCCGCCGGTCAACGCATTGTCTGTATCAAACAGCCGGTAGGAGTGGTGGCGGCCATCACTCCCTGGAATTTCCCGAATGCCATGATTGCCCGCAAGGCCGCCCCCGCCCTGGCGGCCGGCTGCTCCATTGTTATCAAGCCGGCCTCCGAAACGCCGCTATCGGCTTTCGCCATGGCCGAATTGGCGGAACGCGCCGGGGTGCCGGCCGGGGTGCTCAATGTAGTGGCCGGCGACAGCCGTGAGATTGGCGGCGAACTGACCGGTAACCCGCTGGTGCGCAAGCTGACCTTTACCGGCTCCACTTCGGTGGGCAAGTTACTGGAAGCGCAATGCGCCTACAGCATGAAGAAGACTTCCATGGAGCTGGGCGGCAACGCGCCCTTCATCGTGTTTGAGGACGCCGACCTGGACGCAGCCGTGGCCGGCGCCATGATCTCCAAGTATCGCAATGCCGGCCAGACCTGCGTCTGCTCCAATCGCCTGTTTGCCCATCAATCGATTCACGATGAGTTCGTCCGCAAGCTGGTGCTGGCCACGCGGAAACTGGTGGTGGGCAACGGCATGGAAGCCGGTGTGAGCATTGGACCCCTGGTCAACACCACTGCGGTCCACGATGTGGACCAGTTGGTCAGGACCTCTTTGCAACAGGGCGCCCGGCTGGCTCTCGGCGGCGCCCCCCACGACCTGGGAGAATGTTATTACCAACCCACGGTGCTCACCGAGGTCAGCCCGGAAATGGACGTGTTTCGCAACGAGATCTTCGGTCCGGTGGCGCCCGTGGTGCGCTTCTCCAGCGAGGCGGAAGTTATCGAAATGGCCAACGATACCGAGTTCGGCCTGGCCTCCTATTTCTATACCCGCGATATCGGCCGTGTCTGGCGGGTGGCGGAAGCCCTCGACTACGGCATTGTCGGCATCAACGAGGGCATCATCTCCAACGAGATGGCCCCGTTCGGCGGGGTCAAGGAGTCGGGCTCCGGCCGCGAGGGTTCCAAGTACGGGATGGATGACTACCTGGAGATCAAGTACATGCTGATGGGAGGACTTCAAGACTCGCCAGGGAAAGTCATTGATGGACGATAGGCCGCGTATTTTGATCCACTTTCAATAACTGCCAGGAAAAGGAACCTCAATGTTTGCAACAACTCTACGGTGCTATGCCCTGGCTGCGGCCATGGTTGTGGCGGGCCCCCTGCCGGGGCTGGCGCACGGCAGTGACTTTGCCGCGGAACGCAAGCTCTACCAAGCCGCCCAGGCGGACCTCAAGCACGGGCGCAGCGCAGCGTTTGCAGCCAAACGCAGGCAGTTAAGCGGTTATCCGTTGCGCGCCTACCTGGATTATCGCGAAATTCGGCGCCGCCTGAGCCGGACCCAGCCGGGTGAAATCCTTGACTTTCGTTCCACCTGGGCTGGTTCCGAAGTCGGCGAACGCCTCTATAGCGAGTGGCTCATGAGCCTGCGCCGCCGCGGCGACTGGAACAATCTGGCGCACTACTACGAGCCACAGCAGGACCCACAGATGCAGTGCGCCTATGCTCGCGCCCTGTACCGTTCCGGCGACCACGAGGCGGCGTTCCGGGAAGTGCCGAAATTGTGGCTTATCGGCACATCGCAACACCAGGAGTGCGACCCCGTTTTCGAAGTCTGGACCGGCCAGCACCGCCATACCCAGGAGCAGGTGTGGCGGCGGATTGAACTCGCCTATGCGGCCAATCGGCGCGGTCTCGCCCACTATCTGTTTCGCTTCCTCGATGTTTCGGAGCGCGGCGCCACTCAGGAGTTTGACCGTGTGCATCTGCGCCCATCGCGTATTGGAACCCAGGGCAGATACCAGAAAGATGATGTCGCTACCCGACGTATTGTCGGCCACGGGATCGCGCGCATGGCGCGGAGCAATCCCGAACAGGCGGCGTCTCTGTGGCGGCAGTATCAAAAAACGCTGAACTTTGGGGAAGAACTGCGCAAGCACATTGAGGGGAAGCTGCTGCTTGAGCTGGCCCGCACAGACAAAACCGGCCTGCTTGTGCAAGCTCATGAACTTCCCCTGGGTGAGGATGATCGGTTGTTCCGCGAGGTCACCCTGTCCCTGTTGCGCCAAAGGGCCTGGGCCGCCGCCTTCGAGCGGCTGGCCAGTGTAACCCCCGGGGTGATGGATGAAGCGGCAAGACGTTATTGGCTGTGGTTGGCCGCCAGCAGGCAACCCTTTCTCAGTGCCGAAGATCAGCTCATTGCCGATCAAGCCGCCAATGAGCTGGCGAAATCGCGCAGTTACTACGGTTTTCTGCTGGCGCATCAACTCGGCCTGGCGCCAAACTTCAGGCACCAGCCCATTGTGCTCGGCCAGGCCGGGATGGAGCGGCTGAGCGAACTTCCCTCGGCAATGATCGTACTGGAACTTTTCGCTCTCGGCGAGGTATCCAGTGCTCGCCGTGAACTGGCTTACGTGGCGAAAAAACTGGAACCGGAGGATGCGCGCCTGCTGATCAAACGCGTTTCCGAACTCGGCTGGATGAGCGAGGCCATGATGGTCGCACCCCGTGGCGGCGCCGCTGACGACCTTGAACTGCGCTTTCCGCTGGCCTTTGAACATCTGTACCGCCAGGCGGCGACACGCACCGGCCTGCCGCTGCCCTTGCTGCTCGGCCTGTCGCGACAGGAAAGCCTGTTTCGCATGGATGCCCGGTCATCAGCCGGAGCGCGCGGTCTCATGCAACTCATGCCCGCCACGGCGCGAAGCGTAGCGCGCAGGATGGGCCGAAGCCCGGTCGCGGCCACCGACCTCTATCGGCCCACGCTCAACATCGAACTCGGCAGCTACTATCTTGCTGAAATACTGGGGAAGATGGGGGGTAACCGTGCGCTGGCCGCGGCCTCCTACAACGCCGGCCAGGGCAATCTGAACCGCTGGCGCAAGGCCTACGGAGGTCAGCCGATTGATCTTTTCATCGAGTCGATTCGTTTCAGGGAGACGCGCGAATATGTGAAGTCGGTACTGGCATTCACCGCCGTGTACGCTTGGAAACTCGGCCTCGACCCGCCCTTCCTGAATCAGGCGGAAATGAAGTTCGGAGCCGGCCTGCACCCGGCCCGGAACATCCATCCGGCCAGGGCAGACGACCGGACCGCCGGTTAGCCCGCATTTTGCATTAGTGTTGCATTAGTGGATGCGATGATCGCTGATCTTTTATGTCGGGAGCCGGATTTCCGCAGGTGGCGTTCAGCCACTGCCGCGATGTGGCCGCCGTGGTAAGCAAGGGGCGGGGCCTCTGGTGTGTTCGGTTGCTCCAGCGGCAGCATGACGCCGCTACAATGGATCAATCCCGGCCGACCACGCCTCACCATGCTGTGACAACACTCCGGCCCGATCTTATACTTTGCTCACCGGTCCCTGCACAGTGGGGTCGCGCATGCGCGGCATCGCGGCCGAGCGCGCTGCAGGTCACGGGAGAGCGACACTACAAACTGGAGTCTTCGACACAATGAAACGAATCCTCGCGACAAGCGCCCTGCTGGCGGCTTCCCTCGCGAGCGCTCAAAAACCAGTCGCCATGCTCGAGTGGCCGTACGTCGGTTCTGACCAGGCGCACACCAGGTTCTCCGCTGCGGACGAAATAACGTCCGCCAACGTGTGGGGGTGTATTGTTCGGCCTGTACTTCTTAATCTCAGGTATCGGATCGAAGGGCGTTTCCTTGAGCGGCGGCCTGCGAAATGAGTTCGCAGCTTGCGAGAGTCGTGCAGGAACTCCGCGGGGACGTCCTGGCTGGGAAGACCATTGAGAGCCTGACGGCTGGAGTCACCTCTGGGCTTGGGCTGCTCGTCGCCCAGATTGCCTTCGCGACGTTCATTTTCTCGGGCCCTCTGGCTGCATACTCGTCCCAAGGCGTCGGCCTGGTTCTGTTCGGGAACTTCGCGGCCTGCCTGATCATGGCTCTCGCGGGGGGGTATCGGGGCGTAGTCGCCGGGCTGTCTCCCGCGATGGTCATTGGCATGGCCGTGATCGGGTCTTCCATGGATGCCGAAGGCGAAGCCTTGTTCGTCACTGTAGCGGGAGCACTTATTCTGAGTGCCGTCATCACCGGCCTCTCTTGCCTGATGCTCGGGCGATTCCGGCTCGCCAATCTGCTTCGGTTCATTCCCTATCCGGTTTCGGCTGGATTCGTCGCCGGAATCGGCGGAGTAGTGTGTCTGGCCGCCATGTCCATGATGGGCGCGGAACTTCATTGGAGTGCAATTCCGGAACTGCTGGAGCCTTCCAGGCTTTGGCGGTGGGGTCCGGGCGTTGTGTTTGGCGCTGCACTGTACATCGCCATGAAACGTTGGGGCAACGCCTTGATTCTACCGATCAGTGTCGCGCTAGCTGTGGTTGGATACCACATCGCGCTGACGGCCCTCGGTGTTTCTGGAGATGAGGCGCGAGCGACGGGGCTGTTGCTGACAAGTACTACCGACGGCAATTTGTGGCCGGCCTTGGGCCCAGCCGATATCAAGCGGGTGGAATGGGCCGCGATGGCGACACAAATTCCCAACATGATGGTCCTGATTCTGGTCGGATTCATCTGCGTGGTCATGAACCTCGCGGGCCTCGAGGTGGCCGCCAATCAGGAACTGGACTGGGACCGGGAGTTCCAGGTAGGGGGGGTTGCATCTGTGGTCGCAGGTCTGGGCGGAGGCACCATAGCGACCGTGGTTGTTCCGGCATCGCTACGCAGCAAGCTGCTTGGGGCCGAGACCAGCCTGACTGGCATCTCCGCCGCGCTCGTTGTCGGTAGCGCTCTGTTCTTCGGCGATGGCATGCTGGAGTTGGTGCCGTCACCGCTGGTGGGAGGAATACTGGTCTTCGCTGGGCTCGGCATGCTCGACGAAGGGCTGGTGAGAAGCCACAGGCGTCTGCCCAAGACTGAGTTCAGTATCATCGCCCTGATCTTCGTGATCATCATCGCATTCGGGCTGCTCGAGGGCGTGGGCGCCGGCATGGTGGCCACCCTCGTGTTCTTTACCGTCCGTCTCAGCAGCGTAGACCCCATCGAGTCGTGTTTCACTGCGTGCGGGCGCCAGAGCAACAAGGCGCGCCCCGTTCCAGAACGGGCCATACTGCGCAACGAAGGCGAGCGCGTGCTGGCCTACCTACTGCGTGGCTACATCTTCTTCGGCAGTGCCTCCCCGCTCGCCGATCGCCTGGGAAAATCTCTTGGCGGCCCTTCGCGTCCCCACTGCCTGCTGCTGGACTTCGCCGCGGTCTCCGGCTTCGACTTCTCGGCGGTCAATGTTCTCAGCCGCCTGCTACAGGCGGCGCATGCGGCCGACGTGCAGGTCGTTCTTAGTGCATTGCCGGAGCAGTTGCGGGCCGGGTTGGAACGCAACTTGCCACCAGCGGTGTTCGCGCAACTGCTCGTCGAGCCGGATGCGGACCTTGCGCTGGAACGCTGTGAGGAGACCATCATTGAGAAATGGAAGGCAAACGCAGGCCTGGCTGACCGGCAGCGCGCCTCGCTGCTGGAGCAGACCGGGGACGACCTCGAGCGCTACCTGGAGCGCCAGATCGATTTCGAGGATCTGGAGGGAGAGTTGCGTGACTGGCTGGAGGTGCGCGAATACGCCGGCGGCGACGCAATGGTCAGGCCGGGTTCCACCCGCCAGGATCTCCAACTGCTACAAGCTGGCAGGGCTTCCGCATACGATGCCTCCGGCGCACGCCTCTATCAGTGCGGACCGGGCGATGCGGTCTTGCCGATGGGCGTGCTGGAGGGAAGAGTCACCACTGTGGTCGCCGAGGAAACATGCCGGACAATGGTGTTGACACCTGCGACCCGTCACCGGCTGGAGACGGATCGGAAGGACCTCGCCTTCAAACTATATCAATATCTCCTCTCGGCGAATTTTCAGGCCGAGTCCAGCGTTGGCCAACAACAAGCTTCGGCACAAGCGGGCGACGAGGATGGAGTCGAACTCCAACCTTAGCCCGCAAATGGTTTGCTACTTCCAGATCACCGCGCAGGTGTCATCAGCCGCCGGGCAACGATCAATGTTCTTGTGTCGCCGGTCCACGAAGTGCGATGGGGCCCGAACTGGCGTCCAGCGCTTCACTGTCAGACTCGCTAATTGTCCCCGGAGAGTAGCGGATTACGGGTCGAGAGCCCTGGAAAGCGGCTAAAATCCCGGTCGGCCGTCCAGAAATCCGTAACACCGTGAGCAATGCACAGGGCCGCAACCCTGGCGTCGTGAACCATTGGGCCCTTGATCTGCCCGGCGAAAAGTTGTTGCTTCAAAATCGGCCAGTGCGAATCAGCCTCGGCAAGCAATTCGGCCACCGGAGATTCAAGCCAGGCGTCCACTTGAGCGGCCGCCTGGGCGATGGTCGATGGCGGATCGTAGATTCTCGGGTGGCTGACAATGGCGAGGAACTCGTGGAGGCACGGCCAGGGGATACCCCAGGACACACGTCCCTCCGCCAGAGTCTGCAGGCAGGATCGGGCCTGCGGGTGCCATTCAGAGTCGGCCCTGTGAGCATAGACAAGAATGTTGGTGTCCGCCGCAATCAAGCTCCTCGACCTTCGTAAGCGGCTTGCCTCAGGCGTTGCCAATCGGCATCGCGGTACTCACTCTGCAGGCCCCGGCCATCAACGCTGGCATCCCTCAGGGTGAACGCAGGCCGCTGCTGCTCGGCGCGTAGCAGCTCGCGCAGCGCCCGTTCAACCAGCGCCCGCAGGGTGGTGCGTTTGCTCGCGGCGTAGGCCCTTGTCCTCCTGGTCAGGTCGTCGGAGATTTCAATGGTGGTTTTCATATATGGGTTCCCATATTAGATAATATGGATAGCCATCCTATTAGGCAGGGACACGTATTGTCAAGTAAGCAATGTCACTCTTCTTTCGCTGGCGCCATGTGCCCGGAGGGTAAATTGCCCGGAGGGTGAAATACCCCGGTTAAGGCGGTAACTGCGTAAGCGCAAAATCAGCGCTAAGAGAACCGTAGCGACAAGGCCGTGAACAATCTCGATCAGGTGTCGGATCAACCAACTCAGCATACCTCTCGACAGCTCTTTGCGTGTGGGTCTGGGCTAGGTAGTATACCTTGGCGATGAAACCACTGCCGGAGCGTAAGCTCAGGTAAACGATGAAAAGACATAGGGCGAAATTCATGACAAATGGTTGCAAGCTTCTCTGCGGCCTGTTGATTGCACTGACGGCTGGCATTTCCCCAAGAATCAGTTACGCAGCTACTGCCGTGTTTGCGGGGGGGTGCTTCTGGTGCATGGAACAGGCATTCGAGGAACTGGAAGGAGTATCCGAGGCAATTTCGGGGTTTACCGGGGGAACTCTCAAAAACCCGACCTACAATGGCGACCACCGTGGCCATTATGAAGCCATCAGAATCGATTACGATCCAAACAGGGTCAGCTACGACGATCTTTTGAAACATTACTGGCGCAATATTGATCCCTTCGATGATCGCGGCCAGTTCTGTGACAAGGGTTTCAGTTACCGCGCCGCTATTTTTACCGCCAGCCCCGATGAACAGGCAAAGGCGTCAGCCTCGCTGGCCGGGGTCCAGGAGAGCTTTCCCGATAAAAAGGTAGTAACACAGATTTTGCCCGCCAATACTTTCTGGCCGGTGGAGGAATATCACCAGGACTACTACCTGAAAAACCCGCTGCGCTACCGCTATTACAAGAGCCGCTGCGGGCGCTACAAGCGCTTGCAGGAACTCTGGGGAAACAAGTAATTAGCCAGGGCCTGACCAGCCCTGGCGGAGCAGCCCTCCGCTCCTCTATCCACGACTTGATTGGGGTGCGATGCGCCAACGTTTAACCTGCCTTGGCCCGGCACATAAGCTACGGTTGCGAAGGATGAATATGGGGGGCTATTTTCAGGTAAAATAACAGGACGACAAGATCAAAGCCGGTGCCGCAAAGGTGACCACAAGACTCCTGATCCCTTCCACCTTGCTGGCGGCATTGACAGTGACCAGCCTGCTTTCGGGTTGCCAGTCCGCGTTTGGTCCGCAGGCCCTTGCACGCACCCATCCCGCCTATAATGCCGCCATCAGCGCCTCGGTGAATGAGCAGATGCTGCAGAATCTGGTGCGCTTGCGCTACCGCGACGTAGCCTTGTTCCTGGAAATAGGCAGCGTGACGGCCAGTCTTTCCCTGGGTGCCAATATCGGCGCCAGCGCCTCGGTGGAGATTGGCGGCAGCGATTCTCTTAGCCCGGCCGCGGGAATCGTCTATTCGGACAACCCGACCATCTCGTATGCGCCCCTGCGCGGCGAAGATCTGCTGAAGAGTATTCTCAGCCCCCTGCAACTTGAGTCCATCCTGGTGTTAACCCAGTCAGGCTGGAGCATCGACCGCGTATTCGGGCTTTGTTTCGAAAGAATCAACAATCTATACAATGCGCCAACCGCCTCCGGACCGACGCCAGAGACCGCACCCGACTACCAGCAATTTAATCGTCTTTTGCACTTGCTGCGCAATCTACAGAGCCGGCGGCTGATAGAGATCGGGGCGCAGCAGAACGGCGAGGACTCCGAAATCGTCGTACAATTGACTGCCAGCGACAAAGACCTCGCACATGAAATCGGACAAGTCTATGACCTGCTGCAACTGGACCGCTCCTCCAGCAGATTCAAACTCAATACGGACTTTCTGGAGGTGGCGGGCAGCCAGTGGACCGTACGCACACGCTCCATCTCCAGCCTGCTGTATTACCTGTCCCAGAACGTCGAGGCGCCTGGCGCACATCGGTCCGCCGGGCTGGTGACGGTCACTACGGCGGAACACGGCGGCGCCTTCGATTGGAGCGACACGCCCGCGGGCAATCTGTTCAAGGTCCGTTCCGGCAGCGAACGGGCCGAAGATGCTTACATCGCCACCTATTACCGGGGGCATTGGTTCTGGATCGAAGATTCCGACCTGCAGTCCAAGTCCACCTTCATGCTGCTGCGACAACTGTTTGACCTGCAGGCCGGACAGAGCACATTTCAGGGGCCGACCCTGACTCTGCCGGTTGGTCGATGATTGGGCGGGCAGCAGCAGTGTCATCAGCCGCCGAGATCGAATAAGCCGGGCTTTCCCCGTTCGCGCCTAAAGTGTGGTATGCAAATCCACCAGCACCGCTGAGCTATCGGTCAGCCGCTGTGTAACGATCAATGCACTTGGGCAGTTGGCCCACCAGGTGGGATGGTGTCCCGCTTGGCGTACATCGCCCGCAATGTGGTGTTTGCTGACGGCGTAGGCCCTTGTCCTCCTGGTCAGGCCGCATCAGGCACGCGATGTCAGTCCCACTACTGTGGGAGCGCAATACGTACTACAACGTCTTGCGTCTGTGTTCATTATGCCGCGCGCGGCATAATGAACATTATGCCGACTCCCTTATTATGCCGCGTCATTGAAGTTGGCTCTCAATTAGCCTTGTATTATCAGCGACTTATCTTCTCCCATCGATATTTTGACGCGGCATAATCCAGAGGCTGGAAACATGGCATGGTTAGCCTATCCCGGAAGGTACCGGGGAAGGAGGCTACCATGGTCAATTTATCTACCGTACGATGCTCCGGTCCACTGTTGGACCACTTTGAGGAGCTCGGGCGCGAGTTGCTCGCGCTCGGTTATACGCCACTCTCGGCAAGAAATGTTCTGCGCGTCGCTGCACACCTGAGCCGATGGCTTGAGTCCCACAGGCTCTCGCTGGAGGATCTAACTCACAAGCATATCGCCGCGTTTTTCCGGGCCCGTCGTCGAGCCCGCTACACCCAATTCCTCACGCCTAACGCGCTGAAACCGGTTCTACGGTATCTGGTATCCACCGGGACCACGACACGATTGGAGCTGATCGCTACGCCGGCAGGTCCGCTGGAACGGTTGTTGTGTGATTACGCCCACTACCTTCAGACAGAGCGCGCACTGACACCCGGCGCTGTCCGCCAGTATCGTGATACTGCGCAGTGTTTTTTAGAGACTCGCTTCGGATCAGACTCACTGCAACTCGGCGAACTGAGTCCAGAGGATGTCATTCACTTCGTGTTGAGCCTGTCGCACCGTTACAGCATCGGTAGCAGTAAGCTGAAGGTGACGGCGCTGCGTTCGTTCCTGCGCTACCTCTATCTCAACGGCCTTGTTGCCGTGGACCTCAGGGGTGCGGTTCCTTCGGTGGCCGGATGGCGCATGGCGGGGCTTCCAAGGGGGCTGGATGAGGCGGAGGTGCAGCGTCTGCTGCGCAACTGTGACCGGCGCACGCGGTCAGGTCGCCGCCACTATGCACTGTTGCTATTGATGGTGCGCCTGGGACTGCGTCGCTGCGAGGTTGCGGCACTCACGCTGGATGATATTGACTGGCGTCGTGGGGAGATCACCGTCCGGGGCAAAGGTCGCGAGGAACCCCTGCCCCTGCCACCCGATGTCGGTGAAGCGCTCATGCGCTACCTGCAGACGTTGCAGTCTCACCCGCGGGATCAACGCCACGTTTTCCCCCGCAGCTGTGCCCCGCGTGGCCCGATCAATAGCGGCGGCATCGGCGCCATCGTTTGCAAACTGCTTCTCCAGGCCGGGATCCACCCGCCACACAGCCACCGCCTGCGACACACCGCAGCCACGCAGATGTTGCGTCAGGGCGCTTCATTGGACCAGATTGCGCAGGTTCTGCGCCACCGCAGCCACGACACCACTGCGATCTATGCCAAAGTCGACCGCCAAGCTTTGCAGGCCGTGGTGCAGCCCTGGCCAGGGGGTGTGTGATGAGTACGCTAAGTCAGCAAGTGAACGAGTATTTGCGGGTGCGCCGTGCACTTGGTTACAAGCTGGAACGCGAGGGCCGCTTGCTTGCAGACTTCGTCGCATTCCTCGACCGTCAGGGAGTGAGTCATATTACAGCAGACCTGGCGCTGCACTGGGCGACGCTACCGGCCAGCGCCACGACTCGGTGGTGGGCCCTTCGCTTATCCACCGTACGCCGCTTCGCTGAATACCTTCGTGCCTTCGATGCGCAGACTGAGACGCCACCCAGCGACCTTTTACCCCACGTCAAGCCCCGCAGGTTAGCGCCCTACGTGTATACCGATGATGAGGTGCTTACACTTATGGCGGCGACGCACACGCTGCGGGGTTTGAAAGCCCATACCTATGCGACCCTGTTTGGTCTGCTCGCATCCACCGGAATGCGGGTGGGGGAGGTCTTGGCACTTGATCGCTCGGACATTGACTGGCAGCAAGGCGTCCTGGTGGTGCGGCACAGCAAGTTTGGTAAATCCCGCGAAGTCCCGGTGCATCCGACCACCGTACAGGCGCTACAGGCTTATAGCCAAGCGCGGGACCACGGCCTGCCCCGGATAAGCAGCCCAGCCTTCCTGGTATCCCTGGCCGGGACACGATTGCACTACAAGAATGTCCACCGTGGCTTCCTGCACCTGCTGCGCCAGGCCGGGATGGCTGACAGGCAACCCCGCAGACCTCGCCTCCACGACCTGCGGCACACCTTTGCCACCCAGACGTTGAGTCGCTGGTATCGGGAAGGTATGGATGTGCAGGCCTGCCTGCCGATGTTGTCCACTTATCTCGGCCATGTTTGTCCAAGCCACACGTACTGGTACCTCACGGCCACGCCGGACCTGTTGAAGGTGGCATCCGGGCACTTTGAACAATCATTGGGAGAACTGCCATGACACCCCTCGCTCCCCTGCTCGAAGCGTTCTTCACGGACCGGCTGCTGCGCCAGCGGCGTGTCAGCCCCCATACCGTAGCCGCGTATCGGGACACCTTCCGATTGCTGCTGCGCTTTGCACAGGCGCATCTGGCCCTCTCTCCGGCGAACCTGCAACTGAGCCACCTCGATGCCTCCTTGATTAGTGCCTTCCTCGATCACTTGGAAACGGAACGGAAGAACAGCGCAAGGGCGCGCAATGCCCGCCTCGCAGCTATCCGATCCTTCTTCCAGTACCTGGCCTTTGAGGAGCCGGCCTACAGCGCCATGATCCAGCGGGTGCTGGCCATCCCTCAAAAGCGCTTCGAGCGTCCGCTGGTCTGCTTCCTGACACACGATGAGCTTATGGCCCTGCTGGCGGCGCCAGACCAGCACACATGGTTGGGCCGGCGAGACCATGCCCTGCTGCTCCTCGCCGTGCAGACCGGATTGCGCGTCTCGGAACTGACCGCATTGCGCCGCAACAGCGTCGTGTTGGACCGCGGGGCTCATGTACGCTGCCACGGCAAGGGCCGCAAGGAGCGGTGTACGCCGTTGAGCCATCAGGTGGTACGGGTCATGCGAGCCTGGCTTCGTGAAAGCAACAGCGCTCCCTCCGACCCGTTGTTCCCGAGCTTGCGTGGTGGCGCACCCAGCCGGGATGCAGTGGAGCGGCTGGTGGCGAAGTACGCAGCTCTCGCGGGCGACAACTGCCCGTCTCTCAAAAGCAAGCGGGTGACGCCTCATGTGCTGAGGCACACCACGGCCATCCAGTTGCTGCAGGCCGGTGTGGAGCGCTCTGTGATTGCGCTCTGGCTCGGCCACGAACAAATTGAGACGACACAGATGTATCTGGATGCGGACCTGGCCATGAAGGAGCAGGCGCTCGCCAAAACCGCTCCACCATCCGTAACGCTAACGCGCTATAAACCACCGGATGCGCTACTTGCCTTTCTGGAGAGCCTCTAGATTATGCCGCGTCGTACAAGCGCCATGCCTTCTCATTACTGCATCTGGTGTGGTGACGCGGCATAATAAGGGAGTCGGCATAATGTCGCTACCATCACGGTATTGTGTCCCCATTTTTCAGCAATTAGCACTTTTCATTCAAAAGCAATACCGTGAAACTATCCGCAGCTTTTTACCAGGGAGAAATACGCATGACATGCCGCTTGATGAACGTGTTGGTAATAGCAGTTTTTTGTCTTTCACCGCTCCGGGCAACGGCCGCCGAGTTGCCCAGGCTGGACCTGGACCACCCCTCTCGTACTGCCGAGGAAAAAGCCCGCGACCTCAATCGCAAACCTTTGGAAACCCTTGCATTTTTTGGAATACGCGAGGACATGCGCGTAATCGAACTGTTTCCCGGAGGTGGCTGGTATACCAAGTTGCTCGGCCCTTATCTGGAGGAACAGGGGCAACTCCATATCGCTCTTGGAGCCGGCCGGCTGGCAGGGCAGTTGCAGGAGTTTGGTCTCGGCAAGGTCAATCCCACCGGAAAAATCAAGGGCTTTGTCAAATCCGACTCACCCGGTTATATCTACGCGGTTGAGGATATCGATCTCGTGGAGCGCAATGTCGATATGGTGTTGACCTTCCGCAATGCCCACAACCTCAACAGTGAAGCCAGGATGGTGTTGAACAGGGCCGTTTTCGAGGCGTTGAAGCCCGGTGGAATCTACGGTGTGATCGACCACACCAAGCGCCATATGGAGAAATTTAACGCTACCACCTGGCGGCGGATTGATCCGGTGCTCGTTATCAAGGAAGCGGTTGCTGCCGGCTTCGAGTTTGTTGATTACACGACGATTCACGCCCGGCCAGAGGACAATCTGCAGCACGACTCCCGCCATGAATCACTGCCCAATGAATCTGACCGTTTTACCCTGAAGTTTCGCAAGCCTGTGCAGTAAAACACATCCACCTTGCAGAGGAGTAACCAATGCCTGTACTGGAATCCAGACTAGATACCAGGTCAGCGGTATTTCAGAAAAACATGGCCGAAATGGCCGACATGCTGAACACCATTGATAGTTTTCTGAAACAGGCGGCGGCGGGGGATGAAAAAGCGGTGGCGCGCCTGCGTTCAAGAGAAAAAATGCCTATCCGCGAACGCATAGCCCATGTACTGGATCGCGATTCACCCTTTCTTGAAATCAGCCCCCTGGCCGCGTGGAGGTCACCCTTTGCAATAGGGTCCGGTTTCGTCATGGGCATCGGCGTCATCGAGGGCATTGAATGTGTAATTCTTGGACACGATCCGTCGGTTCGCGCCGGGGCATTCAATCCATTCAATGCCAAGAAGTTGATGCGTGGACTGGAAATCGCGCGGGTCAATCGTCTCCCCTACGTACAATTTGTTGAATCCGCCGGCGCGGACCTGCGCGGAGAAGCCGGCGAAGACCCGGAAGCCGCCATCCAGCGTGAAATTGAGCATTTCGCCGAAAGCGGCAGATGGTTTTACGAAATAACTGAACTGTCAAAAATGCGCATTCCAACCATCTCCGTGGTATTCGGCGCATCCACCGCCGGCGGGGCATACCAGCCGGGCATGAGTGACTACAACATATTCATTAAAAATCAGTCCAAAGTATTCCTCGGCGGAGTAGCGCTGACAAAAATGGCCACGGGCGAAGACGCCAATGAGGAAGACCTGGGCGGCGCCGATATGCATACCACTATCTCCGGCCTGGGCGACTACCTCGCTCAGAATGAATTGGATGGTATTCGAATGTGCCGGGAAGTGATGCGGCACCTCAACTGGAGAAAACTCGGGCCCGCCCCGAATCCTGAATTCGAAGAGCCGGTGCATGATCCTGAAGATCTGCTCGGCCTGGTTTCTGCGGATCTGAAATCGCCGTTCGATGTGCGGGAAGTAATCAGCCGCATCAGCGACGGGTCCTGGTTCGAGGAATTCAAACCCTTATATGGCCCAACGCTGGTTTGTGGATGGGCAACGATCCACGGGTACCCCGTCGGCATTCTCGGCAACAACGGCGCCCTGTTCTCCGAGTCTTCGGAGAAGGCTACTCAGTTCATCCAGCTCTGCAATCAGATTGATGTCCCGATATTGTTTTTGCAAAACATCACCGGTTTTATCGTCGGTACCGAATTCGAGCAAGGTGGTATCACCAAGAACGGCTCCAAAATGATCAATGCGGTATCCAATTCCACGGTGCCGCATATCACCGTGATTCTCGCGGCATCCTACGGAGCAGGAAACTACGCCATGGGCGGCCGGGCGTTTGGGCCCAGGTTCACCTACATCTGGCCATTGGCGAAGATTGCGGTCATGGGCCCAAAACAAATGGCTGGCGTCATGAGCATCGTGGGCCGGGCCGCTGCAGAGAGGCGTGGTGTTACATTTGACGAAAAGGCGGATGCTGAGCGCGCGGCAGTGGCGGAGTACTGGGCGGAAGAACGTTCCAAGGGGCTGTATGCCAGTTCGCGGGTTTCCGACGATGGCATCATTGATCCCCGCGACACCAGAACGGTTATCGCCATTTCCTTATCCGCTGCCTACAACAATAAAGTGGAAGGCACCAGGGAGTTCGGCACATGGCGTATGTAAAACAAGCTGCGGGGAAAACCGCGCAATCCGCCAAGGCGCAGGGGTGGAACGAACAAAGTACCGGCGCAAGACTATGAGCCGCATCAAGCCGATTCGAAAACTACTGATCGCCAACCGCGGCGAAATCGCCAGACGTATCATGCGCACCGCGCGAGAAATGGGAATTTCGACAGTGGCTGTCTATGCGGATGCCGATGCGGATGCGCCGTTTGTCAGGGAAGCGGAGCTTGCCTTCGCGCTCGGTGGCAGAACCTCGACAGAAACCTACCTCGATGCCGGCAAGGTATTGGACGCATGTACGCTAAGCGGCGCGGATGCACTGCATCCCGGATACGGTTTCCTGTCCGAGAACGCCGGTTTCGCAAAAGCCGTTATCGACGCGGGAATTACCTGGATTGGGCCAACACCCGGCGTCATCGCCAGGATGGGCGACAAGCTTTCCGCGAAAAACATGATGAAGGCCGCTGGAGTACCCACGTTGCCGGCCATTGAAATTACCGGCGGCGTTAGCCCCACCAAAGCCGCTGCGGAAATTGGTTACCCGGTACTGGTCAAAGCCTCGGCCGGAGGTGGTGGCCGGGGAATGCGGGTGGTTGCATCAGAGGCAGACCTCTGCGCCGCAGTGGAGAGCGCCAAACGCGAAGCCATGAGTTCCTTCTCGGATGACACCGTGTTTCTGGAGAAATGGCTGGATTCCTCTCGCCACGTGGAAATTCAGATCATCGGTGACCATCATGGCAACCTGGCGCATTGTTTTGAGCGCGAGTGCTCCATCCAAAGGCGCCACCAAAAGATTATTGAAGAGGCGCCCTCCCCGGCGGTCACCGGAAAAATTCGCGTCGCCATGGGAGACGCCGCCATCAAGGTTGCAAAGAACCTGGGATATTCCTCCGCCGGCACGGTGGAATTTCTGCTCGCGGATGTCGGCTTCTATTTTTTGGAAGTGAACGCACGCCTGCAGGTGGAACATCCTGTCACCGAGGAAATTATCGGCAAGGACCTGGTGCGTGAACAGATCCGTATTGCCGAGGGAGAGCCACTCTCGTTCGCCCAGGAAGATCTTTCGATCAATGGTCATGCCATTGAAGCGCGGCTCTGTGCTGAAGACCCGGCCAACGGCTTCCTGCCTGCACCAGGGCCGGTAACGGTTTGGGCGCCATCGAAGATTGGCGGCGCCAGATTTGATTCCGGCGTGGAGTCCGGCAGCGTCATTGCCAGTGAATTCGATCCGATGATCGCCAAGGTGATCGTCCATGCGCCAAGCCGCCGCGAAGCGGCTGCCAGACTTGCCCGGGTTTTGGAGACCACCCGCATTCAGGGGCTGACTACAAATCGGGATTTTCTGGCCGGGATACTCCGCAGCGAAGCATTTATCGCGGGGGATACCACAACGGATTTCATCGAACGCGTCGAAATTGATCGGACCCGGAAAATTTCCGGGCAGGAGTTTGCGGACGCCGCCATTGCCACGGCTCTGGAAAGCCAGGCGCGGAACCGGTCTCGCGCAAACGTTCAACGCAGCATCCAAAGCGGTTGGCGCAACACCATGATGCCGTTTGAGGAGATGTCTTTTCGCCTGGGCGAAGCGGAGTGCAGCATTGCCTATCGCTCACGGCGAGACGGGTGTTTTCGCGTACGCATCAATAATTCGTCCGAAGAGATCATTGCCCGGCCCTACCAATGCGGCCAGGGCAGGGTCGATGTTGCCCTCAATGGGCGCAGGCTGGCCTTCGATATAGAGCGCAGTGGAACAGTCTGGCTGATTCATGGTCAGCTTGGCGACCTCCAACTGGAAGAACTTCCCCGCTATCCGCTGTTTGGCGCCGATGAGCTTGCGGGTGGCGCCGTTGCTCCCATGCCGGGGTCCGTTATTGAAACCGCGGTAACAGCGGGTGACACGGTGAGCAAGGGCGACCTTTTGGTCATCCTCGAGGCAATGAAAATGGAGCATCGAATCAACGCACCGCGAGACGGAACTGTCGAAAGCGTCCACGTTTCAACCGGTGAACAAGTCGAAAACGGACAGCTATTGGTTACTCTTGCCGACGAATAAACCTCAACTTGCAGCCTACGGACACCGCCGGGCATCAGACTGCAGGAGTATACAAGCATCTGTACCGTGAAGTTCTTATCACGGGGCCGCGTTTCAAATTACCACGATACATTGCACCAAACAGCGCTGGTCAATATATTGTCCTGGCAATATCCCGGTGATTTCTTTGGTGTACAATGAACCACCTTTGCCTGGTTTGCAAACCCGATCAAGGTGTATGGGAAATGGGAGACTTGACCCCAAAATTATATGGACAGGTAGAGAGAATGTTTGAAATATGTTTCACGGAAAAAATCAATGCGCCTGCCGATAGGGTGTGGCAAGTGATCACGAAGATTGAAGACTATCCTCATTGGAATAGTTTTGTAGAGGAATGCAAGACTACCTTTGAAGTTGGTTCCGAAATCAGGATGAAGGTCCGGATGTTCCCGTTTTATGCGGTTCAGCAAACGGAAACCATTACACAATATGTAGAGGGAGAATTGATAGAGTACTGTCTCAGCCGGCCATCACGTTCCCTGTCAAGCTCAAGAAAACACATCGTGACCAGCATTTCGGAAAATTGCACCGAATATGTTTCGCAATTCATGCTGGATGGCTCCCTGTCCGGCATGCTGCGACTGCTAATTGGCCGGCAACTAAGGCGGGGTTTCGCCGCAATGACTCGTGGCATAGTCGAGCGGTCGGAATCGTTGACCGGCTGTTCTCAAGCATGACCCGTATCAATAGATAGTTTGAGGATAAGCGATGAAAATCTGGTTGATCGCACCTTGGTTGTCCGCGGAAGAACTGGTTGCGCTGGCAAAGCACGCGGATGTACTGGGCTTCGAAGGGATCATGGGGGCGGATCACGCTTTCGTGCCAAAAACAATGGCCAAGGCTTACCCTTACACAGAGGACGGTACACCGCCGATAAACGGCGAGCTGCCTTATCCGGCGGTCTGGAGCACTCTCGCAGCGATGGCCACGGTTACGGAACGTATAAAATTCTCCACTGCAGTCTACGTATTGCCGTTACGCCATCCTATTGAAGTTGCCAAGGAAGCCGCGGCGATTGCCAGATTGAGTGACAATCGCCTGGTCATTGGCGCGGGAGCCGGCTGGATGAAAGAGGAATTCGATGTTTACGGCATTGATTTCAAAACTCGCGGCAAACGCATGTGTGAAATGATCGAGGTGATGCGAAAGCTCTGGCGGGGTGGTTACGTTGAACACGACGGGGAATTTTTCAACTTTCCGCAACTACAGATTGTGCCGGCGCCAACGCAAGACATTCCCATCTACCTGGGCGGTGCGAGCGACCTGGCGCTAAAACGGGCGGCGCGGCTGGCGCAAGGCTGGATAGGCGCCGGGAATAGTGTTGATGAGGTTCCGGCAGTTCTGCGACAGTTGAACGAATATCGAGAGGAGTACGGCCGCAAGAACGAGCCATTTGAGACCGTCATTGCGGTAATGCAGCTCGAGCAGGTGGAAAGAGTGAAGGCTTTGGAAGAATTGGGGATGACATCCGCTGTTTTCGGATTTCCTGACTACAAAACCCCGCTGGCGGATAAATTGAAGCTGATGGATGCGTTTGCACAACACCTTATGCCGAAATATTCCTGAAGCGAGCAGGAGCTTCAACACCCCGCTACGAACGCTGGTGCAGGCTGCTAGAGCTATTTCGCGGCAATTTCGGGAAATGGGCGGCTGTTTCCGATAATCGATATGCGCCTTGATCAAATAACTGCCGGCCCGGCCGGTGTAGAGAGACATGGGCGAGCCGTACAGAATAACTGGAGACACGAGTGCTCTCCCTGTTGCATCGGAGCTTCTTTGGAATTACAACTCAGCGGACAAGAAATCACCCCGAATGAAAAAAGAAAAACCCCGGCCGGCTACCCGATCGGGGTTTGGGGATTAAAGCCTGGCAATGACCTACTCTCACATGGGGAAACCCCACACTACCATCGGCGAAGCACCGTTTCACTGCTGAGTTCGGAATGGGTTCAGGTGGTACCAATGCTCTATGATCGCCAGGCAAACTGTTGACCTGATGCACCCAAGGGTGGCCAGGCTTGCCTGTTTTTCTGTTACAGGCGGGTTCGGTATTGCCCTTGTCTTCGAAAAGACAAGGGTCGATCAAGCTGATGTTCCTGCCATTTCTGTGACCTGATCATCTCATCCGTCAGTCTTTTGTTTCCCCCTCACGGGAGATACAGATAACTTGGATTATATGGTCAAGCCTCACGGGCCATTAGTACTGGTTAGCTCAACGCCTTACAACGCTTACACACCCAGCCTATCAACGTCCTGGTCTTGGACAGCCCTTCAGGGGACTCGAAGTCCCAGGGAGATCTCATCTTGGGAGGGGCTTCCCGCTTAGATGCTTTCAGCGGTTATCCCTTCCGAACATAGCTACCCGGCAATGCGACTGGCGTCACAACCGGAACACCAGAGGTTCGTCCACTCCGGTCCTCTCGTACTAGGAGCAGCTTCCCTCAAATCTCCAACGCCCACGGCAGATAGGGACCGAACTGTCTCACGACGTTCTAAACCCAGCTCGCGTACCACTTTAAATGGCGAACA
>JAPOQD010000154.1 GCA_026710905.1 Halieaceae bacterium
AGAGATCATGCGCGACCTGGCGGCGCGCCAGTACAGAGTATAAGGACCATGAAACCCGGTGGGTTGATCGGGGGCGATTTTTCACCCCGGGTACCGGATTACCTGAGCCGCCAGTTGCAGCACCCGGTCCTGCACCGGGCCGATGCCTTGGAATGGCCGTCGCGGGAGGTGACATGAGTGAACCGAACGCCCAGGAATTGGAAGAGTTTCGCGCCCAAACTTCGGCCTGGATGAGAGACAACAAACCCGCCGACCCCGGCTTCCTGTTGCCGCAGACCTTCATGGAAGTCGGGACTGAACGGGTGCTGGAATTCCTCCGTGAGTGGCAGCACAAGCTGTGGAGCGCAGGCTATCTGGGTATGCACTGGCCCCGGCAATACGGTGGTGGTGGGGTTTCTCCGGTGTTTCAGAACATTGCAAACCAGGAAATGAAGCGCCACGCGGTGCCCATCGTTTTCAACATAATCGGCCTCAGTTGGACCGGCCCACTGATCATCGATATCGGTACTGAACAGGAAAAACGCAAATATCTGAAGGGTATTCTTTCCGGGGAGGATATCTGGTGCCAGGGTTTTTCCGAGCCGGACCACGGCTCCGACCTGGGAAATGCCCAGTGTCGCGCGGTGCGCGACGGGGATGAGTACGTTATCAACGGCGTCAAGATCTGGACCACCCTGGGCAGCTTTGCGCACTACATGATTCTGCTGGCTCGCACAAACCAGGAGGCCAGCCGCAAATATGACGGATTATCTTTTTTCCTGGCGCCGATGGGCGTTGATGGCATCGAGACCCGGCCTATCAGGAAGATGACCGGGGAGTATGGATTCAGCGAAACGTTCTTCACGGATGCGCGTATTCCTGCCGCTTGCCTCATGGGTGAAGAAGGACAGGGTTGGCGAATCGCCATGCAGACCTTGCAATACGAGCGTGGGGCCGAAGCCGGGGCTGCCGGTGGTTTGATGGTGGTGCGTACCCGGATGGAAGATTTAATCGGGGCGGTGCGCGGTCTAAAGCGGGACGGAGAACCGCTGCTGCGGGACCCCCTGGTCCGTGACCGCCTGGTGCAATTACTGATCGAAGAGAAAGGTTTGGTCCTAAGTGAGAAGCGCCAGGAACATCCGGCCCTGAATTCCGATTACCCGTGGTCGCTGGCCTTGTCCGGTAAATTGCGCGGTTCCGAATTTACCCGTCGCATGTGCCAGTTCGCGGTGCAGTTGCAGGGCGCCCACGGCAGTCTGTACGTAGGCGATGAGGATGCGCTGAGTGGGGGTTTCTGGCAACGCGCTTATCTCAACAGCTTCTCCTCGACCATTGGTGGCGGCACCAGCCAGATACAGGCCAATATCGTTGCCGAACGTGTACTGGGCCTGCCCAAGGACTGAACGAGGGAAGCGCCATGAGCAGAACAGCCAACGCTATCAGTTTCAGTGACGAACAAGCCATGTTGCTGGATAGCGCCCGCGACTTTTGCAAACATCGCTCGCCAACCGGCAAAGTGCGGGAGCTGCTTGGCGATCCCCTGGGCTATGACTTGGGGGTGTGGGAAGAAATGCTGCAATTGGGTTGGATGGGTATCGCAGTAGAGGAAAAATTTGGCGGCTCTGAGCTGGGAATCGGGTCGGTAGCGCCTGTTGCCGAGGCCACCGGCCGGGCATTGCTCTCTACCCCCTTGATCAACAGCACCTTGGCGGCCCAGGCCATCAGCCGGGCCGGGGATGCTGCCCAGCAGGAAGCCTGGCTGCCGCGCCTGGCCAATGGCGCGATAGGCAGCCTGGCGCTGCTGGACGGAGAGGACTGGGGCGGCGCCGACAGCCTCTGTACCCTATCCGCTGACGGCGGCAAGCTCAGCCTGTACGGTGAAAAATGGTATGTACCCTACGCCCATACCACGGAATTGCTGGTGGTTTCGGTGCAGTTCGCGGGGCAGCCGGCACTGGCTTTGGTCAGCAATGACTGCCTGGGGGCGAAAGCCGTGCGGCCACAGCGGTTGATCGATGAAACCAAACGTGCAGCCAGGGTTGTTTTCGAAGGGGTAGAAATCGCCCAGGGCAGTTTGATTACCGGCGCCGGGGTGGCCCCGGCGCTGCGTGACGTCAAGTTGCTGGGCGCCTTGCTGAGTGCGGCGGAAGCGGCCGGCAGCGCGGCTGCCTGTCTCGACCTGGTGGTGGACTACCTGAAGACGCGCAAGCAGTTCGGCAGATTGATCGGCTCATACCAGGCGTTAAAGCATCCTACTGTCGATATCCTACTTGCCTTGGATGCTGCCCGCTCACATGTCTATCACGCGGCAACGCTGGTCTCAGCCACAGCGCTGGATGCTGCTGCGGAGTGTGCCTGCCGCATGGCCAAGGTCCAGGCCACCGAGGCGCTCTGTCTGGCCGGCGATCGGGCGGTACAGTTCCATGGCGCCATGGGTTTTACCTATGAGTGCGATGCACAACTCTATCTGCGCCGCGCTCAATGGGCTCAGCAACAATTTGGAGATGCCGCTCACCACCGCAAGCGGCTTGGCGCGTTGTTGCTGGACTAGCCCGCATGTTGCACCAGTGGATGCGATGATCGCGCAGGATTTTACGTCGGGACGCGGGCTGGCGACCGAAAGCATAGTGGTGACTATGGTTGAGGGAGCA
>JAPOQD010000073.1 GCA_026710905.1 Halieaceae bacterium
AATACCACGTGGAATTGGTCGGGGCCATCGAGATCCTGCGAGCCCCTGGCGCCAACATAAAAGCTGGTGTAGGCCGTGGCGGGAAGCGCCACGGCCGAGCGTGTCAGCAAGCGCAACAACGCGCCTGCATCCTCCGGCCGAGGCAGCACCTTCTCAATGGTGGCGCAGACAATCAACACCCTGGGCAGGGTGGACAGCAAGTCACCATTGCCCTCGTTGGTCACCAACATACTGCGGCCGTCCTCGGCGACCAGGGCATTGGCGCCGATGATACCTACCTCGGCATCGAAAAATTTCTGCCGTAGTACCGCACGAGCCTCCCCTACCATGTCGCCGGGAGCCGCCAGGGTCCTCTCGCCCAGTTCATGGTGCTCTAGAAACAATTGCTCGATGTCTTGCCTGGACTTGTGAAAGGCCGGCGCGACGATATGGCTGGGCGGCTCGTCCGCAAGTTGTATGATGTACTCGCCGAGGTCGGTCTCGGTCACTTCCAGACCGTGCTCTTGCAGGTATTCGGTCAGGCCGGTTTCCTCGGTTACCATGGACTTGGCCTTACCCACGGTCTCGGCGTCGGCTTCGCGGCAGATATCCAGGACAATACGGTTCAGGCCGGAGGGTGTTGCGGCCCAATGCACCTTGCCGCCCCGTTGCAGGACCTTTTCCTGGTAGCGGCGCAGGTAGTATTCGAGGTGATTCAGGGTATGGTCTTTTACCCGGCTGAAATGCGAACGCAGTTCCTCGAAGTTCCCCAAGGCGTCGATTGCTGCTGAGCGGTCTAAAGGCAGTGACCGCCCCAGCCGGTCCATATTCTCCCGCAATCGCGGATTGGCCATATTGCCGCTGGCGGTTTCGAGAAATTGCGCACTGGTTTGTTTCAACGCTGGGGGTCTCCGATTCCTGCCGGGCCGTCCATATCCGCCAATACCTCAACGACATGACGTACTTCCAGTTTATCACCACGGCGGCGAGCCCTGCCGGCGATGCTCAGCAGGCAGCCCAGATCTCCACCCAGTAACACCTCGGCCCCGGTAGCCAGGGCATGATTGAGCTTGTCATCCACCATCTTTTCGGAAATTTCCGGCATTCTGGCGCAAAAGGTGCCGCCAAATCCGCAGCAAACATCGGTTTGCTGCAATTCCCGAATTTCTATGCCGTGTAGGGAACGCAGCAGGTCACGCGGTTGTTGGCGGACACCCATTTCCCTAAGGCCTGCACAAGCGTCGTGATAGGTATAGCTTTTGGCAGCCGGCCCGGAAGGCAATTCCCGGGGTTGGAACTGCAGAACATCCCTGAGAAAACTGGTTATTTCCCAGGTCCGCTCAGCCAGGTCCCGGCTGCGGGCGGCCCACTCGGGATCCTCCTGGAACAGTTTGGGGTAGTGGTGTTTGATCATGCCCGCGCAGGAACCGGAGGGGGCAATCACCCAGTGAAAATCCACAAAGGCTTCAATTACCTGCCTGGCGATGCCGCGAGTTTCCCGATACGCACCGGTATTGTAGGCCGGCTGGCCGCAACAGGTCTGCAACTCGGGAACACACACCGCAAGACCGGCCTGTTGCAAGAGCTTGATCGCCGCGAAAGCGACGCTGGGGCGAAACAGATCCGCCAGGCAGGTAACGAACAGCGCGGCGGTTTTGTTGGCCTTGTCTTGCATGGCCCAAGGATACCACGGCCACCGAATCAGTAGCTCATCAAGCCACTACTAGTTTCTGCCGTCCGCCAGCAGGGTTGGCTCCTGTTCCAGTTCAAACGCGGAGTGCAGGGAACGCACCGCCAATTCCAGAAATTTCTCGTTAATCACTACCGATATCTTGATCTCCGAAGTGGTGATCATCTGGATATTGATACCAACCTCGGCCAGGGCGGCGAACATCTGGCTGGCTACACCCGCATGGGAACGCATGCCCACACCTACCAGCGAAATCTTGGCGATTCTGTCGTCGGTGCGTACATCACGGGCGTTCAATTCGCCGGCTACCTGGGTGACGATAGCGGCTGCCCGATTCATATCATTGCGGTGTACGGTAAAGGTGAAATCCGTACTTTTGTCTTCAGCGACATTCTGGACAATCACATCCACTTCTATACCGACGCCGCCAACCGGGCCGAGAATACGGTGGGCCACACCCGGTGTATCGGGAACACCCAACACCGTGATCTTGGCCTCATCCCGGGTAAAGGCGATGCCGGCTATTGTCGGAGCTTCCATATCACTTGCCTCTTCTGTTCTGATCAAGGTGCCGGGGCCATCCTCGAAGCTGTGCAGGACTCGCAGGGGCACATTGTATTTTCCCGCAAACTCAACCGCCCGGTTCTGCAGCACTTTCGAACCCAGGCTGGCCATTTCAAGCATCTCCTCAAAGGTGATGTTATCCAGACGGCGGGCGCCATCCACCAGGCGCGGGTCAGTAGTATAGACACCATCCACATCGGTATAGATCTGGCACTCATCGGCCTTGAGCGCGGCAGCCAGGGCCACCGCCGTGGTATCGGAACCACCCCGGCCCAGCGTGGTGATATTGCCCTGCTCATCGACGCCCTGAAAACCGGTAACCACCAGAATATTGCCGGCATCCAACTCGGCATGGAGACGCCGGACATCAATATCCATGATGCGAGCCTTGGTATGAGCGTTGTCGGTGAGGATGCGCACCTGACTGCCATTGTATGACTTGGCGGGAAAACCACGCCTGTTCAGCGCCATACTGAGCAGGGCGGCGCTGACTTGCTCGCCGGTGCTTACCAGTACATCCAACTCGCGAGGTACCGGTGAATCCTGAATCTGGTGCGCCAGGGCAAGCAGGCGATTGGTCTCGCCCCCCATTGCCGAAACCACCACTACCAACCGGTGCCCGGCATCGCGAAAGCCCGCCAGCTTGTCGGCAATCGTCTCGATTTTCTCAACGCTGCCAACCGAACTACCGCCAAATTTTTGGACTATCAAACTCATAAAATTTTGAAAAATTAAATAGTTACGGTGTTATTGTAAACGATTTTCCACCCAAGCGGGCAGCGCTTTCAGCACCTTCGGCAAAGCCGCCACATCGGTTCCACCGCCCTGGGCCATACTGGGATGCCCGCCGCCTTTGCCACCAAGGCGGCCGGCAAACTCCTTCATCAGTTCCCCCGCCGGTATCTGTTCGACAAGGTCTGAGCTGACTCCGGCGCTCAGGGCAACCTTCTCGCCCGCGACCGCCGCCAGGAGAATGACGCTGGTTCCCAGCCTGCCCTTGAGTTGATCGATGGTGTTTCGCAGGGATTTGGCATCGGCTTCATCCACCGCCGCGGCCAACACTTTGGCGCCGTTCACCTCCACCACCTGGGAGACCAGATCAACACTGGAGGAACTGGCCAGCTTTTGTTTCAAAGCAGCCAGTTGTTTCTCCAGCTCGCGATTCTCCGCACGCAAACCGGCCACCTTTTCGGCCACAGTGGCGGGCGATACCTTTAGCAGTTCACACAGTTCGGCGAGTTGATCCTCCGCCTGCTCAAAACGCTCCATGGCCGCCGCACCGGTTACCGCCTCTAGTCGGCGAACCCCGGCGGAGATGCCGAATTCAGCGGTAATGCGCATGAGCCCAATATCACCGGTGCGCGCAACGTGTGTGCCGCCGCACAATTCCACCGAATAATCACCGCCCATGGACAACACCCGAACCTGGTCGCCGTACTTTTCTCCAAACAAGGCCAGGGCGCCGGCCTCAATGGCCGAAGCCATGTCGGTGAGCCTTGTCGCCACCGGGCTGTTGTTTCTGATTTGCTGATTGACCATCTGTTCAATGCGGCTGAGTTGCTCCTGGCTGAGCGCCTGGGGATGCGAGAAGTCAAAGCGCAAGTGCCCGGAATCAACCAGGCTGCCTTTTTGCGTTACGTGTTCGCCCAACACCTTGCGCAGGGCTGCATGCAACAAGTGGGTAGCGGAATGATTGAGCGCCGTCGCAGTGCGCAGACCCCTGTCGACTTCCGCACTGAGCCGGTCGCCAAGCTTGAGCGCACCTTCCAACACCAGCCCATGGTGCAGGTGATGGCCGCCCACCTTGCTGGTATTGCCCACCCTGAATCTGGCTGTTCCCAGCAAGTAACCTGTATCACCCACCTGGCCACCGGATTCGGCGTAAAAGGGCGTTTGGCTGAGGATAACGGCTCCAGAATCACCACTCTTCAACTCCGCCACCTGCTGGCCATCCCTGAGCAAGGCGCTGACCACACCCTCGCCGGTAAGAAGATCATATCCGCAGAACTCGGTCTTGCCCTCCAGTTTCAACACTTTGCCGTAGTCCACACTGAAACTGTCCGCCGCCTGGGAGCGCATACGCTGTTCCGCCATGGCGGCCTCATAGCCCGCGATATCCAGGGTCAACTGCCGCTCACGGGCAATATCATTGGTGAGGTCCACCGGAAACCCAAAGGTATCGTACAGCTTGAAGACCAGGTCACCGGGTATTTCCGAGCCATTCAATTGCTCCAGGGCCTGTTCCAACACGTTCAGGCCATGGTTCAGGGTCTTGGCGAACCGTTGCTCTTCAAGCAGTATGACCTCCTCGATGCGCGACTGTTGCCTGACCAGTTCCGGATAGGCAGCGCCCATTTCCCGCGCCAGCGGCGCCACCAAACGGCTGAAGAAAGGTTCTTTGGCGCCGAGTCTGTTGCCGTGGCGTATAGCCCGGCGCAGGATGCGGCGCAGCGCATAACCGCGGCCTTCATTGCCGGGAGTCACCCCGGCCGACACCAGAAAGGCGCAGGAGCGGATGTGGTCACTGATCACCTTGAGAGAGCTGTCCGCCATACTGTCCAGGCCCAACACTTCGGCTGCAGCCTGCATCAGATTCTGGAACAGGTCGATTTCGTAGTTGGAGTGAACCCCCTGCAACACCGCGGCCAGCCGTTCCAGGCCCATGCCGGTATCCACCGAGGGGACCGGAAGTGGCTCCATTTCGCCATTGCTATCCCGGTTGTACTGCATGAAGACCAGGTTCCAGATTTCGACATAGCGATCCAGTTCACCGTCCTCAGTACCAGGAGGTCCTCCCGGCAGTTCGGCCCCGTGGTCGTAAAACACCTCCGAACAGGGGCCGCAGGGGCCGGTATCCCCCATCTGCCAGAAGTTGTCCGCGTCAAGGCGGGAGAAACGGCTGGGGCTGACTGCTATTTCATTCAACCAGATATCCGCCGCCTCATCGTCACTGACATGGACCGTTACCCAGAGTTTTTCCTCGGGCAAGCCGAGTTGCCGAGTTAGAAAATCCCAGCAGTATCGGATCGCTTCGCGTTTGAAATAGTCACCAAAGCTGAAACTGCCCAGCATTTCAAAAAAAGTGTGGTGACGGGCGGTGTAACCCACATTTTCCAGGTCGTTGTGTTTGCCACCCGCACGTACACAACACTGGCTGGAACAGGCGCGGACATAGTCGCGCTGCTCCAGCCCAAGGAACACGTCCTTGAACTGGTTCATGCCGGCATTGGTAAACAACAGCGTCGGGTCGTTTTCCATCACCAGCGAACTGCTGGGCACCCGGGTATGTTGATGCTGTTCGAAATAGGCTAGAAAAGCTTCCCGGATTTCTGCACTTTTCATCAGGCCAGCCCGCATATGGCGCCAGTGGATGTGATGATCGCGCAGGATTTTACGTCGAGACGCGGGCCATGTGCCCGAAGGGTGCTCGCGACCGAAAGCATAGTGGTGACTATGGTTGAGGGAGCATGGTCGCGTCTCGACGTAAAAGACCAGCGAGCACGCATCCAGCGTACTTCGTAACCGTGACAAAGTTGAGAAAAGAAGAATAACTCATTGATAGTCATGAACTTTCTCAACAACCTCAAGCGATCTGGCGCCATATGCGGGCTAGTTTAAGCCCCCGGTCAGTTGCCCCTCTTTGAAACTGCGACCTGCAACGATGTGCAAATGCAGATGAAACACGGTCTGGCCGGCATTGGCCCCATTATTGACAATCAGCCGGAAGGCATCGGCGACACCCAACTGCTCAGCCACCTTCGCCACTACCAGCAGCAAATGTCCCAATAGCTCCTGATCCTGCGGACCGGCGTCGGACAATTTCTCAATCGGACGGCGCGGAATCACCAGGACGTGGGTAGGCGCTTGCGGGTTAATATCGTGGATAGCAACGCAGTGTTCGTCCTCGTAGATAAACTCGGTGGGGATTTCACCGTTGATTATCCTGGCAAAAATACTATCCGCCATGTAGTTTCTCGTCGGCGCTCAGTTGGCGCGCCTCGCTCTCCAGCATGACCGGGATGTCATCGCGTACAGGATAGGCCAAACCACTGGCCCTGCACACCAGTTCCTGCTTGTCTTCATCGTATTCCAGGGGGGCTTTGCTTACCGGGCAGACCAGTATGCTCAGCAGTTTCTTGTCCAGCATGAATGCGCCCATCAAGTAGCAGAGTCAAGGTCGCGTATTATAAGCGCTAGCCCGCATATTGCATCAGTGGATACGATGATCGTGCAGGATTTTACGTCGAGATGCGGGCCATGCACCCGCAAGGTGCAAAATGCGGGCTCTACGGCATGGGTGGTACCAGCAACTGGGGGTCAACCCAGCGCTTGCGCCACTTCATGCGCCAATCCAGGTGAGCGCCGGTGGCGCGTCCACTGGCGCCGATTTCTCCAATTAACTCACCGGACTGAACCCTGTTTCCCACACGGGTATGCAACTTGCTCATGTGCAGTAAGCTGGAGTAAACCTCCAGCCCATGGTCAATAATCACCGTACCGCCGGAGTAGAACAGGTCCGCTTCCGCCAGCACCACGATACCCGGCGCCGGCGCGGTGACCGGGGTTCCTGCCGGCGCCGCGACATCAACACCGTAGTGCGGGCTCCCGGGTATTCCGTTATAGCTTCGCCTGCTGCCGTACACCCCGCTGATCGGTCCCTGGGCCGGCCACTGGAACCCCCCGGAAAACCAGGCCTTGGGCGAACTTTTTGAGCGCGCCCGATTCACCAGCGCCCGCTCTCGCTCAATGCGTTGCTGTTGTTTCGGGCTCGGGCTGACCGTTTGCCGGGGCACGCCCTCAACGCGCTGCAACGGATAGTCCCGGCCTGCAACCCTGAGTATCTTCCAGCAGGATCGGGAGCCTTCGATACGCAATACCCGCTCCCCGGTGGCGTCGCGGCCGAATCCCAGGACGAAATCACCCTCGGCGCCGACCCGCAGGGCCTCGTCATCCAGCCAGACTTGACTGCCGGGCTCAACTTCACCCCATAACAGCGCCCCGGAACGAGGTGCGCCATTCAATTCGACGCAAGCCAGCGCGGCGGCTGGAAACATCAGCAAAAGCCCCAGGTACGGATACAAGGATCACACTCCCCGGTCAAGCAGGGCAGCGTGGATAATGGAGCCCAACTGGCCACGGAAATTGAAGGTCCCCGAGGGAATCAACTGGGTCATGAAAATCACACTGAGTTGTTCCAACGGGTCGTTCCAGAACAGGGTGCTGGCCATACCACCCCAGAAATACTCCCCTGGAGAACCGATGGAGCCCCCTTTTACCGCATCAATCATCTGGGCAAAGCCAAGGCCGAAGCCCGTGCCCTCATGCCCGCTTTCGCTGTATCCGCCTCGACTGAACCCGGCGATGTCGATGCCGCCCGGCAGGTGGTTGCGGGTCATGAACTCGACCGTGCGCGGCCCCAGAATCTGCTGGCCCTGCCACTCGCCGCCATTCAGCAACATCTGACAGAATCGGTGGTAGTCGGCAATGGTGGAAAGCAAACCGCCGCCGCCGGAAAGGAAACTGCGCTGCCGCCAGGCGCTGTCAGCAGGATCATCTTCCAGTTCCAGTTGCCGGTTTGCATCGCGTTGGTAGCAGGCGGAAAAACGGCCCACTTTGTCGGGTGCAATTTCAAAGGCGGTATCCACCATGCCCAGCGGTCCGAAGATCTGTTCCTGAAAAAATTGATCCAGGCCTTGACCGCTGAGCAATTCCACCAGGTAGCCGAGTACATCGGTAGCAACAGAGTAATTCCAGGCCGTTCCCGGGTTGAATTCCAGGGGTAACTGCGCCAATTCGTCAATCATTTCCTGCAAGGTGTAACCGGGGCGGAGTTTCTGTACACCCAGCTTGCGATAGGCATGGTCCACATTGGTATTTCTCTGAAAGCCGTAGGTGAGCCCCGAGGTGTGCAGGAACAGATCGCGCAAGGTCATGGTAGTGGTAGCCGGTTCGCTCAAAATCTCGGGCCACTGCCCTGCCCGGTAAACCCGCAAATTCCGCCACTGGGGAAGATAGCGGTGGACCGGGTCGTTGAGTGAAAACATGCCTTTTTCGTAAAGCATCATCAATGCAACCGAAGTAATCGGCTTGGTCATGGAATAAATGCGGAAAATAGTATCTTCACGCATGGGTTTGCGCCGCTCCAGGTCCATCATCCCTTCGCCCTGCAAGTAACAGACCTGGCCGCGGCGGGCCACCAGGGTCAGACAGCCGGGTATTTTACCCGGCTCCACATAACGGCTGCGCAAATGTTCTCCAATGCGCAGCAGACGTTTACTGGATATGGCGACGGACTCGGGTTCGACAAGCTTCACCACACTCTCCTCGGAAAAATGGATGCCATAGGCTAAACGAAGCAGGTTTCGATGCAAGCTCCACAGGGTTGGAGTTGTACATTCGGCTTGGGTAGAATCGCCCCCTTGTTGAATCACCGACCCCTCCTGAACATGAATCCAGCCACGCTGACCGAGTTGGAATATGCCGACGAGTTCACTCAGCGTCACCTCGGTCCCGATCCGGAACAGTGTGTGGCGATGGCGCAGGCCATCGGCTACGACAGCCTGGACGCATTGATTGCCGATACCCTCCCAGCCCCTATTCGCCGCCGGCGCCCCATGCAAATTGACGGCCCCCGCAGTGAAGCGTCGGTATTGAAACAACTGCGGGAAATTGCCGCCCACAATCAGGTATTCAAGAGCTATATCGGCTGCGGTTATCACCACACCCATACGCCCTCGGTGATATTGCGAAATGTGCTGGAGAATCCCGGCTGGTACACCGCCTACACCCCCTACCAACCGGAAATTTCACAGGGGCGGCTGGAAGCACTGCTCAACTTTCAGCAGGCCATAATCGACCTGACCGGCATGGAGTTGGCAAATGCCTCCCTACTGGACGAGGGCACGGCCGCCGCAGAGGCCATGACCCTGTGCCGGCGAGTGAACAAGAAGAATCGCGGCAACACCTTTCTGGTGGCGGAAGACTGTCACCCGCAAACCATCTCGGTAGTAAAAACCCGCGCCGCGGTGTTGGGGATAGAAGTAGTAACAGGAGATCCGCAACAGCTGGCTGAGACAAGCGGCGCTTTCGGAATCCTGCTGCAATATCCCGGCAGCTCCGGCCAGATTCGCGACCTGGGCGCAATCATCGAAACCTGCCATGACAACAATACGTTGGTAACGGTCGCCGCAGATATCATGGCGCTGCTGCTGCTCAAGTCTCCCGGAGCGATGGGTGCGGATGTGGTGGTGGGCAACAGTCAACGGTTTGGCGTGCCGATGGGCTTCGGTGGACCTCACGCGGCTTTTTTCGCCACCCGTGGCGCTTATCAGCGCTCAACTCCCGGCCGTCTCATCGGCGTCTCCATCGACCGCAGGGGTCAGCGCGCCCTGCGTATGGCCATGCAGACCAGGGAACAGCATATACGCCGGGAAAAGGCCACCAGCAACATCTGTACCGCGCAGGCCCTGCTGGCCATCATGGCTGGTTTCTACGCCATCTATCACGGTCCGCACGGACTGCGGCGCATCGCCGAACGCATTCACCGCTTGACCAACATCCTGGCAGGCGTCCTGGCTGCAAACAGCATGGCGCCGGATCACCGGCACTACTTCGACACGCTGACCTGCACGGTTGAAGGCCGGCAGGACGAAATTGTGCAGCGGGCTCTGTCTGCCGGTTTGAACCTGCGCATCATCGACCGGGACAAACTCGGTATCAGTCTCGACGAAACCACTACCGGTGAAGATATCCGGACCCTGTGCAGGGTATTCGGCACCGGGGACATCGACATCAGCGAGTGGGATGAGGCGGTTGCAGGTGATTCCGCCATCCCTGCAAACCTGCGCCGGGAAATGGACTATCTGCAGCACCCGATCTTCAATCGTTACCATTCCGAAACCGAGATGATGCGCTACCTGCGCCGCCTGGAAGACAAGGACATGGCCCTGAACAGGGCAATGATTCCGCTGGGTTCCTGCACCATGAAACTGAATGCCAGCACGGAAATGATGCACTTGAGCTGGCCGGAATTTGCCGACCTGCACCCCATGGCGCCGCCCGCGCAGGTCAAAGGTTATACCCTGTTGCTGGAGCAACTGGAGCACATGCTGAAGGAGTGCACCGGCTACGATGCGATATCCCTGCAGCCGAACGCGGGCTCTCAGGGTGAATACGCCGGATTGCTCGCCATTCGCCGTTACCACCGCAGCCGGGGAGAGGCGCGGCGCAATGTGTGCCTGATTCCCGGCTCCGCTCACGGCACCAATCCCGCCAGCGCGGCCCTGGCGGGCATGAAGGTGGTTATGGTGAATTGCGACAACCTGGGCAATGTGGATACCGGTGACTTGCGTAATAAAGCGCAACGTCACAGCGAGGAGTTGGCAGCTATCATGGTCACCTACCCCTCCACCCACGGCGTATTTGAAGAGGCGATTATCGAAATCTGCGAAATCGTGCATGCTCACGGCGGGCAGGTATATATGGATGGGGCCAACTTCAATGCCCTGGTGGGCTTGTCCGCTCCCGGTCAGTTCGGAGCCGACGTATCGCACCTCAACCTGCACAAAACCTTCTGCATCCCCCACGGCGGCGGTGGGCCCGGCATGGGGCCCATTGGGGTCGGCTCACACCTGGCGCCGTTCCTTCCCGGACATCCCCTGGAGAAAGTTGATGAGGCCGGCGCCGGCCACGATGTAGTATCCAGCGCGGCCTACGGCAGCGCCTCCATTCTGCCGATTTCCTGGGCTTATATTGCCCTGATGGGAGCGGCGGGGCTGGAACAGGCCAGCAAGGTGGCGATTCTCAACGCCAATTATGTGGCCCACCGACTCAAACACCACTACCCCATCCTCTATACCGGAGCCAGTGGGCGGGTGGCCCATGAATGCATCCTCGATATCCGGCCCTTCAAGGAAACCTCCGGCATCACCGAGGAAGATGTGGCCAAGCGCTTGATTGATTTCGGTTTCCACGCACCCACCATGTCGTTCCCGGTAGCGGGCACCTTGATGGTGGAACCCACGGAAAGCGAATCCAAGTGGGAGTTGGACCGATTCTGTGACGCGCTCATCGCCATCCGGGAAGAGATCGACGCGGTGCAACAGGGCCGCCTCGACCGCCTCGACAATCCGCTGCGCAATGCACCGCATCTGCTGGCGGATATCATTGACGAAAATTGGGAGCACTCCTATTCCCGGGAACTCGCCGCCTACCCGGTGGCCAGCTTGCGCGACAACAAGTATTGGGCGCCGGTAAGCCGTGTCGACAATGTCTACGGCGACCGCAACCTGTTTTGCGCCTGTCCGCCAATGGACAGCTACTAACCCGCATATGGCGCCGGCGTTAGAGGGTGATCACCTCGGTCCGTAAGGGCTCAATGTTCCCTTTCACCAATTGAAACCGCCAGAAGATGATACCGAAGGAGCGCCCTTCGGTATCCAGCCAGTTGGGTGTTCCGGGGTTGCTGTGGGCAAGCGTTATCCTGAAGCTGCCATCGGGCTCCAATGCGGTCTGCCGGCGATTCAGGGAAATCGTACGGGTCTCGTAATCGAAGGTCTGCAGGAATTGATCGAACAACACCACATTGGCGAAGCGGCAATCGGGCCAGCGCCCGCGCATGACCAGGGCCTGCCCCGGTTGCAGCGCAAAGGGCGCCATGGCATAGGTATTGTCCCTGGCCGCGTAGCCGATGGCCTCGTTCGAATCATCCACTTTGGGCGGCACAAACCGGTTGGGGACGCGTGAGACCCAGACCGGGCTGGTGCTGTTGTCCAGGGCCCTTACATTACGGCGGAGAAACTCATTGATGCGGTGGATACCCGCCGCTATCTGTTCGTCGTTGACGGCCACTCTCGGGCCCGCTGCGGACAAGTTCTCGATACCCAACGGAATGCAATGCAACTGATCGTTCTGGATACTGTGCTCACGTTCATAATAGTGGCGGCTGACAATACTGACAGCGCCATCCGGCAACTGCAGCCAGTTGCCTTCCACTTTTTCGGCGCTGGCGATAATTTCGTAATTGCCGTCTGCATCGGTTTCGAACTCCGTGTCATTGATGCTAGTTCCCAACCCCGGAGACTCATCCCCCACGCCCATCTCCACGGTGAAACTGGTATAGGTAGCAGCTGCAAGATTGCCGAAGATGCGGTAGCGATGGGCCGAATTGATCACCGTCTGGTGATAGCGTGCGTCGGGGTTATCTCCCAGCATTTTCTTGTGCCTGTCGACAAATGATACGAAGAACGGCCGTGCCGGGTCTGCTTCAAACCAGGTCTGCAGGGCGTGAATCAAGGTGTGCAGCAGCATCCGCCGCGCTCCGGCAAAATCGTCCGCCGTACGCAAACGCCAGTGCGGTTGAAGGAAAGCGGCCTCCAGATCCCGCAGTGTTTCCAGGAACTCGCCAAAAGCCCTGCCAGAGGCGTTGTCCTGCTGCTGTGCAGCCCGCGCCAACAGCGGATTGGCCAGGGCAATAGCGGCCAGGCCCGCGGTTCCTCCGGCCCCCACCCCTTTCAATAGTTCTCTACGTTGCATGGTCAAGTCCCGTTTCATCTGCTGAGCAGTCTATTGTCTGTTTATTGCCAACACGCTTCACCTGTACAGGGTATGTTTTGGCAAACTGGAGGGAGGTTCGTCCCAGGTCGACAAAAAATCCCGAACACCCACGCTCCCTATTTTGCGCAGACCCTGTTCAAGTTCGGTGCACAGACCGCCGAACCGTTCCACGTTGGCAGCATTGATTCTTGCACATGCGAGCAGAGCAGCTATCGGCGGGCCCTGGTTTTCCTGTTGCAGCGCCAGCAACGTATCGCGCTGGGGATCGTCTATTTCCAGCGCTGTACAAAGCACATAATAACACCAGGCAGCCAGGGCTTTGCGCAGCATGTTCTGCTCTGCGCAATGCCCGCGGCAGCACCGAAATCCGCGTCGGGAAACCGGACAGTTTATTTGTTTTAATAGCGGACAGATCTATTTGTTTACAACAGCGTTCGGAGTACGGAATCAATGAAAGTCTGCTGTGCCGGAGAGGTCATGCTGGAGATAGCCGCCGCAGACCAGCCCGGCCTCTACCGCCGCGGCTTTGCCGGCGACAGCTTCAACACCGCCGTGTATCTGGCCAGGGCCGGCTATGAGGTGGATTATCTCACTCGCATCGGAGACGACGCGATTTCCAGGGACATCCTGCGCCAGCTACACAGAGAACAGATAGGGACCGAGCTGGTCGTCTGCATGGAAAATCGTCTGCCGGGGCTGTACATGATTGAAAACAGCGCGGACGGTGAACGAAGATTCACCTACTGGCGGGACCACAGCCCGGCGCGGGAACTCTTTGACCTGCCTGTTTCACTGGACAAGACCGGGGTCTTTTACTTCACCGGAATCACCCTGGCGGTCACCCGGAGCGGGATTGAACAACTGTGCAGTCTGCTCGAATCTCTGCGCGGCGAGGGCTGCCGCATCGTTTTCGACCCCAACTACCGGGAGCAGCTCTGGGATGATCGAGCGCAGGCCCGCAGCTTCCATGAACAAGTACTACCCTATTGCGATATGGTCATGCCGACAATGGAAGATGAACAGGTTCTCTGGGGTGTTGCTACGGTCGACGACTGCCTGAGCATGTATCGAAACCATGGCGCTGCGGAAATTGTGATCAAGGGAAGTGACCTGGTGGGTCACGCCTCAAGCGGAGACCAGACCATTTCCCTGCAGGCCGGACGGGTGCAAGCCGTAGACACAAGCGGAGCAGGTGACTCCTTCAACGCCGGCTATCTGGCCTGCCGCCTGGCGGGCGGCTCCATGAGGGATTCCCTGATGGCGGCCCAGACGCTTTCGGCAAGAGTGGTGCAACATCGCGGGGCGATATTACCCCGTCAATAACCAAGGCGAGGACAAGACTGGATATGCTTCAGACCTGGCGATGGTTCGGCCCGACAGACCCGGTAAGCCTGGAGAATATTTTGCAGGCGGGTGTTTTGATGTGTATCCACCCGGATGACCCGCCATTCTCGCTGTAACATGTCGTGCTCTTCGTTGAAGATTGCTCGCTAGGGCCCGAATGGAATCACGCCACAGTCCTCAAACGAAGGGTGCGCCACCGGTGAGGTACAAGGTGATCAATATACCGCAAACGACGATGACCCACCCCTCAAAGATTCCGCGCAAGGGCAGCGGCGCGTTGAGGACTTCCATGAAATACATGATGACGAGCCGCGTCTTGAAAAATGCAAGCACGAGCAAGGCGATCGTCACGTATCGGTAACCCTCTGCGGTGCCGGGGTCGTAGCCATCGCCCAGAACCCACGAGACGCCGGTCAATACGGCGAGGAAGCACCAGACATAAGTTACTTTGCTGTTGATTAAAGACATCATATTCATTTCACCAGGTAGAGCAGCGGGAACAGAACGATCCACAGCAAATCCACCATATGCCAGTACGCTCCACCACTTTCGAAGGTTTGTACATCCCCGGCTTCGAACGCACCACGCCGCGCTTTGGACCAGAGAAACAGGAGTACGCCCATTCCGATCAATACGTGCAGAAAGTGGATGCCGGTAAAGATGTAGTAATACATGTAGAAGTCATTGGTCGTCAGCGTCACGCCTTTGCTGATTTTTTCGCCATATTCAAAAAACTTGACCACGCCGAATCCCACGCCACACAGAAATGCCAAAGGGAACATTTTCTCGGCGATGGACTTCATTTTCCGGCGCGTTGCCTCGACACCCAATACGACAAACCAGGAGCTGGTTAACAGCAACAGTGTATTTAGCGCCCCTAAGTTCATATTCAGCGTCGCTTGGGAAGCTGAAAAGGTCGCCACATCATGGGCGCGATAGAAAAGAAACACACAAAAGAAAAGGCTAAAAATCAGCATGTCGCCCAGCACGAAAATCCACAGACCCACCTCCCCTGGGAGATGGCGGGATTTACCCCGTGCCGCTGCCGCCTCGGTTACATTCATCGTTCACCTACTATTTCGGTCGAGATACTACGCAAGTATACCATTTTCATCCTCACTAGCCACTCCGGGCCGTCAAACCGGTTTGGCGAACCCTGCTGATGCCAGCACTCAAAGATTGTCGATATGCCGGTATTGCTCGGAATCGCCCACTTTTCGATACGCCCAACCCATGAGAGTGCGCATAGCGATAGCACGGGCACTACGTTGGTATCAACGTTTGCCAGAACTGCGTTGGGATCGTACATCGCAGGCGGCGAGATGCGGCTCCTACGCTGAGCCGCTCGCGCACGCGTCCAGGCTATCCAGGTCTTCCATAGCCTGACTCATGCGCCTGATGAATTTGATGCTCGTGGCCGGAGGCTGCATCTCGGGCGCATCCTCCGGTGGTGTCAACGTCGCTGTCCACATGGCCAATGCCGGCAGCATTTGTTGGCGGTACCGGGTAAAGACCTCGTCCCAGTCCGGCATTTCCACACCACCGGCCTTCATCCGGTCGATGTAGAGCGCAAGGAGTTCGCGCTCCCATGCGCGCCGATTTTCGATGCTGAGCGCTGTGCTGATGACGTAAGCCAGGTCCCGGCTCCAATGGCCGACCGCAGCGCACTGCCAGTCTTGTAACCCCATATCGTCGGACGCCGTGATGTACCAGTTTTTCAAATGGACGTCCCCATGGGTGAAAGTGCGCGGCAGGCTCAGGTGAAGCTGATACACAAAGTGCGTCGCCGGCCAGATTTCCTCTTTTCGCGCAAATACGCTGGCGGGCATGAATGACTCGCTGGCCAGAACCCCATTTTCCGCCGCGGATTGCCAGCCGAAAACCTCGCAAGTCGCATCGTAGAACTGATTGACCGAGCTGAGGTCTGCCAACTCACTGTCCAGCTGCGAACTCTCGTAGAGTGTGGAATGTAGCTTGGCGATCAGTTGAATCTGACTCTCGGCCCGCGCACGAGAGATGTCGGTCGTTTCGTCACAGAACCTTACCTGGTCCGCGATATCTTCGAGAATGACAATGGAATTGAGAGTTTCACGGTTGATGTTGGCGAAACGGGACTTGGGAGCTTCGAGATCCAGTTGGTCGCGCACTTTGTTGTAGAAAATGACTTCTGTTTCGGCTCCCCGATTGAAGCCGAGCACGAATCGACTCTGAAATGTCTGCGTCGCCTTACAAAAGATTCGCTCGGGCAGGCCCGCCTGTCGACCGGATTCATTGTAAGTCAGTCGAATAGCACGACGATTCGAAGTGCCCTCGTCAGTGGGACCGAGTTCCAAGTCTTCTACGACCGCGCCCGGATAATTCAAACAAAGCACCGCCGTTAGCCACTGAGGATTGACTTCCTCGTAGGATCGCGGCAAATCCGACGCATCGACCGGAGCCTTGCCCGAAGTTTGCTCTATCTCGAATTGCCGTTGGACCTCTTGTAACGTTGGCATGAGTCTTCCCAAGGTTCTTCTCAGTTGTTTCGCGAGTCTAGCACGTTTATGCTATCTCGTATGTTGGATCAGTCAACCCATCACCGGCTCGACCGGCTGTGCGTCTGGAGCGGCGCTGTTTATATCCTGCTAATGATGATCGGGCTTTTGCCCCTGGCTGGATTTTTTCGTCGCAACCGCCCGGCTACGACGCAGCCGAGATCAGCGCCATCTACCGTCAGAATCAGGTCGGCATCCGGATCGGCATGGTCTTCGTCCTGGATGATGCCGTGCCTGCTAAAGGCGGTAAGGCGAAAAGACTACGAGGTTGAAACGAGGTAGGAGCGGCCCGCACGATTTAGGTGCGCACTGCTTCTGCAGCTTTGATTGCGTCAACCAAGCGACTTGAATTGGCGTGCATGAAGCGTAACGCGAATATTGCGAGCTGGGGGCTGTCCAGCTGCACTTCCAGTTTTTTCGCCATGCCCAATGCGGCGATGGGCATGCGCAAACACATGAGCACTTCGTAATAGCGCAGGCGAAATTCGCTGATGGGCTTGCCGCCGGCTTGATAATAGGCTTCGAGCAGTCGCTGGCGGGTCGCGTATGCATTGGTACACGCCAGCAACCAGGCGAGTTCTTCTGCCGGGTCACCGATGTGCGCCACTTCCCAATCGAGCACTGCCGTAACCGCACCGTTGTCGATCAAAACGTTGTGCAGCCCGATATCGCCGTGGATCAACGAAGGCGTACCCTGGCAGGGCTCAACATTTTCCTCAAGCCAACGAAAACCGCGCTCGAGTAAGGGCGATTTCGCAAGACTTTCTTTAACGGTGAGCTCGCGCCAGAACTGAATATTGAAACGTGTTGCCTCCTCAACGGTCTTTAGCCGGCACCACTCTGCCAAAGGAGTTTGGCTCAAGCTGTCGATATGTGCAGAAAGATTTATCGCGTTCACTTTTGCCGCTTCCGCAGCAAGCGAGGCCACCATGGCATCGGTTACTTCCTCTGTCGCACCCCTGGCGTCGCCCAGATTGCGCCCGAAAATCCGTCGGGACACCAAAAACTTTGTGCCAAAGAAGCTCGTATCGGTCTCGAGCCACAGGGGTTCCGCGACGGTAACGCCTTCATCAAAGGCGATTCGCACCGCATGATACTCATCGTCAATTTCGGTCAGGGGTAAAGCCAGGATATTTCGGGACGGCTGGGCGCGCACCGCCAGCCCCTGCTTACCATTGACCTCATCTTCCACGTCCATCAACAGGGTTTGCTTCGAGAAGCCGCCACCGATCTGAAAAAAGTCGTGGATCTCGAGGCCTTTCCATTCGGGGAACTTTTGTTTCAGGTACTCTGCGAATGCGTCGGCGGTGAAGACAGCTTCCGTGACAGTGTCAAGATCCGGTTCCGGCGCCATCGTTTCCCGATGTGCGTATATCTCGACTTCCCACTGGTTGAGGCGATCGAGATAATCACCCGCTGCGCCGCTGCTCCCGGGTGGTAGCAGCGCTACCAGCGCGTTAAGCGCCGCCCACAGGTCATAGATCAACCGATGGCTATCGTCGGCTGTTGAATTCGACGGCATTGCGCCAGGTAAGCTCGACAGCTCGGCCCCAGTATCACCGAGGTCAATATCGAGATCGAAGGCCAACGCCATACCCTCCTGGGCAAGGGCGGCTCCCTCATTGTAGAAATCGACGAAGAACCCGCGACTGTTGCGCAGCAAAAGTTCGTTGACCAGTAAGCTCGCGTTGCCCAGCAACTGTTGCCGCTCAACTTCGTGCTCGGTCGCGCTAGCCCGGTAGATGCTATGGCGCAGCAAGCTCAGAAGCTGGAGTTCGGTGATCATGCCATCGCTTCGAGTTGCTCCAGCATGTTTCGGAAGAAGTGGTCGTCGGCAGCACCGTTCTCGACGAGCGGATGGCTGGCGCGGCCACCCGCATTCAGTGCACTGATTTGCTCGGGTGGAAACAGCCCCGCCAGCTTTTCATACGGGCCGGCATTGTCGAAGTAGTCCCGAATGCGGCAGATTTTCCCGTTCGAGTCGAATTGAAATACACCCATGATGTCCCAATCCGTGATCGTGGCGCCCTGCTCGTCGGCAAAAGATCCCTTGCGTTCGAAGTAGATCGTATTCCCGTCGTCGAGAATATCGATGTTGCGCCACTCCAGGATGGGATTGGCATACACGCCCATCATTGCGTTCAACATTCCGACTTGTGCGTTCAACTCCTCAATGCCCACGACCAGCGGCCAACCCTGCATCCACCAGGTGCAGTCCGGCGTTAAACTCCGTTCGTAGGCCGCCTCCCAAACATCGAGGCCAGGCCCGAGGTTCTCGAACAGGTCAACCAAGGTCGCTTTGTTTCGTTCCGCACTCATAATTTGAATCCCACGCTTAGTCCATAAGGAAGCGGTCTGGCCGCGATCGCAACTTCAATCGGAGCCTGTGTGCGGCCCCTAACAGCAAGATAGCATACCTTAATATACCTTATTGAGTACCACGAATTGTTCAGGCCGCGCCCCGTATGCGTTCCTCGATGTACTCATGCAGCAAGGCCACGCGCTGTTCCTGGTAGCGTCCGAGAGTCAACTGGGCTCGTTCGCCGGCTGCCGATCGCATGCCCTTCTGAATGATTGGCAGGTTGGACATGTCTTGATCGAAGATATAGGCAATGCGGCCCCATTCCGGGAGGGATTGAAAAAACTCATCGAAGCCCAGGCGGGTCATCGGCGGCGCAGGCGGGCGCGGTGCGCCTGCCGGGACCGGCGCCATGAGACGCACGGTAAACAGGGACTCGTTCGGATCTGAGCCGTAAGGCACGAACTGATACATCAGTGGCAAACCCTCACCCAGCCAGGGACCGAAATTCGGAAACATCCCGTATTGAATGCTGTCCAGCATTTCTGCATCCGACAAGCCCGATCGATCCGCACCTAAAGCGGCTTGCATGAATCCGCGGCGCCACGCCGCAACGTCTTTGCGGCCGAAATCCGGAATCGAATCGAAATCCGGCAACGTAGCTTCCGCTTCCGGGCCGAGTGCATTCGCAAAAGACCGCGCCGCGTTGATGGCAGCCTCACCCGCCGTGACGGTATCGCCCAGTGTCGGGCTTGGCACTGCCGACGGCGTAATCAAGCGAGAGATGATCGCTTTGCCGTCATCGAAAAGATCGTATTTGGTATTGGCGTCGCCATTGAAGTCCACCGCATCGAAATGTGTTTCCGCGACGTGATAAGACTCGAGAAACGCCGCCCAAACGTTTTTCCAGTTGGCGCGCATTTTCTTCGCCGTCCAAACCAGCGTAAAACGATTGGCGAGGTCGAAATGGGCGAAATGATCTTTGAGAACGCCCAAAGCGTCATCTAGTGGACCAGCATCCGGGTCTGGATTAATGAAGAGGCATCCACCCCAGCGGCCAACTTGGGCCTCCGGCAGACGGTAGTCGTCGTTAACCTGTGGAAAATCCCACCGCCCCGGCACCTCCTTCAGTTGGCCATCGAGATGCCAACGCCAACCGTGAAACGGGCAGCGAATTTCATCGCCGCCGTGTGCTGCGCTGCAGAGTTCGGTCCCCCGGTGCAGGCAGCTGTTGTAAAACGCGCGGAACTTATCCTCGGCGCTGCGAATGATGATGAATGACATGTCGCCGACGTTATAAGGGAACCGGTCGCCCACCTTAGGCACGTCTTCCTCGCGACAGGCGTACTGCCAGCACTTTTTCCAGACATGTTCTTTTTCGAGCGCAGCGTAGTCGGGATCGTAGTAGACGCTGAACGGAACCGTCTTCTCTTTCGGGTGGTAGTTTCCGTCCGCTTTCAGAATGTCGGGTAGCGGATGGCTGTCCGCCGCAAGCAGGTCCTCAACCAACGGACTCTCTTTCGTTCCAAAGCCCTCTATTAGGTCGCCCATCGGTCGATCTCCCAGATAGTGTTCAAGATAATTATATGAATACAGACCTATTTACGCTATAACTCCGTATCTGGAAATTGAGCGTAATAGGTTGAATCATGAGCACCCAAACAGAAGCTACGCGATTTTCGGCCACGCAGGACGCCGCTTACGTCGCCCCTGAACGATTCAGCCAGCTACTGCTGATTTGGAGCGGGCCGGTGCTGGTAGCGATGACCATGTTGGGGATGATCATCCTGGCACCCTACGTGCCCGCGACCGACCCGACAGCCAATGCCGAAACCATCCAGGCGTTTTACCTGGACAATTTGTGGGGCATCCGTTTCGGCATGGTGCTGTGCCTCATCGCCTTTAGCCTCCTCGTGCCGTTTGGCGTGGGGATTGCGCTGCAAACCCGGCGCATGGAAACCATTCCCGCCATGAGCTGGCTGCAAGTGGCGGCCATTGCTGTTTGCGCCTTCGAAGGCATCATGGCCGTGCTGATCTGGCTGGCGGCTGCCTACCGACCCGGCGAGGTCAGTGCGGAGATCACACTGACATTGCACGACCTGGGTTGGCTTACCTTCCTCATCGATATTCCGATTTTCAGCATCTGGCTTGCCGCGGTGGGTATTGCCATTCTGCGGGATCGCAAGTCACCGCCGCTGCTGCCGCGTTGGTTGGGTTACTTTACGCTGTGGGTCGCCATTTTGCTGGCCCCGGCTCTGGGCATCGAGTTTTTCAAGACAGGGCCGTTTGCTTATAACGGCCTGCTCGCACTGTACTTGCCTTTCGTGATGATTTTCTTGTGGATGATCGTCATTGTGCCGCCGCTGTTAAAGGCGATGGATACACCCAGGTAGGGTGGGTGACCGTCCGCCAAGCTGCTTCGGAACGGTTCTTGATCGACAGCAGAAACGCCATTGAGAAATGAAGAAAACTCAGCAACAGGCGACCAGTTGACGCTGCCTGATTCAGGAGGAATACCGGGCTTTCGTGGGATCATTATTGCGGGCTCCTAAATGGCTTCGAAACCGGATTTCAAGTCCATGCCCAAGTCTTGGTACATCTTAATGGCCGTGGCCCGGCCGCCGAAGTTCACCGTACCGCCCGGGTGCATGAAGGGTCCCACAAGATACAACCCATCGATATTGGGCACGGTGTAGTCGGCTAGGTCCTTCGTCGGGCGCCTGCCCATGATTTGGCCGGCCGTCGTACCAATACCGTAGATATCGCCGTTCACCATGCTGGCCGAATGCCGGTGATGCTCCAGCGGGGATTCGATATGCCTGGCAATGACCTTGCTGTCGTCCATATTGGGCGCGTAACGCTTGAATTCGTCCCAGATCGCATCCGCGAACACCTGTCGGTGTTCTTCCCAGGCTTCCAGTCCGCCATCGCGCAGAACCAGCGGCGCAAAATGGTAGAGGTACATGGCGCACTGCCCATCCGGCGCCCGGCTCGGATCCTTTTTTGAATTCATCATTGTGAGCGGGCTCAGATGGTGCGGCGGAATCTCGCCATAACGGTAATGGTCGAAGGTACGGAGGACCTCGATGAGGTCCTTGCGCACATATTCGATGCAAAGCGCATCGTACCAACGGGACCCGGCGGTGAATTGGGGATACTCCGTCAAGGCGATTTGTTGATTGAGCGCGCCATGATTGCTGAGCTTCACCCGGCGTGCTGCGGCAGCGACGCCGTCATCAACCTCCGGGAGCATTTCTTTGAGTCGCCAAGGGTGAATGCATGCGAGTACTGCGTCCTTCGCATCAACGCGTTCGCCGGTCGACAATTGTACGCCGGTCGTATCGCCTGACTTGACAATGAGGCGACTGACTTCGGAATTTGTTCGCACTTCGCCGCCGTAATGTTCGATACATCGGATGAGTGCGTTGGTAATGCTTTTGGACCCACCAACGGGGATATGCGCTTTGTAACTGTGCGCGAGCCCGAGGAGGTTGTACAAGACGATGCCTGTGCCATTTTTGGTCGGCGCCTCCATCATCTCGGAGCACCACTTGTTGTAGTGAATCTTGACCTCTTCGGATTCGAACAGGTAGTCCAGAAGATCGGAAGCACTCAGGAACAACGCGTCCACCAGTCGGTTTCCCAATGCACTTGCTTCGAGCATGGAGATAAAGGACCCGGTGGGTAGCGGTGGTGAGGCCGAACCCAAGTTCAAAAGAGGTAAAATACTTTGGGCCTCGTTGACGAAATTCCGATAAGTATCGGCATCTTTTTGCGAATACTGCGCAATGTCTTCGCAGGCGCGGTCAACGTCCGTGTACGCTGTCAGCCCATCCCCTGTATCGAAGATGGTCGCGAAGCCCGCCTCCCAGGGCAACATTTCCAGGCCATGTTCCGAAAACAACCCCAACTCATCGTGTTCCAGCGCCGGATTCGCCATACACGTGTAGTAGCCGGCCGCGTGCGGGTCGTGCGTAAAACCGGGTGCGATCTCAATGGAAACGACGCCGCCGCCGCATTGATCGTTTTTCTCGAGCACCAGAACACTCTTGCCCGCCTTTGCCAGGTACGCAGCAGCCACTAGCGAATTACTGCCGGCGCCAACCACAACGATTTCAGGATTTGCTGTCACGACTCTCGGCCCTCTTCTCGGGAAACAGCTTGGAATGTGGTAACGGTCATCACGACCATCCAACCAAAAAATACAAAAACGGCAAACCAGAACGAGATTAAGCCATCGTAGGCAAACGGGCCCCGCTTGGCGACCAACACGACGCCCGACCACAGGAATACCTTCAGGATCATCGTGTTCATCACGGGCTGCATCATGCGGCTTCCGCATCAAGGGATTGGCGTTTCAGTCCCTTGAGTAATAGCACGAACATCACAATGAGCCAGATCAGATAGCTCACGATCGGCACCCAAAATCCAAAGATGCCGTTCCAGGCCCAGGGACCGAGCTTGAAGAACGCCGCGAAACTCCCACCCATGCCGGTCACCGCAACCATAAATGTGAAGTAGCAACTCCAGCGCGGCAGGAACGGCTGCTCACTCTTATCTCTAAGAAAGACCGTTGCCATTGCAATCAATTGCAACCAGTACTCCGGATAGGCCATGACGAAAATGAGCCAGGACAGATCGTTCAGTAGCTGAGTATTGAGGGGATCCTGCAAGGGCCGAAATGCTGTCGTTAGCCAAAGCAGGCTACAGATCATGAACAACAACGTCAGCATCGTGGCGCCCGCCAGCTGCAACCAGGCCAGCACTGGCAAGCGACCTTCGATGCGCGCCATCTGCACGGTCACAACCCCGGCCCATGGCATGTAGAGGATTGCAAATACCATGCAGAGAAGCTGCCCGATCCTGATCCGCGTCGCATTGTCATTGAACAGATTGGCAATCTCGTCAGCGCTGAGGCTGGGTGCGGGCGGCGGCACGAACCCGCTGATGAAAACGAATGCCGTGATGTAACCGACAAGGAACGTCGGAATTGACCAAACGCATATCACCTGGGTTTTATGGGAAAGCATTGCCTCAGCCTGTTGGTCGCACGCATGTTTACTATGTGCTAGACGTTAATCTAGCATAGTTGTGCTATAATTGACAATGGGTCAATCCGATAGACCGGATGAAACATGCTGATCAGCAAACATTTCGCGGAGCCAGAATTCTTGCTGCCGCATCCACTGAACCGACCATACGCTTAATGATCAAGGCTTTTCTCGAAACACTCACCTCCGCTTATGTACTGCAGGTGATCCGTTTTCGCTACCCGATGGTCATTGTCAGCATCGCATCCATGGTGCTTCTCTGTATGCAAGCGATCGAGATGCGTGTCGAGACAGAGCTGGACTATTTCTACGAAGATGGGTACCAGGGCCTCCAAGACCTAAAGGAATTGAAAGAAACTTACTCTGACTTCAAAGCTACGATCTTGATGGTCTGGCCGCTCCAAGAACCAATCAGTCAAAGAGGATTTGATCACCACTTCATAACAATTTGGTATGCTGTCTCATCAACTTTTCATGCAGAATAAGGTTTTTTACACAGGGTGAAACATAGAGGAGCAGTGAAATGAGTAAGACGAATAAACTAGCACCAAAACTGGTAATTTACGGCACCGGCTTTGTTGGCCAGACATTGACAAGGCTTGCAGTAAAAAAAGGCTGGGAAATTGTTGCCGCGTTTAACCGCGCTGGCGATAAAGTCGGACAGGACCTTGGACGGCTGGCCGGATTACAGGAGGATATTGGCGTACCGATACAGGATTGTGACAAAGCCGATTATGATGCTATAGAAGCTGATGTGGTGTTGAACGCTACCAATGATTTGCTTGATCAGAATATGCCTGTTTACGAGCGTTTTTTAACGCGCGGTATCAATGTACTTTGTCACGGAGGGCAACTCTACAATCCCCGGCTGAGTAACCGTGAGTTGTCAGAGAAAATTGATCAGCTTGCGCAAGACAACGGTGTAACCATTACCGGTTCGGGTATTCATGATATGAGCCGCTACTGGTCGGGCATGATCGCAGCGGGTCCCTGCGTCGAGATCGATGCTGTCCGCCATATCAGTTATACCGAGCCACTTCGCCAGGGGACACATTTTGCACCGATTCTCGGTATTGACGTGAGTGTTGATGAGTACAAAAGTAAAGTTGGCCCTGCGCTTAGCCCATACTGCAAAATGATGTCTTTTCCTGTGGTCACGGTTCTGGAATATTATGGTTGCAAGGTAACCGAGCTTAACGGTCATGTAGAGCCGGTGGTTTGGGATGAGGCAGTTTACTGCCCATACCTGAAAAAGGAAATCGCAGCAGGCCAGTCAGTAGGCACGCGCTATATTGTTGAGGTGCAGACCGAACAGGGAACGACCGGACATTTAGTTGCAGATCAGCGCGTTTTCCGGGAGAGCGATGAAGAAGCGATGATATGGCGGGTCGAAGGCCAACCGGGCGTGGAAGTAAAAGTCATTCGTGAAGATTCAGCCATTGCATCGGCCTCCAGTCTGTTTAACCGCATCCCGGATGTGCTGGCGGCGGAACCCGGTTTGAAAACACTCGTTGATCTTGGCCCGGAAAAGCCCAGTGCGTTTCTGTAATGCGTGCATGCAGAAATAAGTCTGCAGTAAGACGTAAACCTGGCAATCACTATTACGATATTGAGGGCATGAACAAATGACAAATAACAACAAACAAGAGGCGGGGTGGCAACCGCCGCCCCGGCCGGATTGGGTCGCGCGGATTAATGCCGAAGGCCGTGGCATGGATATTAAAAGCGTCGTGCCACTGGATGAAAACTCACTGCTCGAACACGCCCGATCGAATACCGGGTTATCCGATTTCGGCGATGAAAACTGGCGTGATCCATTTCAGGTTCTGGTGAAATCTCTGGACGACGAGGCCGAGTTGCATTTGATGGGGCGCTTAATGGCACGTTCTGAGCTGCTGGCACTATTGGAGCAGCGGCTGAAGATTGAAGACGCGTACAAGCAAAATCCGGAAATAGAGGATGTGGAAATTGTTCGCCCGCTGACGATTGTGGGGCAAGGGCGCTGCGGCTCATCCGCTTTGCAAAACCTGCTGGCAAACGACCCTGACAATAACTCACTGCTGCATTGGCAAGCCTATTTCCCCTGCCCACCACCGACAGCCGCTACCTATGAAACTGACCCTCGTATCGAACTTGTACATCCCCGCGTTACCCAGATTTCCCGAATCACACCGGAGATTGAATCATCTCACGAATTTGGCGCCACACTACCGATTGAAACTCCACACATACACGCATTCAGTTTCAGATCGGCGGCTTTCTTTGCGGCCTATAATGGGGGCGGAATTCCCAGCTACGTTGAATATATGCAATCACAGGATGGAGCGCTGCCCTTTGAATACGAGAAACGTGTACTGAAACTACTGCAGTGGAAGAATCCACGTCGATACTGGGTACTTAAGTCCCCCTCATTGCTACTTCAGCTTTCGGACTACTTAAAGGTGTTTCCCGATGTCGCGCTGGTATGGATACACAGGGATCCGGTTAAAGCACTATCTTCAATGGTGAACCATATGGGTAATGTATTCTCGTGCCGCACTGACAACCCCAATTTTGGTGAAGCGCTAAAGCCTTTTATTAATGCGGAAGCAGGTAGTCAGATGCTTAATGCATCTATTGATGTGCTGGAGTCGGGCATCATCCCTGAGAAAACGCTATGCAATGTCCTGTATAGCGATTTTATTAAAGATGCTGTCAAAGTGGCGGAATCCATCTATGACTACTTCGGTCTTGCAATGAGCGACGAAGCACGGGAAAGCATGGCCAGCTATATGCGTGATTACCCCCGTTCATTGCGGCCCAAGCACAACTATGACCTGGGTGATGCGGAACAGGTTCGTGAAGAAAGAGAAGCCTACCGACGTTATCAGGCGTATTTTGGTGTTCCCGATGAGGTATGAGTAAGGATCTCTTATTGTTCCCTTTTCCCGTGGATGAGGTTCGTCAATATTGACAGTCCCCTGTCGATAGCCAGATCTCCGGCACCTAGCAGCCTGTCGGACTTGGGACTGTCCTACTGCGGAAAAGCTGTTTTGGCCCTTTTTTCTGCAATCCTTCGTTACACGAACCACTATTCGCCTCAGAATTGCAGAAAAAATGACTCAAAACGGTCTTTCCCTCGCTACGGACGCCCAAGCCCGACAGGCTGCTAGCCGACATTATCCCCAAGTATGTCCCAGCCACCATCAGCCATCAGTCGCGAACCGGTAATATAGCTCCCCGCGTCACTGGCTAACAACAACACGGCCCCTGCCATTTCCTCTGCCTGCCCCCAACGGTTCAAGGCACAGAGTGATGAGTGATACTGAAAAATCTGCTCCATCTGTTCGTCGCTAATACCGGCCTCTTTAAAGGTCGGTTCAATGATTTGCGTGTGGATAGCACCAGGCGCCAGCGTGTTCACAGTAATGCCGTAAGTCCCCAACTCGGCCGCGGCAAATCGGGCATAACCTTCCAATCCGGCTTTGCTGGCGGCATACATACCCAGATTCATTTTGTTGAACCCTTTCGTCGACGAAAGAGAACTGACATAGATGATTCGCCCCCAACCTTTTTCCTTCATTGCCGGTACTGCCGCCTTTGTCATATCGCAATTGGCGCGTAGGTTTACATCCATGACAAAGTCGTACTGCTCATCAGTATATTCTGTGGTTTTGACAACCGGATCCACGGCAGCATTGCACACCAATATGTCAAGGCGGCCCATGGTTTTCTGTGCATGCTTAATCAGATCATCAGGAACCGACCTTTCCGCCAGATCAGCCCTTTTGACATGAATCGTCGCGCCAGTATCACCAGCAATTTCTGCTGCTGCCTCATTTAATCGATCTTCCTTCCGTGCAGCGATCATCACCGTCGCACCGGCTTCAGCAAAAATGCGCGTGATTTCTTTGCCGATACCGGAACCGCCACCTGTTACCAGTGCAGTTTTTCCGGCCAGACCAAATCTATCCATCAATTTATTGTTCGTTTTCATGTTCTTGGACTCCTCAAATCCAACCTCATAGTTTCTTAATCGATCACCTATAATCGAGACGCTGCTCTCCGCAGTCAAATTGGGTTTGATGACCACGCCATAGGGTGGGGGTCTTCCCGCCTACTCACTTACGAATCGGTGATCCGGATTCAAGAAGAGAAAATAGACGAGAAAGCCCAAGCCCGGGAAGACGATATAGCTCGCCAACCAGATAAAGAACTTTGGTCTCCAACGGCGCTCAGCAGGCGTATCCGCGATCATCCAAACTGCGGCGATGAGAATAACCATCATGAAATCGGTCAGACCCGCCATCAACAGGCCATTACCCACATGCAACTCAAAGTACTTGGGGAAGGCTGCCCAAAATCCGTACATATCGAGAATCCCAATCTCTGGTGCAAGCGTCCAATACGCCTGCATGAGCACAAACGGAACCCCAATGACCCATAAGAACAATTTGGCCGGATGCATACTAGACTCCCTGGTTGATGGCCGATCAGGGCTCAGCCCCGATGTAGGCCGTCCTCCTCAATGCCGTTAACTGCCACAAGCGGACGATGCCCACCACGCAATGCGTTATTGGTCGTTTCGAAATCGCAGATGCCAACGCGATCACCGAGCGTAATCTTGCACATGGTGTCCACGCAGCTGATACCGTGAATCCACGACACCGCCCCTTTCTGTAACGGCTCGCAGATCATATCCAGAACCTCGCCTGTCGGCAGCGTCATGCGCACCGTACCGCCGCGATGCGTCAATCCATCCACCTCCATGTAGGTCAAGATGTCCAGGTCTCTGGTGTAGGTAAGCGTATCGCCGCGTAACACACAGCCAAACTTCGCCAGCTGGTCGTCGGCGCCGTGAAACGAAACCGCAAGCAAGGTCGTACCATCGTCAAAAGTGCCCGCAACCCAACGATGCGACACGATTGCATCCCACTTGCGGATGCCCCACCCGTGGTCCCTGAAGGCGAGCCCGTTAATCTCATAAGTCTTGTCTTTTATACGCAACTTGCCGGTGCATTTGCCGCCAACCTCCATATGGTTCGGGGCAAAATCGTCACTCAGCGATCCACCCGATTTGGGATAGATATCGACTGGTGTGTGGGCGTCAGCGATGTGCAGCTCACCCTCGAGATCTTCATCATCAAAAGTCCAAACGCCGTGGTCGGTATACGTAAACTTGCAGGTGTCGTCGCCGCCGTTGAATCCGTTTTCCGGCCTATCTGCCTCTCGCAATGGCAAAGTAACAGCGCGTTTGTAGATCCACTCGGGTGAGAATGCGTGATTCCATAGTGAAATCTGTGGGCCGTCCTTCGCATTGGGTTCGTGCCCTATGCGATGCACGCCACCGACAGAATTATCCAGGTCCCACCAGACAAGGACGACACTTTCCTGCCAGAACTCGTGACCGCCAATCGTATGAGGCCCTTCGTCTTCGGGCCCCCATTCCTTCACACTTCCGCCCCCCTCAATTCTCATGATCTCATCCCCTCTGGACACGCTGCTTTTCGATTGCAAGCATGGTTACATGGTGTTAGTCTCTCATTCTAGCATACTTATGCTATCTGTATAACTTGCGGCTGCTCCAAAAAAGGGGTCACAAATAGGCGCCGAATCGGCTCGCGTATTCTGTGAACTGTTCCTCCACATCCTGTTCGGTCAAACCGTAGTCGGCAAGGCTGTACTTGTGCCGTCCGTGCTTCTCAAGCTGGTTGCCTTTTATCCACTTGCGTATTGAGTCGCGGTCAGCATGCGAGTATTCCATGCCCAGAAACTGCAGCGCCTTGTCGGACTCCCGCAATCCTTCGTCGTTAATATCCGAAAATGCAAGATCCAATACGGGTACGTCCGGATTCGCGTCGCGCCAAGCAGTTTGTGCTGCTTCTGCCTGAGTAAACAACATCAAGGTCGCCTGTCCAACGTCGTCGATATGGTCGACCGTCGCCGGATACATATGCCGGCTCGTCTCCAAAAGGCGGCACACCGAAGGGATAAGTTTCACAGGGTTACGGTGTGTAACGATAAATCTCGCGTCCGGGAATACGGTAGTAATCTGCTCTTCGTAACCCTGGTTCACCGGGCACTTCAACAACCAGGGGCGTAAGTTGTCCCGATGGAATTGCCATTGAAGATATTGCAACATGATGCGCAGGGATTCATACCGCCTCGTCATGTCTTGTTGAATGAACCAAGCAACATAGCTGGGCACATGCGATAACGAAATCGGGTGCGGGGAGCAGAATCCGAACTCGAACAGGATCAGTTCTTCCTCGGTTTGCTCCAGATACATCGGGTGCGCAATTTTGAATCCTGGCGCAACGGTTTCCAACCATTCCAGATATCGGCGGCCGTCCTCTTTGCGCGCAGCCTCACCGCCGTTCGGTTGATCCGGTATGCGCCCCGGGTTGTGCCCCTCCCAAAACTGCAAGGCCTGGAACTTGCCCGTCTCGCACAACATTCGATGAAGCTTCGTCGACCCCGTGCGCGGCAAGCACGAAATGAAAACCGGTTTTTCGATGGGCTGGTCGAGGATTTCCGGAAACTGCGTCAGATCGTGCTGGGTTCGTAGCAAGTTGACGAGTAACCGCAGCATGCGCGCCTTGTAGTCCTCCGTTGCCTGTTCGGTCAGGTTCGACTCGCGGTTGACGGAATCGATCAGGACTTCGAAGCCTTCCCGATGCAGAAGCTCCCCAAAATCGTCGAGGCCGGCGGCATCTCGAGCGTCTCGAATGAGTTGATCGGTAGATATCATACGACGGGTTCGCTAGTGAGTCCTGGGCGACAATCGAAGCAGGCCCCAACCAACGCCGCAGGGACAATCAATTTGTCCTCCCGGCGCAAAGCGCACGACCGCCGCACCCGGATTAAAACGCATGTCATCGCCCAACAGGTAATGAAAGACCGATTCACCCGTGTTCCAATCCAGTGCTTGCAACGCCCACTCACCGCCATGGCGTGCCATGCAAAACAACAATCCGTTGTTGGTGGGTGAACAGATGGACGGCCCCAATGGTTCCGACGTGGTCCAAGCCAATTCAAGCGCACGGTCCTCGGGGTTCCACACGTACTTCACCCCGCCCTTGAGCGCGTACCGGTCCATACCGTTCAACAACACATTCGCGAAGATGTTGGCATCTGGTTCGCCGAGCTTCGGTGGTGGATTCAGTGGATAGTCGTTGTAGGTAAAGAACCCGTAGCCATAGGCCGAGATTGACGCCTCCAATGGCACCGGAAAGGCCTTCGCATTGTCGTCGCCGTAGGTCACCGGCGCGATACCGGCCAGTTGGCGGGGCTCACCCGGTATGCCTTCCCAATCCTCCGGTACTTCACCGCGCCAATAGACGCGAAAGGACGTTTGTTCGACACCATCGGCAATCAGTACGAGCTTGTCGTTGTTTTCGCCCCAACCCATGAGCGTCGGCGTCGTACCGCTGCCCCGCTGTCCGGATGGATAGGTTACGGCCCACGCGCCGACCGAGGGATCCGTCGACAATTTCTCGCCAGTCCATTGAACGCGGTGCATCTTGTTTTGAGTGAGAAGATAAATACCACCGTCGTCGTCAATCGCGATGCCATTGCGGATAAAGCCCGCCATCCAGCTGTCGGCATCCTTGTGGTCGCTATCGCGTACCGAGACACGATGTTGTTCAGTGAGGTCGCGCGACACGGCGTAGACCCAGCCATCCGCCGTTGCAATGATGACCCATCCGTCGTAGGTCATATTGAGTGCAACACCCGCGGAAAAACGCTCACCGGATTGTGGAATCTCCCACCGACGGCGCAATTCGATAGCGGAGTCCGGATCCCCATCCGTCTCGTCGCCGTAAACCTCCAACAACGAGGTCCGGGCTCCGACGTCATTGGTCATTTGGTAGTGCTCGTTGTCACTACTCACGAAACGATAGAAGGCACCGGTTCCGCGTATCACGGGCACCATGACGCTCGCGAAGCGGCGGGCCATTGACTCGATGTGTTCGTCACTCGATTCAGCCAGACGTTTGCGTTCATTCATTTCGTCCATGAACGCTGCGACCTGCTCTTGTGCGAAATACCGCCCGGGCTTCAGCACATGAGTAGAAATGATCCGTAACGTGTCGGCGTCCAACTTGAATACGGCGTTGCTCCCCCCTGCCCATATCACACGGCGACCGTCAGGATACGGACCGGAGTAAAGAAACTCCCAACCGTCGCCGGGGCCCAAAGGCTTCCAAGTGATTTCGTCCGCGCCTAACCGGCGCGTCTCGTCGATGGGACCCTCGACGTAATTGCTGTCGGTATTCGCTGCGTTGGCGTGCAGCATGGTGTAAGCGGAGTCCGCTAAAAACGGATGCTGGGGAGGTCGCACATCTTGAGCAAGGCTCGGCGCAGCAATCCCAGCGAGGCACAACAGAATGACTCGAAGACTCCGGACCGTTACGTGAAAGCCGTCGTACTTGGATAGGTGCATGGCATCCTTCTTCAATTATTCGTAGAGGTGATTGTAATCCTCCTATCGGGCGAGACGCCGACCAAGTCAACAGCTATCGCTAATAGGTGTCGAGTATTTTTACGTAGCCTTTGCGGCGCCGATCGAGCTGTCTTTCCCGTTCTTCCGTCGAGATCTCCGCCGTTTGCGACGGAAGTTGGTCGCGAATCTCAGAAAATTTCACCCGCTTGACGGTCGGCGGAGCTATTCGGCTGTCCCCGGTCTCGCGATAATTCCGGAACACAATAGTGAACTCCTTGCGGCTCACGGGATCGAGCCAGTTCGGCACCCCGGGGTCCTGGTGTGCGACCACAGCTCGAAATTTGCCGTCGACGTCAATCACCGCGCGGGCCATGTTCACGTCAGTTTGCTTGTGGGTAAAGTCCAGGGATTTGGACCAGACATCACCAAGCTGGTAGCTCCAGTATGCCGACTCCGGCAGACCACTCTCGATGATGAGTGCCTCGTCTTCGGCACAGTCGAACACACCCAAACCGTAAGAGGTGGACGGGCTGCCCAATAGATCCACCAGTTCCTCTCCACCCATATACCATAGCTTGTTTGTTCCTCCCGCATTCTTGATGTACAAGTCGTGTAGGCCGATGCTCCACTCCTCCACCAGAAAGGTGACGAAGTGAGCAGCCATGTTCAACCGCATCGCCAGCGCGCCTTCATCAAACTCCGAATAGCCGTTTAGGGGTTCGAGCATTTCGATGTCCATGGACCCCACATCGTCGGACCATTCGCCGAACCAACGCCGGACAATCACGAAATTGAACTCAGACTCGCCATCGAGCGCGATCCAGTTCCCCGGATGCTCCTCGGCGCTCATGATGATCTCGAAACTACCGTCGGCGTTCACCTCGAAGTCGTTGAGGTCGTAGTTACCCAGTGGCTTGGAGCCCGGGTAGCCAAGAATCTGATTGTGGAGCTGGAACAAAATCAGCTTCAAATCACCCAGACGACCGCTCAATCGATAGGTTTGTTTGCCGTTGAGCAGCATAATGCCGTAGAGCGCGTCCGGCCCGTTTTGTCCGAGCGTGTATAAATAGGAGTTCCACGAGGTTGTCCCGTAAATCCTCGGATTGTTCTGACGCGGCGCGATGACAAAGTTGTAGGCCATGGTTTGCGCTTCGGCAATGCTGTAGAGGGCTTGCGCGCGATGCTCCGGGCTGTTCTTGTAACGCGGTGTCTCTTTGATCGTCTCGTACGCCCGGGCAACGCTATCGTTGAAATTCTTCCAGGCCTCATGCATGTCATCGCTATTTGACTCGGCTACCGCTGCATTGGTCATCAAAAACACTCCAAATATACTCAAAAAGAACCGGCTGCGTGCGCGGCGAAAAGCGATCATTTCGTTACACCTCGCTCGGCACGTCGAAGTAATCTTGATACTCCTTGAAAGCGGCCCGTTCCGCGCTGATCGCGTCGCCGTCACCGACCGAATATCGGTGCGCCGGCCGCTTGGTTCGCGGGTTTTCCTCCATGTAGGTCAACATTGCAACCCGAGCTTCTTCTGTCATTTCGAGATTCAACCCGTCGTAAATCTTTGCCGCCACGTTAAGTGGATCGTCAACAAAATCCAGATACTGCACGTTACACAATCGTTCCTTAGGCAAGCGACCTTCTTCGATCCAGGTGATCGGTTGGGACAACATGCCCGCCGCCATATTGGCATCGGTACACACCTCCAAGGGGAAATTCGTAAAGGGCGTATCTGATCTGCACCATAAAAGAGTACCCATGAGATTGACCACAGACGCCAGCGCCTTGACCGGGTCTCTATGGATCCAAACGAATCCCATGTCAGGGAACACCTCCAAAATCTCCCACTTTGCTCACCCAGTCGGGCCGAGCTGCGGGTTGCCATTGTTCGTCGCGTTTCATTTCGATTTTCGTGCCTCGCTTTGTTTCGCACACTCGGCTTCGGAGAGCGCACCCATTCCCCTCAAAGGGCCATTTAGAGGGCGCCCAAGGTATCGAGGTCGTCCATGGCCGTTGAGATCCGGCGGATGAACTCCAACGTGATGTCCCTGGGTTGCATATCGGGATCGAATAAGAGATGTGTAATTTCGGGGGTCCGCTCCGGCCGAAATGATGCAATAAGAATAAATACGGGAGGAAAGAGGAAGGCTGCGCCGTTGGCGCCAGCTGCTACCATCTGCGCAATAACCAAACCGGTAAAAAAGCACACCATACATGCGATACCACTCCATACACAGACTCGTTGAAAGAAGGCATTCATCACCTGAATATGACGAGTACTAACAGATGCTAGTCAGCGCCAATTCCTCGAGTCGAGATCCGCATGATTCCGGCGCCAAGAGAACTGGTATCGATACTGCCGTTGGGGGCAATGCGCGTCACGACTGCCATGGGGTTGAATCGGATACTTGATCCTAAAACGAGGTGATATACGTAGCCCCCCGTCTCCCAATCGAGCACTTCAATGGTGTAGTCGTGGTCACGCACGCCGACGCAATACAACAAACCGTTTACGTTCGGTGCGCAAATGTTTGGTGCGAATCGCGTTTCCGTCACCCATGCCTTCCCCAGTTTTCGTGTTTTCGGATCCCACTCATATTTCACGCCCCCGGTAACCTGGTATTTCGGAACCGCCACCGACGAGTACTTGGCAAAGATCTTCTGGCTTAGCGATTGCTGATCAGGGAGCGGTACTTTAGGCGTATCGTTTTGCCAGAAAAACCCATATCCAGAGGCAACGGGGGATGCCTCCATGTGCATGTCCGCTGGCGTCCCGTCGCCCAAGTCCAAGATTGCAACACCCGCAACCCTGCGTGGATAACCTTCTAAGCCCTCCCAATCCAAGGGAATCTCATCCCGCCACAAGACGAGCACGCCGTCGCCCCCGTCCAAGGTCGCCAGCAAATGGTCGGCGCCCTCCCCCCAGCCAATGGGAGTGGGTGTTGTTCCACTGCCGTTGACACCGCTGTGATAGGGCATGGTCCACGCCCCCTCCTCGGGCTCCAGCGAGAGGCTCTCCCCCGTCCACTGCACACGATGCAAATGAGATCGGGAAACAACGTAAATGCCACCCTCGTCGTCAACGGACACACCATTGCGCACGATGCCCGCCATCCAGTCAGCACTGTTGCCCGCCGCCGCCCGAGCCTCGGGTAACGTCATTGAATGCTTCAACTCGAGGTCGCGGGACAAAATGAATACTCGGCCGTCGCTGGTCACCACGACCACATGCCCGTCGAACGTCATGTTGACTGCCATGGGAATGGACGGATCACCTTCGCCCCTCGGCAGGGGGAAACGCCGCTTCAATTCCAAAGGCGATTCGAACTCGTCGGCGTTGACGTCACCATAAGCCTCGACGAAAACCTGGCCGGAATCCAGATCCCTCACCGTGAGATACAACGTGTTGTCGCGGCTCAATATCTTGTAGATGGTGCCGGCACCGGTTTGCAGGGCGGGTATCAGGTCCGCGTATGCTCGATCCAAAAAGGTCTGTAACGCCGCTGGGTCTTGCTCAACCTCACGGACCAACCGGTCCATGTCGGCAACGAAACGGTGGTAGTTTTCCTCAGGCTCAAGGGAACCCTCACCGATGGGTAGCGTGTGGATAACGGCTAGCGAATCGGTATCGAGTTTCACAATCCGATCACGTCCACCCGCAATGATGGTCCGCCGTCCATCAGGATAGGGGCTGGAATACAAATACTCCCAACCGTTCGCAAACCCCAGGGGCTGAATACGAATCTCGTCGGCCGAAAGCGTGCGGGATGCAGTTTTTGGTCCCGCCACCTTAGAGTACGCACTCACATTCACGTCCGCGTGGGTGGTCACATAGGGGCTATCCGCCACAAAGGGATTGATCGGGGCCTCAGCGGCTAACGTGGGAGAACCGAAGATCAACATTCCTATCGTCAGCGCTATTGTCCTGCCTCCAAGGGAAGACGTTATCGACGGCCTTATGGCATCAAATCGAACGCGTGTTGGTCGCTTGCCTCTCTGCATGGGATTGGTCACCGCTGCGCCATCTAGGGTTGGTATTGATCACCGAATATTAGCATGACCTACCTAAATCAAACATGGCCAAAAAAGATGACCGGCACCACCTCCTCTCTCCGGGTCAAAAGAAGCTCGAGAACGCCCTCAGGTAAGGCCCAAACGCTGCTTCTTTACCGGACGGAACGGATGCATCAACGAGGACGGCCGGCGGTTTTTTGGGGCTCGGTCCCTGCGAAAGCGCAGAGCTAGGCGTGGTTTCTGCACAAGCCGTTGAAAGAAGAAACAGTGCTGCCATCCCTACCAATAGTCTTTCCATTTTTTTCCCTGCGAGCGGCTTCAATGATGAATGATGTTCTTGACGCGAGGTCCTTGGCAGCCTGGGTCGGCACGTGACCGACTGCAGCGTCTACGGCTGGCGACCGCCAACGAAGTTGGATATATTAGCATAACCAACCTAACTCTTAGTAGAGCCAAGGCCGATGACGGACACGAACAAACTGGCGAAAAAGGACCTGTATCCACAACAGGAATTGGGATTTCGAACAACGGAATTCACACTGCGCGACGAGCGGCTCCACCCCGCGGCTGACGAAAACGACGCCAGTTCATCCGAAACCAGCTACTTCGGCTTCAATATCCCTGAAGAGGAGATCAACGGCGAGATCTATCACTGGTTTCATCCTACCAGCCAGATATGCACGGGAGGCGCTTGGATTTGGCGGGGTCGGAAGCGCCATATGCTGCAAGCGGACTACTTCAACTATCAGGCCTTTACCCGCACACCAGAACTTGACTTGGACGATTGGGTATCACCCATCGGCATTCGGCAGAAAGTCATTGATGCCGGAAAAGAACTGACAGTTGAGTTTTCGGATGAGCGCGAACAAACGAGCTTTTCACTCACTCAAACGGCGATCATGCCACCAGCAGTGCGAACCGATGACAAACATTTCACCCAGGCGATGAAGGTCACCGGGGAACTCACTCTTCGTGGCGAGCACTATGACGTGGATGGATACTTTACCCGAGACCGGTCTTGGGAACAGTTACGCCCCGAAGTCGACCACCCGATCCCGCCGCTAACTTGGTGTGCTGCAGTGTTCGATGACGACTTGGCCTTGCACTTTACCGGCTTCGATCATCCCGATCTCAACCCGGAAAAAAGGGGTCAGAGCCCTTTTTTAATGCGAGAATCGACGCATGAATAAACCCTTGGACTTGCAGTCAAACTTCATTCTGAATTTCGCCACTTCTGAAGAAAATCATTCGTTGCTCGGCGGAAAAGGCGGAAATCTCGCGCGACTGATCCAGGCGGGCTTCCGTGTGCCACAAGGATTCTGCGTCTCTACCCACGCTTATCAATTGCATATATCGGATTCCGGACTGGCGAAGCAGATAACTTCGTTCACTGAAACTATCGATTACGGCGACGCAGACAATGTAGAAAAGGTCAGTGCCGAAATAAGGCAGCTGATTGTTCAGCATGATATTCCTGCAGCGCTGAAGCAGGAGATAGGCGAAGCTTATCGCAGCGTCACCAACGAGACCTTTGTTGCTGTCAGGTCATCGGGAACTGCAGAAGACCTGGCAGAAGCGTCGTTTGCCGGGCTGCACGACACTTACCTCGATATCAAAGGTGAAGAACAGTTACTGGATGCCATTCGACGTTGCTGGGCATCACTCTGGACGGCAAGAGCGGTTGCGTATCGCCACAGCAAGGGCTTCGAGCATATGTCAGTTAGCCTGTGCGTGGTCGTGCAGGAAATGGTGGCATCGGATGTGTCGGGAGTCATGTTTACTGCTAATCCCATGAATGCGCAAACCAATGAGGTAACGGCAAACGCAAGTTGGGGATTGGGAGAGGCAATCGTCTCGGGTATAGTCACGCCAGATGAAATTATTGTCGACAGCGACAAGCTGGAGATTCTGGAAAACCGCATAGGCACTAAAGAGCTGCGTATTGACCGCCTTGTATCTGGTGGTACCGCTACGACTGATGTGCCTGAAGCCGATCGCCGGCGCAGCGCATTAACAGAATCTGAAGTCGCTGAGCTCGCGCGTCTTGGTCTGCGCGTGCAGGAGTACTACGGTGGACTACCTCAGGACATTGAGTGGGCGCTATGCGACGGTACCTTTTATCTCTTGCAGTCTCGCCCGATTACCGGCGTGGATTTTAGCTGGGACAGTGATGTCGATGGCTGGAAAGAAACGCCTGAAGATAAAAGCGTAACCTGGACAAAGGCCATGGCTGATGAGGTCTGGACCGGCGCCATTACGCCGCTGTTCTATTCCTGGCGCGCCTATTTATGGCAGCTTTCACACGACCACCTTGCGCAAACGATGGGGCTTGAACAGGCCGAAAAAATGTGGTTCTGGAAATTCCACAAAAGCGAGGCCTATTACAACACCAGCGTGCAAAAGATTCTGGTGGAAGATGCCTGCCCGCCACCATTTCGAGCATTGATGCTGGGCACGCTGCCCCCTGAAGAAAGAGAAGCTGCTACCGTGGCACCGTTTGACACAATTAGCCATCTCAAAGGTTACTTTCGAACGGGCCTTAATTACCCCACGCGCGGCTTCTTTAAATGGCTAAAGGTATTTGACGAGCTGGTGGATAAAACCGTTGCACGCGGTCGCGAGTATCTCAATGTCGACGTCAGTCAGCTTACTGATAAAGCGCTGAAACAGCATATTGATGACACCATAGAGTATGAGGGAAGTTACTACGTCGAAATCTGGGTGCCATTCTGGATCTATGCGCGCGATATGAGTGGCATTCTTGCCTGGATGCTGGACAAGTGGTATGACGGTGAAAACGACCATGCACTGGTAGACTTGATGACCGGTGTACCCAAGCGCACGGTTACCATGGAGGAAAACTACCAGCTCTGGCAACTCTCTGAAAAAATCCGTCACACACCGGAACTGCTCGATCTCTTTAACTCTCATCAAAACGCAGATTTTCTCGTCGCACTCCAGAATAGCGATGCGGGAAGAGAATACCTTGAGGAATACACCAGGTTTCTCCATATGTTCGGTCATCGCGGACATCAGGACAGAGATATGTATTTCTCACGCAGGAGTGAAGACCCAGCTATCGATTACCGCTCCTTAAAAGCCATGTTGAGTGTGAAGCAATCGCACGACCCAGAAGAAAAAGAGCAGGAAATCAATCAGCGGCGCGAAAAGGTTCTCGAGGAGGTGGTGCAAAACATTCGCAAGAAACCTTTGGGTTATGTACCGGGTGAACTGTTTAAGCTGATCCTGGACTACGTCCTGAAATTCCTTATGGCGCGCGACAACGAGCGCATGATGGCTGACGTCACGACTATGGCGATCAAGCGCGGTTGTGAAGAAATAGGCTGGCGGCTTGAGCAGCGCGGCTTGCTGCAATCGCCAGGCGATTTTTACTTCCTTGCCAAACTCGAGCTCTACGATTTGATCGATGGTAAAACTAATAATATGGCGCTTGTGCGAGCCAAGATCGCAGCGCGCAAACGCAATTTTGTAGCCTATTTGAACAAGACGGCAAAACTTGGCCCCTACTTGCGGCGCGGTCAGGAAATCGATCTCGACAGTGCAACTGATGCCCATGAAGACGGACAGTTGCAGGGCGCGGGTACCAGTCGAGGTCGGGTGAGTGGTATTGCCAGAGTAGTCCACAGCCTCGACGAAATAGGTCGTGTGGAAGAGGGCGAAATACTCATTTGTCATGCAACGGACCCGGGCTGGACCCCAGTGTTTATTGTTATTGCCGGTCTGGTACTGGAAACGGGCGGAGTGTTGGCGCACGGTTCCTGTCTATCGCGCGAATACGGTCTACCCTGTGTGCAACTGGCCAACGCCACACAGTTGATTCCAGACGGTGCAAAAATAACGGTTAACGGTGATACCGGTAACGTGGTAATTGACGAGGTCGAATGACCGTACACAACCGCCACATTACTTCTAGCCAGAAATACTCTATAGCACGCACGCAATAAAACCTGAAAAAAGGAGACTGACAATGGCGAATAGCAGCGCTGATCAAATTGATACACGGTTAACCGCGAGGCAAAAAATCTGGCGGCCTAAGCCGCGACCGGATTGGGTACAGAAGATCATTCAGGAAGGTAGTTATATGGATATTGCCAACTTGGTACCGCTGGATGAAGAGTCATTAATAGAAACGGCCAAGCGTAACACCGGCCTCCGCGACTTTGGCGACGACAACTGGCGCGAGCCGTTTGGCATTCTGGTGCGCGACCTCGAGGAGCATGCGCGACTGCATTTGATGGGGCGCATTATGACGCGCGCTGACCTGCTGATTCACCTCGAAGCGCGCTTGCAGATACAGGAAGCCTACAAGCAATACCCCGAGATTGACGACGAAGAAGTGGACGGGCTCTTTTATATTATTGGTCAGGGCCGGTCAGGAACTTCGCTACTGCAAAATATTATGTCTGCCGATCCGGCTAACGGTACAACAATGGGGTGGGAGATTATGTACCCCTGCCCACCCCCAACGCAGGAAAACTACCACAGCGACGAACGTATTGCGAAAGCGGATCATATTATCGGTACACTGAATCGCGTGGTGCCAGAGCTCGCGTCCATGCACGAGTTTGGCGCGAAAATACCCACCGAGTGTATCCAGTTGCATTGCCTGACTTTCATATCACCCTGGCTACTCTCCTTCGGCGGGCAGGCGCCCAACTATGCCGCTTACCTACAAACGGCTGATATGGAAGCAGTATATCGCTACGAAAAGCGCGTGCTCAAATTGCTGCAGTGGAAAAATCCGCGTCAGCGCTGGGTCATGAAATCGCCAGCCTGCATCATGCATATACCTGAAATCCTCAAGGTCTATCCTGATGTCAAATTTATCTGGCCGCACCGCGACCCTGTTAAAGCACTGGCATCGGTAGTCAACCTGCTGGGCACGCTGTACTGGAGTCGCAGTGATCATCCGTTTATTGGCGATTCCATGGCCATGTTTACCAACCCTGAAATTAGCGCATTTAATTTATGCAGGCCTATCGAGTTGCTCGAATCTGGAGTGTTGCCTGAATCACAGCTCTACAACCTGCAATATCTGGATCTCGTCGCAGATCCCGTGCAGGCCGTACTGAATATTTACCACTACTTTGACGTAACAGCAGAAGCCGAATCCGGGCAGGCGTTGCGCGAGTATATGCAGGCAAACCCTCGCAACAAACACTCGGCGCATAGCTACGTGCTGGGTGATAGTGAAAACATTGCCATGGAGCGTCAGGCTTATCAGAAATACCAACAGTATTTTTCGGTGCAGAACGAAATCTAATTTGCCGCCGTTAACCTCTATCAGGAATTTACGAGAGATACCGCGAAAAAAATGACAAAAAGTTTCTTAAAGGTTTTTCTGTCTTCCAGTGTCGCCTCGGTGGCCTTACCGATTATTGCGGAGCAACCCGAAGAGGCAACGTGGCCTGAGTTGCTGGAACGGCTTAAAGGCGCCAATGTTATTGATCAAATCGCTACCGATGATTTGGGTGATGCTGCCGAGGCAAATTACCTCTTTATGTCGCTGCGCTGGATGGGGTACAGTAGTTCGCCGCAACCTGACGTGGAGGAAGTTGCATTATCAGACGTTGCGCACAAGCTATCTTCGCTGGCAGAAAAAGTAACACCGGAACAGCGCAAGAAACAACTGTAGAAGATTGCCATTGATGCACAGTTGTGGAGAAACTGGTAATTTGGAAGCTGTTCAAAGAAATAGCTGGATGAAACATTTTGACTGGAGGTCAGGTGTTATTGCAGGGGTGGTATTCGCACTGGTGGTATTTGCAATTAATGTGGCAGCTACCGACCCGGTGAACTGGCTGGGTTCGGTAACGGCCGGGCTTAAGCAGTTTGTGTATACGGTGTTTGTGGGTAGCTGGTTGTTTGGATTTGCGCAGTGGATAAGCAGGCGGTTCGAGTCAACGGTTGTGGCAATTACCGTGTCGACAATCGTTTGTGGCTCGCTGGCCAGCGCGCTCATTCTGGGTATGCACTCATTGCGAGGCACTCCGGAGCCCTTGTTGTCCTCACTGCCTTCTATCATTATCGGTATCTTGATACTACCGTTTGTGCTTAAAGATAAAAGAAAAGAGAGTAAACATTATGAGGTATAAAGCACCCGCAAGCGTAATTAAATTGCTCCGGAAAATGTGCTGACGCAATTGCCGCAGTCGGCTGTAAATTCATCGCTCTAACGAATATATATTATGAAGCAAATTGTTTGGTTCCATGACGAGGAAATAAATTCGATTGACCTGGTAGGGGGTAAGGGCACAAATTTGGGGCGCCTTGCTAAATCTGGATTTGACGTACCCGAAGGCTTTGTAGTCACAGCCGGTGCGTACTCAGAGTTTCTGGTTGCGTCGGGCATTAAAACTGAAATTGCGCAGCTCATTGAAACTCTAAATGCAAAGGACGCTGACGATATAGAGAAACGTTCCTTGCAAGTGCGAATGCTGATCGAGCAAAAAGAGATTCCGTCTGATTTGGTGGCCAATGTTTCGGAAGCTTATGGGCGAATAGGTATTGAAACTTACGTTGCCGTACGTTCATCAGGAATAGCAGAGGATTTAGGTGATGCCTCTTTTGCTGGGATGCATGATACTTATCTAGATATCAGCGGTCTGGATCATTTATTGACGGCACTCAAAAGATGCTGGGCATCGCTTTGGACAGCTCGTGCTGTGTCTTATCGCGAGAGTATGGGTTTTGATCACTTCGAGTCGCCCATTGCCGTAGTGATTCAGAGGATGGTTCAGGCAAAAGTTGCTGGTGTCGTGTTCACGGCTAACCCAGTAAATGCGGCGACCAATGAAATTGTCGTCGACGCCGGATGGGGTCTAGGTGAGTCTGTTGTTTCCGGTATGACAATGCCAGATCAGTTTGTTGTGGATACGAACACATTGATAATAAAAGCAAAAACGCTCGGTACCAAAGAAGTTCAAATTATCCGCGACCCCGGCAGTGAGGCGGGTGTGAAGGAAATTGAGACCGCTCCGGAACAGCGATCGATATTTTGCCTGAATGACGAGCAGGTCAGTACTCTTTCTAAATTAAGTTGTAAGGTAGAGGATGAATATGACGGTTTGCCTCAAGACATTGAATGGGCAATGGATGAGCATGGAAAATTTTATCTGCTACAGTCGCGACCAGTCACTGGTGTAGAGCTGTTTTGGGGCGAAGATTTAGCATTCGGCAATTCCGCAGAGCTTGAAAAGCCCACAACTGTCTGGACGAGTTCCTGGGCGGACGAACAATGGACGGGCGCTATTACACCGCTTATGTTCACCTTCCGGTCGGAGTGTTTTTCGAAAGGAGCCTATCGATCAGCGCGGTTATGCGGTGTCAGTGAGGTCGTAGATGCCGACGGAAACCCCAAAGAGCCCGTTTTCAAATTTTATCGTTCCAAGGCCTACTACAACTCAAACGTTGAACGATTGATGCTGGAAAACATTACCTTACCCATTTTTCGCGATTATCCCCATGTTCTGGATCACGTCGCCCCACAATGGCACGATGAGGTGAAGGCAGCTCCATTAAAGTTGGCTGACGTGCTTGCTATGCATCTTGGTGCTATCGATTCAGGCGATCGCGCGGTCGGTCCCTACAAATATTTTGATTGTTTTTACGAATGGTATAACGGTCGGGCTGATAAAGTGGAAGGGCTTTCGCAGAGCGAGATCGAAGCCTTGTCGGATAGTGATCTCAAAAGCTACATCGACACGCACATTCGCGAGGAAATAGATTATGTAGACGAACTATGGTTCGGCTTTTACGTGTACTCCCGTGACGCATTTTGCGCGCTTCAGTGGATTCTCGAAAACTGGTATGACGGTGATACCTTCGCCGCTATGGGCGCTTTAATGAGCGGTACGACCGAGCGCACACCCACCACGGTGGAAAATCTACAGCTATGGAAACTGGCAGAAAAAATTCGCGCAAGTTCTTCCCTTAAAGCAATTTTTGAGAAAAGCTCAGAAGCAGCGTTTTTTGATGATCTGCAGGCAACTGATGAGGGCAAGCGATTTCTTGAGGAACACGGTGAATTTGTACAGCGTTATCCGCATCGTGGCCATGAAGACAGGGACTTCTATTTTGAAAGGCGCGGAGAGAACCCTGGGCTTGACTATGGCGCACTGCTGGCCTTAATCAATAGTGAGAATGTGTCAAATCCCGAGGAAAATGAAGAGCGCGTCAATGCTGAGAGGGAGCGATTTATTCAGGAGGTGGTTGACAACATCACGGAGAAGCAGCTGGGCGGCCTGAAGGCAGGGGCGTTTAAAGTACTATTCGATTGGATTTCGCGGTTTTTGGTTTTTCGTGATCAGCTTCGGTATGCCTCTGACATATGCCTTTATCAAGCCAAGCGGGGTTATGTCGAGCTCGGCAAGCGCCTGTGTGAACGGAATCTCATTAAAGATGAAAACGATTACTACTTTCTGGGAATGCAAGAGCTATTTGACTTCTTTGACGGAAACGCAAAAAACGCTCTTGTACGGGCAAAGATCGATGGTAGAAAGCGGGATTTTGAGCGCTGCCGTTCAGGTCAGGCTGATTTGCCGACTTACATTCAGAATAACCGCGCAGCAGAGTTTAGCAATGCTTCTGAAGAGGAAGCTGAGGACAGTTCACTTCAAGGCATTGGCACAAGTCGGGGGGCTGTTACAGGGCGGGCAAAAGTCATTCGTAATATCAAAGACATAAATCGTGTAGAGAAAGACGATATTCTGATTACGCATAGTACTGACCCAGGTTGGACGCCGGTTTTCCTGATTATCAAAGGTTTGGTGTTGGAAACCGGGGGCTTGCTTGCGCATGGATCTACCCTTTCTCGAGAGTACGGTCTACCAGCTGTGCAATACCCGAAAGCGATGGACGTTATACCGGATGGCGCACTAGTAAGAGTGGACGGAAATACCGGAAAAATTAAGATAATTGACCCTTCGGAGACGCATAACTATGAATAGAAGAGAGAGCTTATTCACGTTGGGAGCGCTAACGGCAGCGCCAACTGGCTTGATACCTGCGGCCGAAAGGAAGGCTGCCTGGCGATCCGAAAGTATCGCGGAAAAGTAAGTGTGGAGCCAAAAGTAATCAAGGTTGCACTAAATGAAGTGGGGAAACTGGTACCCGATAATACTGAGCGAGTGACACCGGATGAACGCGCGAAAATCATTGAGGGGCGTCGGCTTGGTATGCTAAAAATGTATGGAGAGTAGTCAGCTTGACAAGCGTTGAATTACTCGATTGTGTGAAAGCATTTTAATATTCATTTCACTCTTTTGCGAAGTAAAAAAAATGCTGTTGAAATAGTGGTAATTGATTCAGTCATTTGTGTGAAAATAGCGGTACGACAGGTGATAAAGCGAAGACGATAAAAATCGTCTAAAAAGTAGGGTATGTCCATGATGAATACGAAAAGTCAGATTATGTGTGTGTGGTCAGGCGTGGCGTTCTTTATGTTGTTTTTTATAGCCTGTTGGCCTCTGGCTCAATTTATACCACCCCCATCACCCACTCTGACGAGCACAGAAATATTAGAGCGCTATCAGGACAATATTAATATGATTCGTCTTGCAATGCCTCTTGGTATTATCTCTGCGATCTTTTTTATTCCATGGTCTGCAGTTATAGCGGTTCAATTGGCGGCGATCGAAGGTAGACGACCTGTCTGGGCGATTACGGTTGTTGCCGCTGGTGTTTGTAATACTATAGCGTTTTTGCTCCCCTTTGTTTTTTGGGCGCCAGGCGTTTACCGGCTCGAACGCGATCCTGAATTAATTTTCCTTTTTAGTGATTTTGCGTGGCTGGAATTCGTCATGTTTTTTCCACAGTTTACCTTGATGGCTATTGCAATCGCAGTTGCCGGGCTTATGGACAAGAGGGATCGTCCATTTTTCCCTCGTTGGATTTGCTTTTTAAATCTTTGGGTAGGTTTACTGGTTGCTCCAGGCGGCCTGGCAATATTTTTCAAGTCAGGTCCGTTTGCCTGGAACGGTATTTTGGCGTTCTGGACACCGGTTGTCGTATTTACAATTTATTTCAGTTGTATGGTCCCAATAATGCTGCAAGGAATTTACAGGGAGGCAAAAGATTCTTCCATTCAACATGAGAGTTAATGCCGTGATAGAAACACTTGCGTTTACAATCCAATGTCTTTTGCTTTTTCTGCTAGTCGAATGGCTTCATTAAGTTGTCGAGAATTGTGATGCATAAAGCGCAGCCCCAGAATTGCAAACTGAATGTTATCGAGCTGATTTTCAAATGCCTTTAAGGACGCGATACAGACTATGGGCATCTTGATGCAATCAAATACCTGAAAATAGCGCAAGCGAAACTCGCTTATCTTTCTGTTGTCTGCTTTTTTTTCATATAGTTTGAGCGCTTTGTTGGCATCCAGATAACCGCCAAGACAAGCCAAAAGCCATGATAACTCTTCTGCAGGATCACCAGCGCGGGTACCCTCCCAATCCAACAATGCTTCGACTTTCTCATTTTCTATAAGTATATTGTGGAGGCCATAGTCGCCGTGGACCAGTACAGGTTTCTCCATGCATTCTTCAATATTATCCTCTAACCATCGTAAACCGCGTTCGATAAGTGGAGAGTTGACCGCTCCGCATTCCTCCGCCTGAGTGCGCCAGTACTTTATCCACTCGCGAGTATTTTCTTGCATGCTACCCAGGCTATACCATTTATCCAGGATGGTGTTATCAACAACCTTTTGATGATCAGCGAGATTGATGTTATGCAGCTTGGCTAACACCGATATGAGATCTTCGACGATAGCATCAGTGAGTGGCGCCGTTGCACCTGCCGCCGTACCAAGTATTTCGCCCTTAGCCCTTCTGGAAACGAAAAAATGGACGCCAAACACCTTTTCGTCGTCTTCCAGCCAAAGTGGCTCTGCCACGGGTGACCCGCAATCAAAAGCCAGCTTAACAACGGGGTATTCATTAATGATGTTGCCAGCATCATGTTCGATGATATGTGTTCCCTGCAGAGCACGTATGACTAAGGACTGCTCCCCATTTACGTCGTCTTGCGTATCAACCAATATCGTGCTCTTGGAAAACCCGCCGGATATCGGTGTAAAACTGGTTATTGAAAGATTAGTCCATTCAGGAAATTTATTTTTTAAATAAGCCTCGAATCGGTCGCGGGTTATAACGACATTCTCCATAACCTCCTGCGCTGGTTGTGGAGCGGTGGCTACCTGACGAGCATAAAGATTCACTTCCCAGTCAGTCATTCGTTCCAGATAGTCCGCAGTTTGTTCTTCACCCGACGTAGGTAGACGATCAACAATCTCTACTAAATATTTGAATAATAATTCTGACTGCTGTTTAATTTTTTCTGACGACACATCCACTGGCAACTGCGCTGGAAGCGATACAGAAAGATTAGCGTTATCATTACCCAGCAAATTAAGCCCTTCTTTTGCTAGCTCGCAACCCGACTGATAGTGATCTAAATAAAAATCTCTATCCTGACGATGAATCAACTCATTCAATACAAGATCCGCAGCACCCAGTAATGCTTCCTGTACGCTGGGTGCGTCCGATTCGCCAACCTGAGTCAGGGTAGTACGTAGACACTGTAGCAGCTGTATGTCAGCGGTCATTATTAATCTCTCTCACGTATCTGCTTATAAAAACAAGAACGGTTAGTGAATGTGTTATTGGGCTGAAAAATGACTTAACCGATTTTATGTAAACCATTCTTTTCAATGGCGTTAATTGCGAATTTCGGTCGAAAATGTCCGTGCATTGGATTATTGCTCATCTCAAAGCAGCAAATACCTTTTCTATTTCCACAGGTCATTTCACACATAACGTCAACGCAGGAAATACCATTTATCCAGGAAATGACTCCTTTCGTTAGCATCCGGCATTCGATTTCAAGGACTTCTCCCGTTGTTAATGTCATCGTTACATGTCCGCCCCGATGACTGGTTCCCTCTACTTCCATGTAAGTCACGACATCGATATCAGTCGCATATGCCAACTTATTGTCGCGAATAAGCGCACCAAATTTAGAAAGATTATTGTCGGTATCGAGAAAGGTTACGACGAAGATAGTCATGCCTGGACCAAACGAGCCCGCAATCCAGCGATGGCTCGCGTATGAATCCCAGTGTCGCACACCCCAACCATGGTCGCGGAAGGCCTGGCCTTGGACATCATAATGTTTACTCTTGATTTCCATGGAGCCAGTAATGATTGAGCTAACTTCCATGTGATTCGGTGCAACCTCAGAAATAGCGCCACTACTAGGGTATATATTAATTGGTACATGATTATCACTAAGCACCAAATAGGCGGACACACCATTATCCTTGTCGCGTACCGTCCAAAGAGCCTGCATATCCTTAAATTCGAAAAGACACGTCTCACCGGCGCCAAATCCATTGGGAAACTGATCTTTTTCCTGCATTGGGATATCGCGAGTGTCCTTGTAAATCCATTCGGGTGACCAGAGATGGTTGGAGAGCGCTATTTTTGGACCTTCTTCGCGATTGGGTTCGTGCCCGATCCGATGGAATCCACCAATCTGGTTATTTGAATCCCACCAAATATTCACGACACTTTCCTGCCAAAATGTGTGATTGTCTTTTTCGTGAGGCCCTTCGTGTTCAGGGCCTAACTCAACAACACTGCCACCGCCAACAATCTCCAAAATTGGATTCCTCCACGAATATTTTTCTCGCTTGATTATGAATAATACGGGTAATATAATAATAGATCAAATGATCTATGATAGAGTTATGGTCAAATCTGGTGTATGACGAATTCATCAAGCGGCGACCGGATCTATCGTTTCACTCTCTTTGACTTCAATCCCGTCTCGGAATTGCACACCCTCAATGACCTTGGCCAAGTAGTCAAA
>JAPOQD010000180.1 GCA_026710905.1 Halieaceae bacterium
TTTTCCTTTTTTCAGTTACCCTGCCTGAATGCACGTAGTTATTGAGAGCTGACCATGGAACTGAAAACTGCCCCCGAGCTGCAAACCACTCACTGGCTGAATGCGCCACAGGAAATCACGCTGGCGTCCCTGCGCGGAAAAATCGTTATGCTCGAAGCCTTCCAGATGTTGTGTCCCGGTTGTGTTTCACACGGCCTGCCGCAAGCGCAGCGGGTGAGCCAGGCATTCAGCCCGGATGATGTGGCGGTCATTGGCCTGCACACCGTATTTGAACATCACCTTGCCCAGGGGACGAAGGAGGCGCTGGAAGCCTTCCTGCACGAGTACAAGATCAACTTCCCGGTTGGAATCGATACGCCCACCGCTGCCGGCGGTACGCCAAGGACCATGACGGAATACCAGATGCAGGGTACGCCAACGCTGATTCTGATCGACCGTCAAGGGCGCTTGAGAAAGCAGACGTTCGGCATGGAGCAGGACCTCGTTCTCGGGGCGGAAATCATGTCCCTGCTGAAAGAGGAATGATGCGGGTTACGGGTTCGCGGAAGGTGGTCAGGCCGGCATTTTCAGGAATTCGATTTTGAACCGAACCGGTCCGATAATCTGAACGCGGTGCAAACTCTCAGGTTCTATAACGCCGTATTCGCCGGCATCGATTCGCTGCTGAAACGGTGGCGAGCAAGAAATAATGTAGTCCAGTGCGCCTTCGATGACGCACAGGCGGCCCCAGACGCCCGGCTTGGTGTCGTGTAGTTTCGTCAGCTTTTCAGGTACGGTTTCATCGCTGAAGACCGTAGTTTCCGCATATTTCCGGATTCCAACAGGAAGGACCGGCATCATCATCCGCCTGCACCATTGAGGATGTTTGCAAAGCTCGAGGCGGCGGCGCCCAACAGCGTCAGGAACTTTGCCACCTCCAACAGAATGTACACTCGGTGAAGTGACCTGGGGCCTACGGGTCCTCCTTCGATCACCCGCAGGCTGCGCTTGTCGAGTACCGGCATGACAACCAGCCGTTGCAAAGCGAACAAGATGACCGGTATGGTGAAAAACCCTGGGCCCGGCGCAGGTATGAATACCAGCGCGGCGATCAGCAAGCCGCATACCAGCGCTTCGCCGATTCCAACCCAGAGGAACTGCGCGCGGCCGACTTCCAGCGCAGTCGGTATCGATAGAGATGGCGCCTGAAATTTGGCCGGCGCTGCAATCAGCGAGCCGCCAAGCGATATCCCTGCCCAGAGTACAGCCAGTGCGGCCGGCACAAAGGCGGCGCTGCTCATGAGCGGGGAACCCGGGTTACGCCTAACGGCAGCATTTCTGAACGTGTTTTGGCCATGTTGCCTCCTTTATCACCAGTATAAGGGCGGACAAGTGAATTTACACAGGAGCCTGCACCGTAGCAAGATCACGGCTGCAAAGCCGCTCTCACTGCGCGCTTTCACCGATCCTTCTCGTTACATAGTCACCACTATGCGCCTCGAACGATAGGCGAAAGCGCTTGTGATATCGGCTTTTCGCTATCGTGATTTTCTACGGTGCAGGCTCCCGGCCTGCACCGCAGCAAGATCACGGCTGCACCGCAGCAAGCTGGCGACATGTGCGGGCCAGGCAGGCTGGGCTTGCCACCAGCTTTGGGCTGGACAAGAATACCCCGTACGGGTAGCGCCAGTAGGGGGCTTGACCAGTCGATGCGAATCAAGAAGAGCACTTTGTGAATACGCAATCCACCTGGAACCCAGGAGCGAAGTTTCTGCACTGGCTGCTGGCCCTGTGTATCGCGGTGGCGGCAACGCTGGGCTGGCTGGCGGAATCGGCTGAGATTTCCCCCGCCAAGGTGCAGTTGTTTGTCTGGCACAAGTCCACCGGTCTGACCGTACTGGCGTTGATGATTTTGCGCCTGCTGTGGCGCCAGTTGCAGGCGCCACCGGCGGAACTGCTCGAGTTGACAGTAGGGACGAGGCGTCTGGCCAGGTTGGGGCACTGGGCCATGTACGCGGTCGCGCTGCTGCTGCCGCTCAGTGGCTGGATATTGAATTCGGCGGCAAACTTCCCGTTCCGCTGGTTTGGCTGGTTTACCGTGCCCATGCTGACCGGGCCGGACGAAGCGCTTCAGAACGCCGCGTCGTTGGCGCATGTCTCTCTGTTTGTGGTGCTACTGGCCTTGGTGGTGGGTCATATCGGCATGGCTTGCAAACACCACAGGGACGGGGTTCCGCTGATGCGTCGAATCTTGCCGGCGAATCTCAGCGCCACCGCAACCATCGGTGCCGTGTTGGTGGCCGCTGCAGCCTGGGTTTACCTGGCCTGGAGCAGTTCCTACGCAGGGCAGGCTGCCCCCGGGCAAGCTGAATTCGCACCTGCTGAAGCGGCTTCAGCGAGTTCCATTGTGTCACTCTCTGCAGCGCCGGACCCCGTTGCTGACTCAACCATCCTGGACCCCCCCGCAGCCGAAACAGAATCGGCCGGCGGCCATTCCTGGACAGTGTTGGCTGAGCAGAGCCGGTTGGATTTTGTGGGCAGTTACACGGGGGTGGAGTTCGATGGGCGTTTTGAACAGTTTGTCCCACGGATTGAGTTTGACCCCCAGGCTTTGGCTGCCTCGCGGTTTGATGTGCTGATAGAAACCGCCAGCGTGACCACGGACAGCGTCGACCGGGATGAAGTGTTGCCCGAGGAGGATTGGTTCCATGTTGCCAGGTTTCCACAGGCTCACTACCTCGCCAATCGGTTTGAGTGGGTGCGGGAAAATCAATACAGGGCCTTTGGAGAGCTGTCGCTGAAAGGGTTCAGTAAACCGGTCACGCTGGATTTTGAGTGGCTCGAAGCTGACGGTGAGGCCACATTGACGGGCGGCGCCGTGCTGAATCGCCAGGATTTCGACATTGGTGTCGGCTATTGGCGGAATAATCCGAGCGTGGGCTACGAAGTCAAGCTGAAGACGCAACTCAGTTTGCACAAATCAGCACGCTAAACACACGGCACTCTCCGGGCACATGGCGCGCAGCCGGTTATTCGGGCCCTGCCGTTCGAACAGGAGGAGGGAGTGGCGAGGAAAATCCCCGGCCAAGCGGCATCGGGGAAGCAGCGCAAACCCGGATTGCCGGTTTATTCCCTGAGTACCCCTTCAATGCCGAAAGCCATTTCTATTTCCTTGGGGAAAAATGGATGGCTGTATCCGAATTGGGGGCCTCTCAGCGTGGTGGTAGCAGTGAATCCGGCGCGATAGCCGCCCCAGGGGTCCTTGCCTTCGCCAATGGCGGAAACCGCAAGCTCTATGGCCCTGGTCACCCCGTTGAGGGTCAAGTTCCCGCTCAGGGTGCCGCCGCTGGCATCGCCGTCATAGGAGGTACTGACAAAGGTCGCGGTAGGGTGTTTGGCCACATTCAGGAATTCTTCGCTGATCAGGTGTTGGTCACGCTCTTCGTGGTTTGAATCCAGGCTGGCGGTCTGGATGGTCACGCTGATGCTGGAGTCTCCGGGATTTTCCCTGTCCCAGGTGAAGCTGCCGTCAAACTCATTGAAGCGGCCGGAGAGAACGCTATAGGTGAGATGAGGCACCTTGAACTCCACAAATGCGTGCATGCCCTCTATATCAAGATCGTACTCCGCTGCCTGAGCCGGCGCTCCGGCGCCGATTACAAGCGCTGCAAACACGGCCGCTAAAAAGCGGTTGCCGATGATTGTATGCATGTGTTGACTCCTGATTCCATGAATGACGCTGTGCTGGAAGATTCGCGTCAAGAATATTCTAGATACTTTACTCAGATTAGCAAATTAAAGGGATTATATATTTAACTTGACGCCCTAGTTGGCCATGGCCATGTGCCGAACCCGCGTCCACCGGTAGAGGTCGCACAAGTGCGACCCGAAGACAGGCGGGAAACAAAAACCAGCCGCGTTAAAGGGACAATCCGTAACGGGGATGCTGCCATGCGTCGATTCCCTATTGACAGCCAAATCTTAATAGGTATAAAATATATATGGATAGCTTTTTAATTACGATATACTTTTTATTCTAATGAGCGGCCACATGCCTGTCGAAGGTCAATATCTGAAGTGGGGAATAGAGCAGCGCATGGAGTTCATAGAATTCCGGCTGTTCTGGGAAGGTGGTGTCAATCGCTCAGACATCACAAGTTTCTTCGGAGTGTCCGTTCCCCAAGCCTCCAAGGATTTAACCCGGTACCAGGAAATTGCCCCTGGGAACGCCGAATACGACAAAAGCGAAAAAAAATACTTTGCCGCTGCCGGCTTCAAGCCGGCCTTCCTGGCGCCCAACGCCGAAACCTACCTTTCCAGGCTGGTACGCACCCTGGAGCACGAAGGCAGCCCGAATTGGTTATTGCGCACCCCGGCGGTTGATTTCCTACCGACGCTTCAGCGCCGGGTGGATGTTCCGGTTCTGAGAACTATTTTGTCTGCATTGCGCAAAAATACTTCGATGGAAGTTCTCTATCAGTCGATGAACCCGGCCCGCCCGGAACCAGCTTGGCGATGCATCAGCCCGCATGCATTCGGTAATGATGGGCTCCGGTGGCACGTGCGCGCCTATTGTCATATCGACAACAAATTCAAGGATTTCCTGCTATCGCGCTGTGAAGGAGCGAGACTTACTGGTGATGGTGGAGTGGCGCCGGCAGAAGATACTGTCTGGACTGAATTTTTTGACGTTTCGCTGGCGCCAAATCCGAGACTGAGTGAGGCCCAGCAGAAAGCTATTGCCATAGACTATGGAATGGTAAATTCAGTACTGACTGTTCCGGTGCGCAAGGCGATGCTCTACTACTTTGGTAAACGCCTGCGTTTGGATCTGGCTGAAAAACTGGATCATCCGAAAGAAACCCCTGTCGTTATCTTGAACCGGGTCGATTTTGAGCAGACCTTGGCGGAGGCTTCTCGATGAAATCGGAAAATTTTGAATTCCTCCGCAGACGTTGGCCTGAGCTTGCCTCGTTGGGCGGGTTTGCGGAATCTTATGCTTATTCGGATGCCGCCAGCGCCTTGGTGAAGCTCAGGGCGTTTGCCGAAAATCTCACCCAGGACATCTACAATGAACTAGCCCTGCCGAAACCACTGCGTCCCAGTTTCATTGACTTGTTGCAGGAGAGCGCATTTTGCGCCATTGCCCCTGGGGTTGTATTGAACAAGCTTCATGCGCTGCGCAGGCAGGGCAACAAGGCAGCCCACGGAGGATCATCAGAACCTCAAACCGCATTATGGCTTCTGAAAGAAGCTCATGATCTCGGGCGTTGGCTGGCGGTGAATTTTGAAAAGGTTGACCCGAGTACCTTACCATCATTCAAAGACCCCAGGCCGCCGGACCCGAGTGCATCAACAGCTGAACATGAAAGGGAAAAGAGGAAGGCGCTCGATAAACTGGCCTATCAGGAAGCGCAACTCAGTGATCTGCTGCGCCAGTTGGATGAAACTCGGAAAGAAGCTCGACAAAAAGGTAAAAATGCCGAAAAGGAGGCTGAAGAACTTGCCTCGTTGGCCGCAATGGCAAGGACATCCGTCGACCTTCTTGCGTTTGATGAGGCAACCACGCGAATTCGCATCATTGATAGCCTGCTCGCTTCCGCTGGCTGGGATGTTGGTCCCGGCCCGGAGACTACCGATAGTGTCGCCAAGGAATTTGAGGTCGCCGATCAGCCGACACTTACGGGCAATGGTTATGCAGACTATGTTCTGTGGGATGATGATGGCGCGCCTCTGGCCGTCATCGAAGCCAAAAGAACATCGGTTGATCCCGAGCGAGGCCGCAAGCAGGCCAAGCTATATGCCGATGCGCTGGAAAAGGCGTTTGACCAGCGTCCCATCATTTTCTACACAAATGGCTTTGATATTTGGTTATGGGATGATGCGACTGGTTGTCCGCCAAGGAAAATTTACGGCTATTACTCCAGGGACAGCCTGCAGTACCTGGTAAAGTTCCAGCGTAACAACCGCGCAGACTTGTTGACGCTGTCGCCCCAACAGGAAATCGTCAATCGTCTATATCAAATGGAGGCGATAAAACGCATTGCCGAGCGCTTTTCCTCTCACTATCGGAAAGCCTTGATCGTCCAGGCTACCGGTACAGGCAAGACTCGTGTCGCCATAGCGCTTGCAGAACTGCTGATCCGTGCAGGTTGGGCCAAGCGTGTATTATTTCTTTGTGACCGACGCGAACTTCGAAAGCAGGCGAAAAATGCGTTTACAGACTTTTTACCTTCGGAGCCGATCAGAGTCGTCAATTCACGAGTCTCGGGCACTGCTAACGAACGTATTTTCATAGCCACTTATCCGGCTATGCTCAAGGTGCATCAATCCTTCGATACTGGTTTTTTCGACCTCATCATCGCCGATGAATCGCATCGCAGCATCTACAATGTGTATGGCGATCTCTTTCAGTACTTTGATTCCCTGCAAGTCGGGTTGACGGCGACGCCGGTCGATTTTGTCACGCGTAGCACATACCAACTCTTTAACTGCGAGGGTCAATTGCCGACTGCTCACTACGGCCTTGAGCAGGCCGTCGAAGAAGCTTATCTGACGCCATTTGAAGTATTCGAGCACACTACGCAGTTCTTGCGTGAAGGTATTCGTCTTGAGGGCCTAAACAAGAAACAAATCACCGAATTGGAAGAACAGGGCGAAGATCCATCGCAATACGATTTCAGTTCGGAGCAGATCGACAAGGCGATTTACAACAAGGATACCAACCGGGCAATCCTGCGAAACTTGATGGAAAACGGTCTTCGGGAGGCAACCGGCCAAGTTATCGGAAAAACGATAATCTTTGCCCGGAATCACGATCACGCAGTACTCATGGGCCGTCTTTTCGATGAGATGTATCCTCAATATGGCGGTCAGTTTTGTCAGGTCATCGACAACTACGACCCGCGCGCGGAGCAGTTGATAGATGATTTCAAGGGGCAGGGCGACAACCGGAATCTGGTAATCGCGATATCAGTGGACATGCTTGATACCGGTATCGACGTTCCTGAAATCCTCAATCTTGTCTTTGCAAAACCGGTCCGTTCACCGGTCAAGTTTTGGCAGATGGTTGGCCGCGGCACCCGTTTGTGTCCGGATTTGTTCGGTCCTGGAAAAGACAAGACTGTTTTTCGAATCTTTGACCATTGGGGTAATTTCGAACGCTTTGAAACGGGTTATCAGCCTGCCGAGCCACAAGCCTTGAAATCTCTATTGCAATTGGTGTTCGAAGAACGGTTGAACCTTGCCGAATCAGCGCTTCGAAAAAGTGAAGTGGACACCTTTAATCTGATCATCAAACTGATTGAGGCCGACATCGCCGATTTACCGGAGGATTCAATTTCCGTACGAGAGAAATGGCGGGAGCGGCGTGCAGCGCTGGCAAGCGGCCGGCTCAGGCAGTTCGCACCGGCAACCGCTGTCATGCTAAGAACCACGCTTGCGCCACTGATGCGTTGGCGGGTCATGCATTGTCAGGGCGAGGCCCATGCCTTCGATTTACTGGTGGCGCGGATGCAGATGGCAATTCTTGGTAAGACGGCGGCTCTTGATGATCTCAAGATCAAATTTTTCGAGCGGCTCGACCGCTTGCAGATGCATTTGAATCCCGTTCGGGAGCGGGCTGAAATCATAAAACTTTGCAAATCGAGACCCTTTTGGGCTGATATCACGGTTCAGGACCTGGAGTCGGTGCGCGGCCCCTTGCGTGAAATCATCCATTACCGGGAGAAACTAACCGATGACGGCTTACCTCCCAGGATCATCGACATCTCGGAGAACCCAGCCGCTTATGTTACAACTCGGCGCGGCACCAGTCTCAGGACTGTGGACATGAAGGTCTACGAACAACTGGTCGAGGCAGAGTTGAAGAAGCACTTCGAAACCAACCCAGTGCTCAGAAAAATCCGTGCGGGAGAAGCGGTCTCCGAGGGTGACCTGCAAACGCTGGTTTCGCTGGTGCTGACGCAGAATCCGCATGTTTCAAAAGCTGACCTTGACGAATTCTTCCAGTCGACTGCGCTGCCGCTCGATTTCACAATCCGCTCAATCGTTGGGTTGGACCCTGAATCCGTGAAAACGAAGTTCTCCAGGTTTGTGTTGCAGCATCCCGCGCTGAATGCCAGACAAACCCGTTTTCTTGCCCTGCTTCAGAACCACCTTATCAAGTTCGGCTTCATCACGATTGACCGCCTCTATGACCAACCCTTCACCATCGTTGACGCCGATGGGCCAGAAGGTATTTTTGAGCGGAGTGAAGATGTCGACGAACTCATCAAACTTGTGAATCTGTTTGCGCCACCCCAGGAAAGCAAAAGATTACCGGCGTATGGCGCCGGTTCAAACGACAGGACAACCAACTGATGATTACCGGTGAACTCAAACAAGACATTGACGCGCTCTGGCTTGAATTCTGGCAGGGCGGCATCACCAACCCGCTGACAGTGATCGAGCAAATCACCTACCTCATGTTCGTGCGATTGCTCGACGTGAAGGAAGCGCGGGACGAGAATCGCGAACACCGGGGCGGCAAAGCCTTCAGGCGGCGTTATGCCGCGGACCAACAGGATTTGCGCTGGTCACGATTTCGGCATATGGGGGCTCAGGACATGCTGCCTCTGGTGCGGGACAAAGTGTTCCCGCATTTTCGCAAGGCTACCACTGGTGGCGCCACCTTCGCAGAGTTCATGAAGGACGCGCAGTTGATGATCCAGAAGCCCAGTTTGCTGGTTAAAGCCGTTGGCATAATCGATAAGCTGCCGTTGACGGAAGGCGATACCAAGGGCGACCTGTATGAGTATCTTCTCGGCAAACTGACCACCGCCGGGATCAACGGTCAATTTCGCACTCCGCGCCACATCATTCGTTTGATGGTGGATATGCTGGAACCGCAGCCGACGGAGGTGGTTGCCGACCCGGCGGCGGGTACGGGGGGCTTTCTCGTACAGGTGATGGAACATCTGGTGGAGGAATTCACTTCCCCGGAGGGCGTGATGGTGGAAACCGATGCGGATACCGGCGAGAGCTATAAAATCCTTAGCGGTGATCTGCTCGAAGGGCACTGGGAGCATATTCGCTCCGGCATGTTCCACGGTTTTGACTTTGACGCCACCATGCTGCGTATCGCGGCCATGAACCTAATGCTCCACGGCGTCGATGACCCGGATATCCATTACCAGGACACCCTCAGTAACAGCTTTGCCGAGCGCTTTCCGCTGGCGTCGCATGAGAGCTTCGATATTGTTCTCGCCAATCCACCGTTCAAGGGCAGTCTGGATTATGAAGATGTGGATGCAAATCTCTTGCGCCAGGTGAAAACCAGGAAAACGGAACTGCTGTTCCTGGTCTTGATTCTGCGCATGCTGAAACTGGGCGGGCGCTCTGCCACAATCGTGCCGGATGGCGTCCTGTTCGGCTCATCCACGGCGCATGTGGCCTTGCGAAAACTGTTGATTGATAACAACCAACTCGAAGCCGTCATTTCCCTGCCGAGTGGAGTGTTCAAGCCCTATGCCGGGGTTTCCACCGGCATCCTCATTTTCACCAAGGGCGGGCGCACGGACCAGGTGTTTTTCTATGACGTGGAGGCCGATGGCTTCTCGCTCGACGACAAGCGCGTCCCAGCCAAGGAGAATGACCTGCCGGATTGTCTGGCCCGCTGGCAGGCGCGCGATTCAAAAAAAGATATGGACCGCACGGACAAGGCTTTTTTCGTACCTGCATCAGAGATCCGCGAGGCGAATTACGATCTCTCGCTAAGCCGCTACAAGGAGCGGGTTTATGAGGAGAAAGAATATGATCCGCCACAGGCAATCCTGGAGCGGATGAAAGCGCTGAATAATGACATTGCCAATGATCTTGCTGAATTGGAGGACATACTTGGATGAGTGAGACGATACCCCTTGGAGAGGTGTTGGAAATTAGGAAGGGTAAAAAAGCGGCCAAGCTGTCAGATTGGAAGATCGACGGCACCCTTCCATATATTCAGATTGATGAAGTTCGCGGTAGAGTTCCTTCAAAGTACGCCATTGATTCCAATGCTGTTGAAGTTACTGAGAAAGACCTTTGTATCGTCTGGGATGGCGCCAATGCCGGGATTGTTGGTTACGGAGTTGCGGGAGTGATCGGAAGCACTGTTGCACGTATGAGATTGAGGGAACCGGATTGCTGGGAAACCCCATTCCTCGGAAGATTGCTTGAAGGAAAATTCAGGCAGCTCAATGATCAAGCTCTGGCCAGAGGGGCGACAATTCCACATGTCGATAAAATAAAGCTGGAAGCTGTCAATATCCCCAGGATCGGCCGTGACAAGCAACGTCGCATCGCTGCAATCTTGGACAAGGCCGACGCCATTCGCCGCAAACGCGAACAGGCCTTGGCCCTGGCCGACAACTTCCTCAAGTCCGCTTTCGTTCATTTGTCCGGCTATAAGAACACCGAATATTCGAATTGGGAGCCCCGAGCCATCGAATCGCTTGCCGAAGCTCGAAAAGGCTCAATGCGAACAGGCCCATTTGGAAGCGCACTTCGCCACACTGAATTCGTGGATCGGGGAATCGCGGTGCTCGGAATCGATAATGCCGTGAAAAACCGTTTCACCTGGGGAGAACGCCGTTTCATCACTCAGAAAAAATACTCGGAACTGAGCAGGTATCGTGTGTTTCCCGGTGATGTGATCATCACCATCATGGGTACTACCGGGCGCTCAGCAGTTGTTCCTGATGACATTCCCAAGGCCATCACGACAAAGCATCTGGCGGCCATCACCTGTAATCGAAAATTGGTGTTGCCTGAATTCCTGTCCTACGCAATTCATTCTGATCCACTGATTGTCCGTCAGATCAAGCAAGCGAATAAGGGCGCTATTATGGATGGGCTCAATCTGGGTATTATCAGAAAGCTGAAGTTAAACGTTCCTCCGTTAGCCATTCAGCAAGACTTCGTGAAACTGTTGAACCTCAACCAGGGCAGTTGTGAAAGGGCCGCTACCGATATAGGCAGCGGACAATACCTTTTCGCTTCCTTGTCTCAACGCGCCTTTCGTGGTGAATTGTAGGAGAACAACATGCGGCTGAGCCGGATCGAGATTGAGAACTTCAAGGGAATTGGCAATCGTCAGACAATCGACCTCAAACCAATCACCTTACTGTTCGGGCCGAACAGTGCAGGCAAAAGCACCATTCTGCAGGCGCTGCACTATGTTCGAGAAATCCTTGAGCGCCAGAATCCAGACCCCGACCTGACCATCGCCGGCGGCCTGACCGATCTCGGCGGCTTCAAGGCGCTGGTGCACAATCATGAGCTAGACCGCGCCATCACCATCAAACTGGTAATTGCTCTCTCCGCGGAACTGGGCAGCGAGCGGCTCCCGCTCAATACTGGGGGATCCCTTGATGATCCTGAATTTGAAAACCTCAGTGTCCGCTACATGCTTGGTGAAAATACCGGTTCTGATGATCGGACTGTTGTGCAGGAAGTCGGGGCCGAGATTGAGGTGCGCTGGAGCGACCTTCTCGCTGGCGCTTATGTTTCGACTCTCACCATTGAGATGAACGGCGCACTCATCGCATCGGCTAAATCACCTCCCCAGGCGGGCCGTGCGATCCTCACCAATTTCAATTTTGCTAATCCGCTGCTTCAGCAGATCATGTATAAGGATGAAACGGTCACGGAGGAAGAGTTGAAGGGGATGCATGCGCAGGGAGTTGATGAATTGACTGATGATATGCTGGATGACCCTCTTGCGTCGCCACTCGGGAGCGAAATTTGGGAGGTCTCCCGTGACATGGCGCTAGAGAATACCACCTTCAAAGGCCATGACTTCAGGGTGGCCATTGCCACGAAAACCAGCGCCTTGCCGGACCCGAACAAACTCTTGGCGTCCGATTTGCGTGACCCTGACCCTACAAAATTTGAACAGGAACATAGTACGCCAAGGGTGAGAGGACTGGCGGCCTTACTGGATGAATTGCTGCTCGGGCCGGTGCGCATTGTCAGCGATTACCTCGGCGTCATGACCTATATTGGTCCTTTACGTGAAGTCCCCGCCCGGAGCTTTCGCCCGCGTCTGTCACCGGATGAATCACGCTGGGCTCAGGGCCTCGCCGCGTGGGATTTGCTTTATTCGGATGTCAAGGGTGAGTTGATCGAAGCTGTTAATCACTGGATTGGCGATGAAATCAGATTGAACACCGGTTATCGTCTTGAAAAGGCGGCCTTTCGTAAAATCCAAGTTCAGGGTCCCATGAGCCTTCTGTTTACGCGTGGCCTGACCGAAGACGATCTTGGCGAACTGCAAGACCTCTATGAGAACCTGGAAACATATGTAGAAATCGCACTGCGCGATTTTGAAAAAGGCATTCTGGTCACACCGGGGGATGTTGGCGTCGGCATATCGCAGATGATCCCCGTAGTCGTCGGCTGCCTGACCGATGGGACTGGACTCCTGGCTGTCGAGCAGCCGGAACTCCATACTCACCCGGCTATTCAGGTCGGCCTGGGTGATCTCCTGATCCATGCGGTTGGTGGCAATCAACCTGCTTTTTCTTCCAGCAAATCGCTTCTGGTGGAAACCCATAGTGAGCACATCATGCTGCGGTTGCTGCGCCGAGTCAGGGAGACATCCGAGGGGGAATTGCCGCCCGGCGCGCTATCGCTGACTCCCGAAGCACTTTCGATCATTTATGTTGAAAGCGACGCTGACGGTGTAACGTTTCGTGCGCTGCGGGTGGACAATGAAGGGGATTTCATCGACCGCTGGCCACGTGGCTTCTTCGACGAAAGGGCGGAAGAGTTGTTCTAGTGCATCAGGAGTATGCGGTTGAACCCGCCGCCATCGGATCAAGCTGGGAAACCTTCCGTTACCTGATTGAGAAATTCGGCTTTCAGGAAGGCCGATTGATTTCTCGCTTCCCCAAAAGATGGGAGAGGCAGGTCCTCGAAGCGGCGAAGGCGGCAGAAGTTAGTGATATGGCTTACGCCAAAATTGTAGAGAAGCTGAAGAATAAAAAGCGAACTGCAATTATTAAGTCTGGCCGCGCATATGGTTCGGGTCTCGATGCCTGGGTTGCAAATGCGCGAGTTGCCCATGCAGTTAAACCCTTTCATGCCATTATCGTGCAAGACGATCATGACGATGATTTATTAGTCACTCCCCAGAATTTGGATGAAAAGCATCCACTCATGCTTGCCCCAACAACTCGTAATGTGTCTCGAACCCCTCAAGCCCTTGCCGATGCGTGTTTGTTGCTCCTGTGTTCAGCTCGTGAAGTCGATATCGTCGATCCTTATTTCGACATTCAAACGGCCAGATTTACCGACCCCTTGCGAACCTTGCTTGCCTTGGCGTACGACTCTGAGAAGAAAGACCTATTCATCAGGATCCATTTTCTAACAAATGTTAAACGCCGCCCCACAGTAGAGTATGTTCGTCAAAACGTACACCAGTGGGTAGATAATTGGGTTCCAGATAGCTTTGAACTGCACCTTTATGAATGGGAAGAATTACCGGATGGTGAGGATTTTCATGATCGGTTCATGCTGTGTGATTGTGGCGGATTGACAATCGGCGCCGGTTTTTCAGCAGAGGTGGAGCCTCAGACCACGAACGTGGGATTGATGGATGAGAAGAATGTTCAGGAATTACGCGCCAGGTTTGCCCCAGGTGCAACTGTTTACAGGCAGAGCGGACCTGCGATTCGGGTCAAGTCGAATGGTGATGCAGAATATATTGATCCAATAGATCAGTGAGTACATTCCAGCAAGGCTTGACCGAGTCAAGTCTCAGTAAGGGATTGAGGCTTGCCCGGTACTGGACCGAATGGCTAGGCCAAGAATGTTGGAACTGAGAGGGGGAGCACAGAGGTCCTAAAGCGTTAGAGTTCACAGGTAGAATGTTTTGAGACGGCGGAGACGCCAATGACAACGATGATCACCGGCCAGGCTATTGTCAGGTCCCTGCTGAAGCATGGCGTGGATACCATGTTCGGAATACCTGACGCTCATAGGTATGACCTGAACCATGCAATGCATGGGTGCCGGGCCGGTCGAAGATCATGACGCATACCTGTCAGAGTAGCCTTGGACGGTGTATTGTCCGGCATGGTGCGCACAACAGTAGAGGGGAACCATATGTGTGATGAACAAACCGAACGGGACCTGAAACAGTTTCGAGACCATGCTCTCAGCAGGCGGGAATTCGGTAAATATACCGCTGTTGCCGGTATGGCGGCGATGCTTCCCGCGGTTGCCAATGTGCTTGAGGTCACCGAGTCTGCCGTGGAGGTAAACACATCCGACGGCGTTTCCGACTGTTATTTTGTGCACCCCGCAACCGGCAAACACCCCGGGGTGCTCCTTTGGCCGGACATTCTCGGGCTTCGGCCGGTATTCAAGGACATGGGCAAACGCCTGGCGCAATCGGGTTATGCGGTATTGGTGGTGAATCCCTTCTACCGCAGCGCCAAAGCCCCGGTAGTGCCGGCGGGCGCCAGCTTTGGCGACCCGGCGACCCGGAAACGGGTCTTCGGCATGCACGGCGAACTCACGCCGGAAGCGCAATTCGCGGATGCGAAGGCCTATATTGGCTTTCTCGATCAACAATCCGCGGTTGATAAAAATAGAAAAATCGGCACGGCGGGTTATTGCATGGGTGGGCCTCTCATCATGCGCACGGCTGCCGCCGCTGCGCAGCGAGTGGGCGCGGCTGCGTCCTTTCACGGCGGCGGATTGGCGACCGACGCGGCAGACAGTCCGCACCGCTTGATACCCGCCACCACCGCCCGGGTACTGCACGCCATCGCCGAAAATGATGACCAACGCAGTCCCGATGTGAAGACTGTTTTGCGGCAAGCCTATGCAGAGGCGGGAATTCAGGCGGAAATAGAAGTGTACGCGGATACGCTGCACGGTTGGTGTGTTCCCGGGTCTCCGGCGTACCATGAAGCGCAGGCCGAACGCGCCTGGAAACGTCTTCTTGCTCTATTGAGCGCTTCACTGTGATCAGCGAGCCCGTCCAGCCTGCTTGATTTGTTTTGCAAAATAGAAAAAAAATTCTAAAATACAAAAATGCTCGAGAGAAAAATCAGCAATCTGGTTCAGCAGCGTTTGCACACCTATCCAGCCGTTGCGCTGGTGGGCCCCAGGCAATGCGGGAAAACGACACTTGCCAGGACTTTGGATGGCAAGTATTTCGATCTGGAGCAACAGGCTGATCGATTGCGGCTCGATCTTGAATGGGAAGAACTTCAAAGTAACACGGACCTGGTCATTCTGGATGAAGCGCAAACATGGCCTGAGATTTTTCCACGCCTGCGAGGTGCGATCGATAGTGACCGGAAACGAGATCATCGTTTCCTGCTGCTGGGTTCGGTGTCACTCCAATTGATGACCGAGGTTTCGGAGTCCCTGGCTGGCAGACTTTCGATCGTGCAACTAACACCACTTCTATTTTCCGAATTGACTGGCAAGGCTGCCGTGGAGCGGTTTTGGTTGGTTGGCGGATATCCCGACGGAGGAGTGTTGGGAAGAAAAGCCTTTCCAAACTGGCAGCGTGACTACCTCACGCTACTGACCCAGCGCGACCTGCCAAATTGGGGCTTGCCTGCGCGTAGTCAAACGACCCTGCGCTTGTTACATATGCTCGCGGCAACTCATGGACGAGAATGGAATGCGAGCCAAATTGGCAAGAGTCTGGGACTTTCCTACCACACGGTAAACAACTATCTGGATTATTTGGAAGGTGCTTTTCTGATTCGCCGGTTGCAGCCTTACCATGCCAATATTCGTAAACGCCTGGTGAAAAGAGCAAAGGTATACTGGCGCGATTCCGGCCTGCTGCATGCTCTCTTGAATGTTGCGGACAAGCGGGACCTGTTAGCTCAGCCGTGGGTTGGAACCGGCTGGGAGGGCTTTGTGATAGAACAAGTAATCAGTACGCTGGAGTACATGGATAGCCCGTTTGAAGCGTATTTCTTCCGAACCAGTGACCAACGCGAGATAGATCTTGTTCTACAATTTGGCCGCGAACTTTGGGCCATGGAAATCAAACTGACCACACAGCCATCACCCGGCGATATGGACCGGTTAAATGCAAACGCCGATTTGATCGGAGCGGATAAACGCATACTGGTATCACAGCGTAGCGGGTTCGCTGGTGGAGGTTCCCGGATCTCTTGCGACCTTGCGTCATTGCTCTCTTACATTGAACAGACCATGCGCTGAGCAATGGAAGTCGCGCACGATGTTGGTTTTCCCTGGCATCCGGAAATGGTGCAGGGTTCTCATACACCGGTGGTATGCGCCAGCGGTATGTGTCGATGTCAACCGGAATGGTGCAGGGTTCGCTTTCACCCGTGCGGGTTGCACTTGTGCGAGCCGCACACCACCGGCGCTCGGACTACCTGAGCTTGCTGGTATCGAAGCGTTTGACCGCGAAAAATCCACCGAGCAGGAAGTCGCCGTCTTCCAGCATCACGGTAATGCCGCCCCAGTTGTTCCACAATACGCTGTCGTCGGGGAAGCGCCAGGTGGCCTTGATTTCTCCGGTCTCCCAGTCGGCGGCCAGGTACTCGTAAATGTTGTCTCGCTTGTTGGCGATGTAAACCAGACCGTTTCCGGTTGATACCGCCGGAGGCATCCAGTCCGTGTTGTCGATGTGGTCAATGGCCCAGGAGGCCGCAAACCGGTTTTCATCGGCCAGCCATTGGTACTTCTGGATACCCCGTGGCGCGGCGCGGGTAGTTCCGGAGCGAAATGCATTGCTGATCAGATCGCCCGGCACTGGGCCGGGCTCCGGATAGGTGCTGTTGATAACCAGTACGCCGTTATCGTAGGTGACCGGAGAGGCTTCCACCGTGGTCTTGCTGTCGAAACTCATCGCTATCTGGTCGGCGATACGAGCGGATTTTGTACCCGGTTTTTGTTTGAAATCGTCGGGAATATCGTCTCGCCAGAATGCGACGATATTGGCGCCATCGGGGCTGCCGTCGGCAATGATAACCAACTTGTCCTCATCGTCGCCGAAGCCGAGCAGGGACGGCGTGGTTCCAGAGCCGTGGGAAGCGGCGCCCAGAGCCTTGGCTTCACCTTCCGGCATTACGTCGTAGGCGGAAACCCAGGCCCCATCCTCTGTTTCCCCGGACAATTTCGTTCCGGTCCAGCGCAGTTTGCGCATGTGGCGGGAGGTCAGTACGTAAACGCCGTTATCGCCATCGACGGCAATGGAGTTTTCCACCAGTTCTCCCGGAAAGGCCACCTGGTCCTTCACCTGTAGATCGCGGTCCACCACGATCACTGCACCGTCGGCTGCGGCGATCAGATGGCCGTCGTAAGTCATCGAAATACCGAGAATCCGGTCGATGTTTCCGGCAATGTGGGGCGGCAACTGGGCCACGATGTTGCGGTGTTTGACTGGTACCAGCGCCGCGTTGACATCGTTGTTGTCGAAGGACTTCACCAGGTAGTGCTTGTCATAGTTGGTGTAGTGGTAGCCGTCCCGGTCGATGACCGCGTAGGCTCCGGAGGGCATGGTGCGCATGTTGACGTTGAGCCGGTAGTACATATACCAGCTATGCAGCAGCAGGCGCAGATCGTTTCCCCGGCGGCGGTGATCATCAATTTTTTCCATTACCTCGCGGATGTCCCGATTACTGACCTCATCGTGTACCTGTTCACGGCCGGGATAGGGCAGGTTTGAGACCATGCTGAAGTCATCCTCCGAGGCGCGAATCTTTATCAGCCCGAGCGGAGTGGAGGCAATCACCACCGTATCCTCGCCGATATGTTTGTAGGTCGGAGCCGAGCACCACAGTACCGGCACGGTTTGTACCTCGTCCACGGTCAATTGCTTGCTTCGCCGGGGACCGGCTATCGGTGTGGCGTCGGTTTGCGCGGGATCGTGATGGGAAATCGCGTAACTGGACGCTGCGATCCAGGGGTTCTGCGGGGGAAGGTTAACCGCCGCGGCGAGTAACAGAGAAGCTAACATGAGCGGGTTCTCAAGGATAAGGTACAGGTTTCCGGCTGGCTCAGGAACGGTACCGACAGGGCCAAACCCCCAATACCGAAGGCATGTATCTTAACGCTACTGAGAAGTGGAAAACGCGGATTGTTCGCGAAAATTGAACCATACGGGAAACTACTTGCCCCCTTTGCTCCGTCCGGGTTCGGGAATTGCTGCGCCGACAGGCGCCGATAATTTCCGTAGGGGCTCGCCATGGCGCACCTTCCGGGCACAGGGCCCGCCTACAAGTGTGTTCCGTGGACGATTCTCATGCTTGATACAAGAGTATGAATTTAATAGATTTTTTCTTTGCTATGCTAAACTTGGCTCTTTGACCTGAATCCACGCGACGCAATACTGACACGGAGCTTTTCATGCCCGAAGATAGAATCGCTGCCTTTGCCAAAAGTCATACCAATAATGCAGCCAATGAGGAAATACAGAAAATTCCGGCGGCAACGGTGATCCTGTTGCGGGATTCAACTCCAGGTATGGAGATTCTGATGTTGCGAAAAACCTCCAACATCACTTTTGGCGGCATGTGGGTGTTTCCCGGTGGCAGGATTGATGACCAGGATGGCGCCGACGATGACCCGATGGAGCAGCGTGCGCGCATTGCCGCGGCGCGGGAAGCCCGGGAAGAGGCAGCATTGCAGGTGGCGGAGCAGGACATGTACTGGTTTTCCCACTGGACCCCGCCGGCTGTGGGCAAACGGCGCTTCATCACCTGGTTTTATGCCGCCAGGGCGCCGCGGCAGACCGTAACCATTGACGACGGAGAGATTACGGAAAGCCGCTGGCTCACTGCCGAGGCGGCTTTGCGCAAACAAGCCGAGGGTGAGATTGAACTGGCGCCCCCAACTTTTGTCACCCTGCGCAATCTGTCCGGTTATCGCACGGTGGACGAGGCGCTGTCTGCGATCAGGCAGGCGCAACCATGGCGCTACGCTACCCGGGTCTGCGCCAGTGGTGACGATCTGGTACTACTGTGGAGCGGTGATGCGGGTTATGAATCGGGTAAGGCGGATACCGCAGGACCACGCCACCGCCTGAGCCTGAAGGCCGACGGCTGGATCTTTGAAGACGCCGACCGGCGCAGCGCCGAACATTGAGGCAGGCAAGGTGACCGAGATGTTGCAAGCGGACCCGCGCAACACGCCGCTGGACCAAATCAACCTGGCCAATATCGAGCTTTTTGCCGCTGATGCCCAGTGGCCCTGGTTTGAAAGGCTGCGCCGGGAAGAGCCGGTGCACTACTGTTCACAAAGCCTCTTCGGCCCTTACTGGTCGGTGACCCGCTACGCCGACATCCGGCAAGTTGAAGCAGCCCATGATCTGTTTTCCTCCAGGCCCGCCATCACCCTGCGCGACCCGGATGAGGACTTTACCCTGCCCATGTTTATCGCCATGGATGAACCCGAGCACAGCCTGCAGCGGAACGCGGTGAATCCGGCTGTTACGGCTCGAAATGTCCCGAACTTTGCCGGCTTGATTCGTGAGCGCACCTGCCGTGTGCTTGACAGTTTACCGGTTGGCGAAACATTTAATTGGGTCGACCAGGTTTCCATTGAACTGACCACCATGATGCTCGCGACCCTGTTTGATTTTCCCTTCGAAGACCGGCGCAAGCTGACCCGCTGGTCGGATGTTTCCACGGCCATACCCGGTTTCGGAATCGTTGAAACCGAGGAACAACGCCGGGCTGAAATGCTGGAGTGCCTGGAATACTTCACCGTGCTCTGGAACGAGCGAGTCAACGCCCCTCCTGCCAACGACCTGATCTCCATGCTTGCTCACGGCGAGGCTCCCCGCCATATGGAGCCGTTCACCTATCTGGGCAACCTGATTCTGTTGATTGTCGGCGGCAACGACACCACCCGAAATACCATGAGCGCGGCAGTGCTGGCGCTGAACCTGTTTCCCACGGAGTACAGGAAATTGCGTGAAAACCCGCGATTGATTCCAGGGTTGGTGGCGGAGACCATCCGCTGGCAGACACCGTTGACCTATATGCGGCGCACCGCACTGCGGGACACGCAACTGGGCGGCAAGCAGATTGAAAAGGGCGCCAAGGTAGCCCTGTGGTATTTGTCCGGCAACCGCGATGAAACGGTGTTCGAGAATCCCGACGATTTTGTGATTGACCGGCCCCGGGCGCCGAAACACCTGTCATTCGGTTACGGTATCCATCGCTGCATGGGCAGCCACCTGGCCGAATTGCAGTTGTGCATCCTGTGGGAGGAAATTTTGCGGCGCTTCTCGAGAGTGGAAGTGACCGGTGACCCGGTGCGGGTGCCCTCCATTTTTATCCGAGGCTACTCGGCCCTGCCGGTACGCCTGCACCGGTAGCACTAAAGGGGTCAAAGCCCTTTAAGCACTCGGGTGACCTGCGGCCGTTGCACTACGAGCACTGCTTAAAGGGCTTTGACCCCTTTAGTACTGACCACTTTGATCCTTTGAGGAGCAAGCATTATTTTCACATCGGCGTCCAAGCCCCCGCTTACAAGAAAGAGTGCTTTTGAAGTCCTTTCCGTTGCCCAGTACCGTTGGCTATTCTACGGCAACGTAGCATTTTTCTTCGCCATGTCGGGGCAGATGCTCACCCGCTCCATCCTGGCCTGGGATCTCACTGGCAAGGCGACTGCTTTGGCGATGGTTAACCTGGTTGTCTCGGTTCCCATAATCTTTGTTTCCCTGTTGGGCGGAGCGATTACTGACAGAGTAGAACGGCGGCAACTGACAATTTTTGGCCAATGCCTGATTCTCGCCAACGAGGTGGCCATACTTGCCTTGTTGTTGTCCGATTCACTGCAATTCTGGCACATGCTGTGCACTGCATTCATCTCCGGTTGCGCATTTCCTTTCATCATGCCCGCCCGTATGGCGATTACCTTTTCTGCGGTTGGCCCTCGGCTCATTCAAGACGCCATGGCTTTTTCCAACGGGGTAATGAACCTGAGCAGAGTGGCGGGGCCGGCGATTATGGGGGTAATTATCGCGAGCTTTTCAATCAGTAGCGCGTACATGGTTTCCTGTACGCTTTATGTGCTTGCCATCGCCTGCATGTTTGGCGTCAAACGCAGCCGTTCGGAAGGTTCGGAAGGCCAACAAAAAGCGTTATTGGCAGACATAGTCCAGGGGTTTACCTATCTGGGTGAAAATCGCCCGCTTTTAGTCTGCCTGCTATTCGGATGCCTGCCAATGTTTTTGGGAATGCCTGTTCAGAGCATTCTGGTGATGCTGGCCGAACAATCCTGGCAACAAGGTGAAAGCGGGGTTGGCATACTGATGGCTGTCGGTGGTATCGGCGCAGTGTTAGGTTCCATCTGGATGGTAAAGCGGGGCAATTCCGATCATCGGCTTACGCTAATGGTCGGATCATTCCTTGGCTATGCCCTGTTGCTCGCCGTGTTTGCCCAAACCCCGGTGTTCTATATCGCCCTGTTGCCCCTGTTACTTGCAAACATCTTTGTGAGCGCCGGCCACACAGTCAATGGAGTTGCGGTACAACTCCTTGTTGACGACAAACTGAGAGGACGTATTAGCAGTTTCATGATGATGTCATTTGGGCTGACACCGATAGGCGTGGTGCCACTGGCGCTGGTTGCGGATCACATTGGCGCCGCCAATGCCATTTCGATTGCTTGCGCGATTTTAGTGGTTGCCGTAATCGTGTTTTACCTTGCCAGCCCCAGCCTTCGCAACTTGGATGCCCTGGTAAAAAGAAAACTGTAATGGGGCACTAAAGGCACTAAAGGGGTGGCACTAAAGGGGTCAAAGCCCTTTAAGCACTCGGGTGACCTGCGGCCGTAGCACTACGAGCACTGCTTAAAGGGCTTTGACCCCTTTAGTACATTCATGTCGGCGCAGTCATTCCCACCCCGGACGGAGCAGGGGAGGCGAGTAATTACTCTCCAAATCAAAATCCCTACCGGACAACGACCCTGACGCGGTCAAGGTTTCGAATAACGCCATAGTGCGTGGTCGAGTCACCTTGCCGCTGTGAACCCCCCCGCAATGCGGGGAACCAGGTTCCGGGCTGGTCAAATTTGTGGGTGATCGAGACGGTAACTTCGCTGGCGCCATCCGCAACGGGCGAACTGAGCGGGAAGGTTCCCGCTCCGTCGAAATCCCATTCCGCCTTAACCACTGAACCTGCACCCGGCGGGACCGCTATCGTCCCGGTAAAATTGACGGTTTCCCCTGCAGTGACTTCGGCGCGTTCACCGCCGTTTACCGCGAGAGTAACCACGGGCTGAATACCCTTGCGATTTGCCGCGGAGTCGGGCACCAGCACCTGGCCGTCGATAATCCTGTATTCGGTGCTCGGCGGGGGCTCGATGCCCTTTTCGGCCCAGGCGGAAACATCGCGCAATGCCTGTTGCAACATGCCCTGATAGGGCACAACCCGTGCTGCATCCTTAAGCCTGGGTTTGTCAGCATGAAGAGCATGTTCGGTGTAGAAGAGGCGAAAATGCTGGTCGACCTGGCCGCCAAAATGTTGGGCGACACGCTGGCGATACCAGTCCGCCTGCCAGGGCATCGCCTCGCGGTCCCACAGTGAAGCCACCACAATCATCTTTCCGTCGAACACCCCGGTCATTTTTGATCCGGAAGTTGCCTGGACAAAAATCGGTCCAATCAGCATTGGCCGCTGGGGGTAGACCGGCATGCCGTTCTGGTCGCGAAACTGATCCCAGACAGGGAAATCCGGTCCCGGCACCTGGTGACGATGGTAGGTCTGCGCCGCCAGGAAGTTCGAGTTGTCCACGCTAACCTCGTCGCCGGCCTTCAGACTCTCGACTGTGGCCTTGTCCCCCGCGCCGAGAACAACGACATCACCGACGATTCGCGCCAGGGCGTGCTCTTTGCCCATTGCAGCGCCGCTGGTAATAATCAGGTCGCCACCCAGAAAGTCCACTTCGGGTGGTGTCTGGGCCAAGCGAAAGCCGATCACCTTTTCAGCATCGGCGCCGGCAGGGACCTGAAAGGCGGTGTCTACGTTACCACGGAACTCTTCGAACAGATCGGTATGGATGCGCAAACTTGCCGCTGCCGCCGCCGTGACAGGCTCTGCGATAGTGGTTTCAAAGCGGAGACGATAGCCGTCAAAACTTTCGGGGTTATCGAAGCCCAGATAACCCGGTTTGGTCCAGAATTCGGTAAAGTAACTGGGGTCGGCTGCCCTGACACCCTGGTAGAGCAGGGCAAAGCCATGCAGACCCATGCTCTTGTAGCCGAACCACGCCTGGGGAGGGAAGCCCATCCGGGTTACTTCTCGCAGTGCCTCGCTTTCCTCTTTGTCAAGCCCTGCATGGGGATTGCCGCTGCCCCCCGGTTCCAGCGCGTCAACGATTTGCGGAAATTTGTCTTTCAGGATACGCATCGCGTGCATGCGCACCGAAAACATGTTCGGGATTGCCATGGTGGAACCGATTACGTAGGGCACCACCCCGTCCCATACGCCTTTTGTATTCTCGATTGAGCCAATGGTGCGAAAACCGCCGCCTGAGCCACCATAGGCGTAGCCAAAGGGACGCTTGCCGGTGGCGTAAATCTGTTGCGCCACCAGGCGGGAAAAGCGGGCAGCCGCCGCGTTGGCGCGATAGGCGGTAATGGTGGGATCCATAGGGGTACCTGTCGGCACCGAGAGATCCAGGTGCCCACCACCATTGGTTTCGATAAAATAAGCGCCGCTGTCGATGGAGAATCCGATCTTGTTATATTCACCGGCAGGCACTTTGGGGGCCAGATTCTCGCTTTCCGGAATGGGGGTGATGTGCTGGAAAAATCGGCCCTCGTATTGATCTGACGGCGGGAAGTAGAAGGAGAAACGTGTTTCCGTGCCCTCGAAGCCACCGTGGATATAGCGATGGCGTACAGGGGTATCGCGCCACTCATCGATGTCAATGTAGGGGGCGGAAAATAGCGGATCCGCGCTGACAGCCTCGCCGGACATTGCCGGCGACGCTTCCCCGGCCAGACTGGCCTGTCCCTCGATTTTTCTTGAGCAGGCCCCAATCACTGATAGTCCGGCCATCAGCAGAACCAGCCCTGCTATTCGGTGTAGGGGCGGTTGGCAGGTAATACCTTGCATTTTTATGCTTGTCTCCGTTTGAAAAGTTTGGGTGAGAGTGGTCATCATAAAACCACTCCCGTTCACAGTGAATCCTTTTTATGCTTCCGTTGGAGATTCTTTGATGTTTGCCTCGATAGGCGCTTTCCGTTTTCGAAGGACTAGCAACGTAACTACCAAGGGACACCTGTCATTTCCAACCAAGACGGGAAAGAGGTGGGTGTCCTGTATCCCTTTCCAGTTTCCCCGGATTTTACAAGCTACTCATCAGGAAACCCGACAAGGCGGCATAATTCGGCGAGAGATTGGGAGAAACCTGCTTTTTGACCTCCGCCAACAGCTTTTGATATCCCTGGTAAAACTGCCAGGAAGGTGTGGGGTGATATTCGAGATCCTGTACTTCAAGATAGGCAAGAATGCCTTTGGCCGTGGTTGGCTTGACGAAGGCCTCCTTGCGTGGGGCGAAGTAAAAGGGAACCGCGGAGATCAGTGACCACTTGGCCAGCTTGTAATGCGCCAACATACCGAGCAGTTCTTCGAAACCCTGCCGCTTGCTGCGCCCGTACAGACGTTTTTCCATGGCATCGGCCAATGCCTGTTTCTCATTGGTGTTGAGAGACTGAATGAAGTCGCGAAACCGTGGCTTCTCAAAACGCGACACCATGGACGAGCGGCTCACAATCTTGAGGATGGTCTCCGCCATATTGGCAGGTTGGTTGAATGCCGCGCGGCCCAGATTGGCCTGGGCAAAATCCACCAGCTTGCCGACATTGTGTTTCTTCTTGATATAGGCCATGCCCGGATCATCGAAGCCATCCGGAAAACGGGCCATGAAGTTCGCTTCCGCCTGATTGAGTTTATCGATATTCATGATTGAAGTGTCACGATTATTCTTCGCCTCCAATGATCCAATAAAACTGCTTCAGGCGCATTTCACCTTGAAACAGGGGCCTGCGTACAGGCTCACTCCTGCTTGGAAAAGACTGCGCCGGGTCAGTAGGTGAGTGATTCCTTGGCATTGCTGATGGGCTTGCCGGTGAGCAGACGGCCCAGTTTCTTGAACATCAGTTGCAGTGGCCGGTACTCCTCGAACACCACGATAAACACCTTGCGATACTTGCCTTCTGGGCAGCGGATAGGTTTTACCCCATGCCAGGAATTGCCGCGGCGCCCGAAAATGATACTGCGGTTATCCATGGTTTGGGCCGGAAATTGGGCGTCAAACTCCTCGAAATCCGGAGCACTGTAAGTGGGAAAGCGGCCCTTGTCATCGAGAATCACGGTTTCCCCGCCCCAGCTTGGGTCCCAATCATCCGCACTGTTCAAGTAGAAAATCTGCGAGCCGAGTTTGCCCCTGGAGTCGCAGTGGGGGCCCACTTCGGCCCCGTTGGGAGTGTAGTGCCAATGAAAACGCAGCCGTACCCTGGAGACCCGGAGCAGCCGGCAAATAAAGTTGCGATAGACGTCGCTGAGCATTTCTTCCATGAATCTGCGCCACGGATCCGGCAGTTCCATTCCTGCCACATAATCGAGAATATAGCGGTCGTGTGAAGCCTGCCCGCTCTTGCGCTGTTTGCCGAACGAAGCCGTGAAGCATTCCAGAGGGGGGGCGCTTTCCAGCAATTCCCGATAGGCCTCGTCACGAATGAATTCCTGCGGATTGACCCAGGGGAACGGTTGCTTTTGCTGAAATTCCGGGGCGTCGATACTGTCCATGAGCGCCTGGTTCAGATAGCGGGTGGCAGTCTGCGTCATCAGAAAATGCGCCTGAGCAACAGAAAGATGTTCATCCTTTCGTACCAGTAAAATCTGCAGCGCATCTTATCAAGGATAGGCATGGATGCCATAGATCATGTTTTCTGTTGCGACAAACACGCGCTGACACCAAGCCGGAAAAAAGGGGTCAGAGCCCTTTAATCCCACGGGAAAAAAGGGGTCTGACCCCTTTTTTTTCAGTCTGGTTCAGGTTCCCGGCATCAGGCCGGAGAGAGCACGAAGTCGAAGCGCCCGAGCCAGCCCTCCGGGTTGCGGCTCAGGCTGAGCAGGAGGTCTTCGCGAAAGATTCCGTCTCGAGCGTTCTCGACCGGCCGGTCGGGAAAGAAGAGCTGACTGGTGAGGAGCCGCGTGGATGCGCCCTGGACCTTGACATGGATGTGCGAGGTACGCCTTCGATAGCGAGCGGGCCGGATGGTCTCGAATCGAAACGCGCCGGCGGAGTCGGTGAATTGATGGCCGCGATAACGAAAACCCGAGTTGTCGTAGCGGCCGTTTTCATCGCTGTGCCAGATGTCGACCACGGCGCCCGCGACGGGTTGGCAGTCCGGGGTTAGCACCAATCCATGCAGGACGAGCGGCTGACCGCGTGTATCCGGTTCCCGCAAATTGGCCCTCGCCGGCGTCTGCGGCGAGTAGTACGGTCCCTCAGTTTTTCTGGGCGTGGCGCGCGTACAGGCGAGCGGGGCTGTGAGCCCCAGGGAGCGGTCGGCGGCGGGGCCCGAAAATGCATAAGCCAAAGCAGAGGGACGGCTGAATGCCGCGAGCGGTAGCGCCACGATAGCCGTGGCGGCGGAAGCCACGGCGGTCCGGCGGGTGATGGTGCGCTTTGACATCCGGGGAGAATATCATGAGCGGGGCGACCCTCCAATCAAACTGGCCGCTCGCCGTCCTGGTGATGTGGAGGCCGAGAGAAGCACGAATGGGGTCGGTGAAATTTGAGAGTATTTCTCAATTGTCACCGACCCCTTTTTCACATTCTCAAGGCGTTTTTACCTTGCAACCGATGTCCAGGCCGTTGCCGATATCGAGCAGCACGCCCTCCATATCGGGTTTGGCCCGCACCGCTGCGCGGTAGGCTGCCGCGTTGGGCTGAGAATACTCTGGAAACAGCATATTGTCCGCCACCAGGATCGCACCGTCCGCCAGCATGGGGTAGAGGGTTTCGAAGCAGGGTACGTAGAGGTCTTTCCACAAATCGATGAATACAAAATCCACCGGGCCAGGCTGATCTTCCAGTAGCGCGACTGCATCGCCCAGGAGCCATTCAACGTGATCGGCGAGCCCGGCTTCGCCAAGGCGCTCTTTCGCATATGCATGCTTTTCGGCGACCAATTCGTAGGTGTAGACCTTGCCCCCCGTGCGCTGTGCGGCGCTTGCCAAAAACAGTGTCGAGAAGCCAAAGGATGTTCCCAATTCAACAATCGTCTTCGCGCCCGCGCCCACAACCAGGTCGACCAGCAGCCTGGCCGCCTCCTCGCCGACTTCCAGTAGCATCTGGTCGAGGTGGCCGACGACTTGCTCGCGCGGGGTTGACTGAATCCACTCGCGTTCGGCTTCAATCCGTTCACGGTAGTGGTTTAGTACTCGGGTGAAAGCCGTGTCGTCCGATGCCATGTGTGTAACTCCTTTTCTCTGGGATTTGTGCCTGACAGCGCCTGATTCTTGCGGTGTACCCCGATTCCCGCCACGCGACGAAAGGGCTCGGTGACACATGCGAGTAATTCACAAGTGTCACCGGCCCTGTCCACAGTGCTTACTTTTCGACCAAAAAGAGTCCTGAATTCCAGTATACGGTATTGCGTGATATTACACCGTATTGAAATATATTCAAAAATGGGAGATTTTGACCATTTATTGAGGGTTTTGACGCTTTTGGGGATATTTCCAGCCGATTCCAGACCAAGCCTGCCACCCATTCCACGCCAATGTGAAACCGAAACAGGACAACCAAAACGAAACCAAAACAGTACACCCATCGAAACCAAAACAGGACACCCATAAATTACCAAAACAGGACACCCATAAATTGAATCAACCGAGAACCGTAAGACACCCGAACCAGGACACTCATAATTTCCCCAAAAGATGTGGGTGTCATGTTTTGCCTCGGTGTCCTATATTGGCCCCCCGAGTGAAGGCAATCCTTGGATGATGAGGGCGATTCATGGGGCGTAAGTCGACGATAGGGAGAATGGATTCAGGTGAATACAGCTTCGCGGCCATCGATTTCGAAACCGCCAATTACGGTCGTGACAGCGCCTGCGCAATTGGGGTAGCAATTGTGCGAGAGGGCCGCATGGTGGCATTGGAACGGCGCCTGATCCGTCCGCCCACAGAGGAATTCTTTTTCACGCATATTCATGGTCTGACTTGGGAAGATGTGCGAAGCGCACCTGCATTCGCGGAAGTATGGGGTGATCTCTATCCCGCTTTCGCCGATGTAGACTTTCTGGCGGCCCATAACGCCTCATTCGACCGCGGCGTACTCAACGCCTGCTGTGGGGGTCATCGGCTAAGCCGACCCACGCAGGGATTTGTCTGCACCGTACAGGTAGCCCGTTCCATTTTTAATATACGCCCGACCAGGCTCTCCGACGTTTGCCGGCATTTGCGGATACCGCTGGACCACCACGAAGCCGGTTCCGATGCTGAGGCTTGCGCACGAATCATCCTTGCCGCGGCGGAACGCGGTTGGCGCCCATCTGTGAGGCAAAACGGGACACCCATCATTTCAAGATAAGTAATCGGCGCCGCCAAAAGAAGTGGGTGTCCTGTATACCCCCCCCTCCTGTATACAGACGAAACGGGACACCCATCATTTTCAAGACGAAACGGGACACCCATCATTTTCAAGACCTATCAGAACAACAATCTGCGCCGCCGAAAGAGGTGGGTGTCCTGTATTAGCCCTGTAGGTGTCCTGTATTAGCCCTGTATTAGCCGTTACAATCGATAGTTGGTACAGCTACCTCGACGGGCTCTATTACCAAGCCTCGAAAGTGCCTCAGAATGGGGTTCCTGAATATCCATGTTAGTGAGGGAAGTCCGGCCAATGACTGAGTAGAATCGCCGTTGAGCCGTATCGAGCTTATAAGAAATTGCTAGGAGAAACAGTGTCTATGGCACTAGGAAAAGAAAAAATCGTTGCCTGTGCTACGGAAATCTGCGAACAAAGTGGTTTTGAAGCCATCTCCATGCGTAGCATCGCTAAAACACTGGGTGTAACCCCCATGGCGCTTTACAAGCATGTAAAAACTAAAGATGAGTTGCTCAATTTAGTAGCGTGCGAGTACCTGGGATTGTACCGAAGAAAAAGGAACAACCATAAAAAAAATCCACAACAGAAGGTTTTTGAAGCCTTTTGCGAATTTAAGAATCTCATGTTGGAAAAACCCATTCTCGCTCATATCATTGTCAGACAGCCACTGGATGGTGAGGCTGCTTACCGCGTCGGGGGTGAGTTAATAGGAGTCCTGCACGAGTGTGGATTTTCGGAGCAAAAATCTGCGGAAGTATTCGTGAGCCTAACTTCCTATACTCTTGGTTTTGTATCGGTCGTTTTCTCACGAGCTGATACCACGAATCCAGCGTCCCTGGAAAGCCGCAAACGCCAGTTGAAAGAACATCCGTACTTATTGAGTCTTGCCGATTTTTTATCTCGCCTACATTCAGATCATTATTTCGAAACGGGCCTCAAAAACATGATAGCAAGCTATGAAAAAGAGCTTTCAGCTGAAGTTCGTAATAGCTGATTCACGCACATTTTGGGAATGTCCAGCTCGTATGCTCGTAGGCTAATCTTGCCAAGAAAACCAGCCGATGATCCGCTCATCTCCCAGTGTTTGGTTTACTACTCGCCCAATAGATTTTGCCACGCGAGTCGCCTGCCGGTAATGGTTGCCGAGCGCTCTTCAGCACTTGCTCGTACTGCGTCGGAAGGCATTACACTGCCCAGTTGATTTAACGGAACGATGGTGGCTTTGATTTTAGGATCATTTTTACCCTGATAGTTTCTGACAATGAGGCTACCTTCTGTCCAGCCACAGGTGTCCAGCCAATTGTAATATCCGGGATCCTTGTGAGACAGAATGAATCGGATTTTCCCATCGGGGTCGGACTTGGCTGTAACCATGTTACTTGAAGTCAAACGCGAGGCAAACGGCAACGGGCGTGACCAAACGTCAGTCAACTGGAATGACCAGAATTGGCCGTCAATGGGCTCTTCAAACTCCACCAGAAGCGCCTCGCCAGGTTGTACGGAATAGATTCCCAACGCATAACTGGACGACCAGCTTGCCAGGTCAGTAAAGTCGCCCGGGAACGGCTTAAACACATTCTTCTGACCTTCAGATTGTTTCATGTACATATCGTACAACCCAACAACCCACAGACCCAGTATATACCTCACAAAAGCTTCAGCTTTTCGGATACGCGCAGCCATAGCGGCATGATCAAACTCCTCATGCAAGTAATCCTCTGCTGAGCTATCATCAACCAGCTCAACACGAATCTCACCGGGGTCGCCGTTCCAATCACCAAGTGCACGGCGAACATTCAGGAATTGGTAACTGGAATTGGGGTCGAGCTTAATCCAGTTACCTTCGTGCTCTTTAGCACTGATAATCACCTCGTAGGTGCCGTCTTCATTAATTTCGAAGGCCAGCATGTCGTAATTTTTGAGGAACTTGAACCCCTCGTCTCCCATCACCCCGTTGTGAGTGTTCACCATAAACAACTTAAGGTCACCTACTCGGCCGCTCAATCTATAGGTTTGCTGACCGTCGGCCATAAAGATGCCGTAGAGAAAATCAGGCGCTGGTGAGCCGAGTGTGTAGATATCTGTTTGCCAGCCGGTGTTGAGCAGTACCCGAGGGTGCCCTTTGCGCGGGGCAATCACGTAGTTATAGGCCATCGCCTGGATTTCCATCATCACATGGTATGCCTTTGCCTGATGGTCTTCGTGGTCAAAGCGGGGCTGGCTTTCCAGCATTTTTCGCATTTCATCCAACGCAGCAAGATAGCTTTTCCATGCTTCAGTCAGGACGGGCAATTGTGACTCAGATATAACAGGCATTTTAAACTCCGTAGTGTTTGCAAAGGTAAACTGCCACGGCAAAGCCAGTGTACTCGATGTTATCAAGAATTCTCGTCTATTCATGAACGGCTGACTCTGTGTCTTTAGCAGTGGCAAATTCTGTTGAATTCCGTCCAAGTATACGCGTACACTTGGGCTGAATCTATTCGAATAATAACACTCCTTTTTTTAAAGGGGCGATACTAATGAATCAACCGAAACAAAAAAACGTTGTCGTCATTGGTGCTGGCGCTTCCGGCTTGACCGCCGCCCACCGCTTAAGACAGGCCGGAGTCGACGTAACCATTTTAGAAGCTTCAGATAAAGCCTCGGGGCGCGTTCAATCTCTGCAGAAGAACGGCTATATCATGGATGTAGGCGCTGATGTCTGCACCGATGGATACCATACGTACCTCGAGCTGGCGGACGAGCTCGGCCTGGACGATAAACGACACATGCTGCCAACAAACATTGGCTCTGTCGTTAGCGGTAAAGTGCGTTATATCGATACTGCCAGCATGATTTCCATGGCCACGAGCTCGGTTTTTTCCTGGCGGACAAAATTCGAGCTCGCCAAGGGCATGAAAAAAGTAGCCCCTGATATCGAAGCAATCGATTACAGCCACCTATATAAAAGCGCTCACCTCGATGACCCGCACCGATCAGCTGAAGTCTACGGCTTGAGAAACTTCGGACCCGGCGCTACTGATTATTTGTTGGATCCGCTATGCCGGCTGGTTCACGCAACGGGTGCAGAGCAAACATCAATTCTCGATGTCATTACCGGATTATCACTGGCAAACTCGAAGACCTGGACTTTTCTGGGCGGCTCCGACCTGCTATTGAAAACACTTGCCAGCCAGCTACCGGTGCAGTACCACTGTAGGGTTACTCAGGTACAAGACAGTGAATCACGGGTAACCGTTGACTACGTTAACGCTGAAGGCGAAGCAGTTACTTTGGAAGCCGACGCCTGCGTGCTGGCTATCATGTACGAGGACATGCTCGAGGTTTATCCGAAACTGATTCCACTATCTCAGGAGCTATACGATAATCTTTCCTATATCGACGTCTGCAAGGTTCATCTTGGCTATAAAGCGGTAACTAACACTGACGCCTACACTGTGCAGGTTCCTTCCTGCGAAGATGCTGAAATGTTCTTGCTATTCCTTGACCACAACAAGGCACCTGATCGCGCCCCTGCGGGACACAGCCTGATGAACGTGCAATCTGACGTTAGAGTGGCTGACGAGATGGCTGCAAGAACTGATGAAGAGATGGTCGATTGGGCTCGCGAAAAGGTTGAGAATCTGTATTCAGAACTTGCTGGTCATTTTGATGGTACCTGGAATGTGGCGCGCTGGCCAAGACTGGGCAACCGCAACTACCCCGGCTATTACCGCAACGTTGCCAAGTTCATCGAACGCCTGGATAAAGATAGCCGGGTGCAACTGGCAGGCGATATGTTCACTAAAACCAGTCAGGAAGCGGCGGCCTCAAGAGGCCAGCTAGTGGCAGACACACTTGTAAGCGTCCTGGGCTGACACGGCCGTCAACTTGTTTGATCTTTTGGCGAACGACGGCAGTTTATAGGGTATCCAAGGTTCAAACCGCGTTACCGAAACCGAAACACACAACAAGAAGGCGACTTTCATGCTGACGCATCATCTGCTGGAAGCCATCCCACGGGAGATGGTTATGCCAGCGTCAGCTTCGACTCACTTCGCCAGTGCATTCCCTGTAACGGTGGCAATGTATTCGACCACCAACCCCTGGATAGTGCACGGTGCGGGCCTAGTTGCTATCGCCCTATGCATGGTATTCATCTGGTTGCTGAGCATGGCCTTTTGCAATAAACGAGCCGTGTAACAGTGGCCTGACTGATGTACAAATCTCAATTGCGAGGTTTTTAGCCAAATGTTCCAAAGAGTTTTACACGTCCCTACAGTAACTAGGCACATTATTATTTTTGTCGGAGTCATTATTATGCAAAGTTCAATTGCCGATACAACTGACAGGAAAGCGGGCTACGCAGTAACAAAACTAAGCATGGAAGAAATCCTCGCACAGAAAGGTTTCGGATTCGCGAACGAAAAACAAAAGTGGGCGGAAGATCTTTCAACCGAAATCATGAAGGCTGAGCCTATCAGGGCTGTTTTAACGGAGATAGAAAAACGGTTTAAGCAAGATCCTGCCTACCAGCTGCCCGGTGCTGCTGCCATTGCTGCGGATGCGGCGTACACACTGGTCTACCGCACCGTCACCTATGTTGTTACTGAGGACCCACTTAGGCCTATGCTGCTCTGGTCGTACAATACCGGCCGACAAGATGGCAACAAAATAGTCCCCAACGTTTCGTTTATTGACAGCGCTGACTCGCTTTACCGCATGATCACTCTCGGTAAGGGTTATCACTATGAAATCACAGGCAAAATGGCCGACAACCCGGCTGCTTACATCACCTTTGAGGCCTGGAACGCAGCACAGGGTCTGGCGCCGACCGTGGCTTACGTTACCCACGTGCAAAGCGACACCATGACCATCGCGGATGACGGTACCTTCTCTGTTTTTGCCGGGCCGGAGGAAAACCCAGGCTATGACAATTATCTGCATCTGCCGGAAGGCGGCTGGATTTACGTACGCGAATCAATGACCGACTGGGCGGCACAGCGCCCGATTGAAGACCTGCAAATCAAAGTACTCGACGATTTAGAGATACCAGCACCGACATTTGATGAATTGGTGGCACGCTCTGTTGAAGTGATGCATCAATCCTTCGACGTATACCAAACTTATCTGCATAAAATGTTCGCCGAAGATGATAAGAACCTTTATATCTCCTTTGGAAATAAGCCCAATACATTGAGACCGCAGGTCGCTACTCGTGGCGGTGCCTGGGGATGTGTAACCGGTACACTGTTTACTATCCCGGAAGATAAAGCACTGGTAGTTACTATTAAAACCGGTGACGCTGATTATTTCGCCATTCAGTTGCACGACGCGTGGGGTCGAGCGCTGATACCGATTTACCTGACCAATCGCAACAAAAACGGTTCGGCACTAAATCCGGATGGTAGCGTTACCTACGTACTGGCGCATACCGACCCAGGTGTCGCTAACTGGCTTGATGTTAAAGGACATCAGTCTGGCTCTCTGATTGTCCGCTGGCAAGGACTGGACGTTCCTGCAGATGGCTCCCCTGCTGAGTTGGTGCATGGCGCCCAACTGGTCGATCGATCAGAACTCGACAATGTTCTTCCGGAGGGAACAGCGCGCACTACGGCGGCGCAGCGGGAACACGAACTGGCTATCCGAAAAGCGGCCTGGTCGCTGCGCGGAAAAGACTAATCGCCGGTAACTCTAGCAGAGGTCAAAAAGGTAAAGGGGTCAAAGCCCTTTACCCGAGAAATATAATCGGCGCGGAAAAGAGATGGGCGCCCTGTATTGGCTTTCCACTTTGCCGGCCTAACCGGCGTTATTGTAGAACAGACCGTCGTAGAGGAATGCCGGCTCGATCGCACCGCAGTCCCGCTCGCTCACGCCGGCACGCCGCATCTCCGCATGCCAGTCTTCGCGGACGGTGTGCACGACCTGCTCGAATACTGCTTCGGCCTCGTCCTCTTCCAGCAAAAACCGCCCATGACCGCTCAGAAGATTGGTCCTGTTCGCGTAGCGCCCGAAGCGGCCGCAACTCATGGCGAGGTCGCGCCGTTCCCGGGACAGCGCCGGCATGGGCGTCAAGTCGAAGGCCGGACTGAGACGCCACTGCCGTCCCTTCGCGAGTATCGCGTGATTGCGCGGGTGATCGTCCAGGTTGGAGACCGCCGCGTTGAAGCACATCCGGGCGAACAGTTCGCGCAGATCGTCACCCGGTCTCGCGCTTGCACGGCGGATTTCGTCCGCCAGCAGAAGATAGGACCAGTCGCCGTGGCCGTGGAACCTTTCGTCACTACGCAGCAGCGTCATGGCGCTCGCCATACGATGGCGGAGATAGCCGGCATCCGTCCGCTCGCGGTCGAACCGGCGCACAAGCAGCACATCGCGTTCACCGACGGTAACGATACGGCTGTCGGGGACATTCAGGCCGCATGCCCGGGCGAGGCGGAGCAAGCCATGCTCGACGCGCGGCTGGTTCCATCGGTCGCCGCCATGACCGAACTTGGCGATCCAGAGCCCGCTCTCGTCTTCCACCACCGCCTTGGGACGGGCCCCGCCCATTGAGGTACTGAGCTGAAGCAACTCTTCGGCCCGCTCTTCGACGGGTCCCGCGTGTTCCCCGCCGTCGTCGAGGATCACATCTGCCGCGCGCTGGAGGTCTTCGAGGTTCAAGGTCTGGTTGAACCGCCGCTTCGGGCCGGGAGGCTCGGCGCCAGGACCGAAGCCCAATGCACCTGCGCGGTCGTCCGGCCCCTGCATCAGGTAGTCGAACTCCGCGAGTTCGGCCAGGCCGGCCTTGCGTTGTATCAAGCGCCGCCCCCAGAAATCCGGCATCGAATCCCGGATCGCGCCGAAGAAGCCATCCATCCGGGCGGTTTCGTAGGCTTGGCCGGAGAGGCGCAGCTCGACCGGATCGAGCTCGACCGCATCGTCCCGCTCGCGGTACGAACGCCCGTACACGAACTCGCCGACCCCTCCGGTTCCCTCATCGATCCATCGAAAACGGCCCGCCGTCACGAACTCCGTCGCGCCCGGCAGCAAGATGTAGACGAAGCACTCGCGCTCAGAAGTCATCACTCAGCGCCCCGCGCCGGTGCGCTCTCCTGGGGCTGTGCGCGCGTTCAAGGGCTTTGCCTTCCTCGTCCCGGTCCGGGTCGGCCACCTCGCGCATCTGGCCCAGCAGGCCCAGCGCCCACAGCGCGCCCAGATAGACCGCTATACCGGTCGTCGGCTTACCTCTTTCGACATCGGCCACCACGAACCGGGAGACGCCCATGCGCGCCGCCAGCTCGGCCTGGGGAAGCCTGCGGCGCAGCCGCGCTGTGCGTATGCGCCGCCCCAGCCGTTCCAGTGCTTCCTCGACACCGGCCGGGGGTGAGGCAGCGATTTTTGTTGGCCTTGGCATGACTGTTTACGACAACATACACACGTATTATGTTGCTTCTAATTAACATCGCTTGTTTATGATGTCAACCTTCACGGCTGCCACTTGTTGATTGGGTATAAAGGGACACCCACCACTTCAAGATAAACAATTGGGGGTATAAAGGGACACCCACCACTTCAAGATAAACAAATGGTGCTTCCATAAGAGGTGGGTGTCCTGTATTGGCCCTGTCCTGTATTGGCCCTTGTTGACAATAGGCACACAATAAGGGAATGTGAACTTCATGGATGGCTTTGACTGGGATGACGAGAAGAACAAGCCGCTCGAAAGGACGCGAGGCTTAGGTTTCGAAGAGATCATTTTTCACATACAGAATGGCGACATCCTTGACATCATTGAGCATCCCAATGTTTCACGCTATCCGAATCAGCGGATCATCGTCCTCAATATGGATGGTTATGCATACCTGGTTCCGTTTGTGGAGCAAGAGGGAACGTGGTTTCTGAAGACGATTATCCCAAGCAGGAAAGCGACCAAAGAGTATCTCAAATGAACAAGCGACTTGAACTTGACCATGAGGAAGTGGAGGTTCTCCGGGAATTCGAACGCGGAGAACTGGAAAGCATCAGAAATTTCAAGGATGAGAAGCGCCGTCTGGAGACAGCCGCCCGCGAGTTTCTGAAGAAGGACCGGCGCATCAATATCAGAATTTCATCCCACGATCTGGAACGCCTGCAAAAGAGAGCGGCAAATGAGGGCATGCCTTATCAGACGCTCATCTCGAGTACGTTGCACAAATTCGTTACTGGAAAGTTGAAAAGCGTTGACAACCAGTAAAAGGGCCGGTGGCACTTGCGAACATTTCCGCAGGGCGAAACAGGACACCCATCATTTCAAGATAAGTAATCGGCGCCGCCAAAAGAGGTGGGTGTCCTGAATTAGCCGCATTGGCCCATTACACTCCGCATTTTTGCCTGGGGCTCGGATGCGCCAGGACGAAAACAAGCTGGATTGGAAACTATTTTCACACCATTTCGATCATTGTAGTTCTGGCAGCTTTCTTCAAGTCGCCTTGTTGTATAGCCTGTCAGTGGTTGTATCACCACTGAATTTTTGAGGTCTATCGTTAGTGGAATCTCTCAGAGAAGCGCCTTCAAGAAATACTGGCTCCGCCTGCTTAAACTCGGCGAAGCCGGTTTCGAGACCCTCGTGGGTGATGGAGAGCGCTGGCTGCTTCGGTGCCGCTGACAGTCGAGGGGAGTTTCCTGGTGTCAAGATTTTGAGCTCGCTACAGAGCGTGACCTGATGGAAAGGGTAGTACAGCAAATTCAATTCATTGTGCCGAGATACCTGGGAGAATAAGATGGCGGAGACCCGGATTGAGTGGACAGATGCTACCTGGAACCCTGTTGCTGGATGCTCCATCGTATCGGCAGGCTGCACCCATTGCTACGCTATGCAGATGGCGAAGCGCCTGGAAGCCATGGGGGTTGGGAAATACGCGGGCTTAACTCGTCAGAGTGGCAATAACACCATCTGGAACGGAGTCGTGAAAGAGGACCGTGACTCGCTTGCGTTGCCGAATAAGTGGAAGAAGCCACGCAAGATTTTCGTCAATTCGATGAGCGATCTCTTTCATGAACGAGTCAGCGATACCTTCATAATGGATGTTTGGCAGGTGATGCACGTTACGCCCCGCCACAACTATCAAATTCTTACCAAACGCCCTGAGCGCATGGCCGAGATCGTTTCCAATAAAATCAAGACAGTGCTTCCCAACGTTTGGCTCGGAACGAGCGTTGAGAATGAAGATGTTGTTGGGCGATTGGAGCATCTACGTCAAGCGCCCGCTGTAATTCGCTTTATTTCCTTTGAACCGCTGATCGGTCCCGTCGGTAGAGTTGATTTGGCCGGAATCCACTGGGCGATTGTCGGTGGTGAAAGTGGCAGAGCGGCGCGGCCTGTTCGTGAAGAATGGATCGATGAGATCCATGACCAATGCATTCGGCACCACACAGCTTTCTTCTTCAAACAGTGGGGCGCCTGGGGCAAGGACAACAAACGCCGATCAAAAAAAGCTAACGGCCGCGAATACCGTGGAAGGACTTGGGACGAGATGCCGGTAACGCTGGCGGCGATGTAGACGGCTTACAACACAGGGATGGTGAAGGGGGAAAGGGACACCCATCATTTCAAGAATAATCAGAAAAATAATCGGCGCCGCCAAAAGATGCGGGTGTCTTTTACTGACCGGAAAGAGAGATTGTTCCGGCGCCTGTCAGCGACCCAGGGGGGACATATTCGAGACCAACATTCCCAGAGGCAATGCGTAAAAATTTGCCTGCCCCATTCGAAAGGGAAGTACTTCTTGTCCGGTGTAAATCAGTATGCCTTGTTCAAAGGCACTGCCGGCAAACTCCGCCAGGTGTGCCAAGCCTCTGAAATCCTCCCGCCTGACGCTGGCGGAGGCCTTTACTTCAATACCGATGATCGCGGAGTTATCGCGTTCCAGGACAATGGCCACCTCATGCTTCCGTTTGTCCCTGAAGTGATACAGGCCGACCTCTTCCTGCGCACAGGCTGCATGTTTCCAGCATTCAATATAGATCAGGCTTTCAAGCAGCGCCCCGTAGTATTGGCTTTTCAGTAGTTGCTCTTCATTACGCAGACCCAGCAGATGGCAGGCAAGCCCTGTATCAACGAAGTGAAGCTTCGGCATTCTGGTTGCCAGCCGTCTGGCCCGGTTTTTGATGTAGGCAGGGACCCTGCGGACGATAAACATCAATTCAAGAATCTCGGTATAACTTTTACTGAGCCCCTCGCTCAATTCAAGGTCATTGGCGATATTCGAGTACTTGAGCAGGTTAGCACTGAGTCCGGCAAGGTAGGGCGCCAGGGCTCGTAATCGTGAATGATAGTCACCGCGCGCCGCGTAAAGAGTTTCAAAATCCTTATAGAGCCGGCCCTCCATGTAGGAGTTGAACCAGATTTGCCGGGCGCGGCGGCTCTTGCCCTGAATCTCAGGATAACCGCCTTGTAACAACAGGCCGGCAATATCTTCCCTGCTGGTAAATGCTGTCGAGGCTGCTGCGAAATTGCCGGCAAGCAGGTAGTCAATGAAATTCAGCGGCTGATTATGAAGTTCCGAGACGGACAGCGGCAACAACTCCAGTCTGGCCATATGCCCAGGCAACGCTTCCTGCGCGCGTGCGGAACGAAAGATATCTGCTGAGCCAGTCAGGAAAAATTTGCCTTTCTCGTGCGGCTCAAGCCTGTCAGAGGCCTCCTTGATAGCGGGAATGAGAGATGGCGCATACTGGAATTCATCCACCACAAGCCGTTTCGACCCGAGGGAACGGACAAACCCATGAGGGTCACTCTCCAGGGAGGCCAGGGTAGCTTGGTCATCCAGCGTGACGTAGGCCATTTCCAGGTCCCGGGCAACCGCGCGCGCCAGCGTGGTTTTCCCAGCCTGCCTGGGTCCGGTCAGGTACAGGATGCGAAACTCGTTGAGCAATTCATGAACCAGGGGCTGCAGGCTTCGACGGTACATCATTCACCTCGGGAAATGTTTTCCCGGAGTTTTCGAGGGGATGTGGCGGCTATTGGGCGATTTTTGCTTATTAATCTGGAAAATACAATACCTTAATGCGGAAAATACACTATCTTAATGCGAGAATTACACCCCTTGAAGAGCCCTTAAACTTGCGCGTTGCTCGGGCTGGCAGCCTGTCGGAGTTGGGCTTTCATAGAACGGCAAAACACACGGCGAAACGGGATGCTCATCATTTCAAGAAAAATCAGAAAATAATATGCGTCGCCAAAAGAGGTGGGTGTCCTATATTGGCTGTATCTTCTGTGTACACAGCATTCGGACCAAATCTGGATCTGACTTTAGTTTTCGGCACCTAAATTCCTGACGGCACAAGATACCAAGCCGTCAGAATCAAGCTCGTTCCAGGATAAACATGCGTTCTACAACGGATACCACATCATTCCCCAGAAATGCTGTAGGAGTCCCCGCACCGAAAAAATCGAAAGACTGAAACAGGAGCACATAAGCTATCCTGTATAATATTCCATCAAGCCATTGGCAATTAGTGAGAATCTGCCTGTTATCGTATATGGCCTTCTTTCAGAATATCAGGTAAGTTCCTTTGTCTCTGCTACATACAGAGAAAGATTTATGGCCTTGAGGATTAGTTCGATTAATCATGATGGAAAGATACTTCAGCGACCGTGATGGACAGCCGGAACGCCCGACGTTGATTACTATAACACCGACCGTCTGGAGAGGGCTCACCGCGACAATCCGGAAACGATTGAGTAATAATTCATTCGCTGCTGGTTTTCCCAAAAAGTGTATAGACGATTGCGGTCCCTACAGTACAGACGAGCAATCATTTTGGGACGCCGTGACTGGAGAGATACCGGATCTGGATGAGGGGGCCAGTATTCTGTATAAACCGGATCCCCCTCCTCTTCATGTCGTTATGGATATGATCGAATTTTGCTGGGATTACGTTGGACAGCCAACAAGACATAGTTATCATAAATATTTCGATCATCATCATCTAATCTTTGACGAAGAAGCTGGGAAGTTGGAGTTTCAGGGAGATATTAATCAAATATTCAGACGCAACGATATTGCATTTGAATTAACAGAAGATGGAACTGTTCAACGCTTGCTTGAGCCTGAGTTCGCACAAATTGTACATGCGAGATATCGGACTGGAGATGACATATTGGACTCAATGATCGAAACCGCGTGTCAGAAATTCATGAGTCCAGATAGAGTGATTCGCCAGGAGTCGTTGGAAAGTCTGTGGGATGCCTGGGAGCGAATTAAAACCATAAATGAACAGGACAAACAAGAAGGGATAACTGAACTGTTGGACCGTATTTCCGGTACTGATAATCCGATATTCAGGACTGCTCTGGAAGATGAGGCAACGGCTTTGACAACGTTAGGAAATACATTACGGATTCGACACTCTGAAACCAGTCAGGAACCGCTGAGTTGTATAGAACATATGGACTACATATGGCGTCGTATGTTTTCTCTACTCTACTTGGTCTTGCGCGAAATCACGAATGATGCGGCTTATGGGCCAAAATAGGCCTTCACCCGGATTGTCCGCCTCGCATCCTTCGATATAACAAGTGTTCTCTCCAACAACCCATGCCATCATTGCTTGAGCTGGTCTAATGGCGGCGGAAACCTCAGTTAAGGGATACTACTCCAAAACTGAGGAGCATTATGACGACGAGAAAGACGTATATGAAAGAATTCAAACTTGACGCGGACCGGCTGGTGACTGAGCGGGGCTATGCGCGAGCCGAGGCGGCCAGAAATCTGGGCATCAACGCCAATATGCTGGGTCGCTGGGTGCAGGAGCACCTAGCGGACAAAGGCGCGGCTTTCCGCGGCAAGGGGAAGTTGACGTCAGAGCAGCAGGAACTGCGCAGGCTCCAGGAGGAGAACCGCAAGCTTAAGATGGAGCGGGAGATCTTAAAAAAGGCGGCTGTCCGAATTCACTTGACCAGGTCAAACAATCTGTGCAATCTTCAGAAATTTTTTGAATAAGGGGTTAAACGTTGGAGATTCCCGCTAACAGCGACGCAGCTTTGGTGTCGCTTTTTCTTAGCTTCGCATTAGTCGACGATGTGCTTCATCCCAAAGAGATGGAGGTTATTAGACAGGTCTGCAAAGAGCTCAGCATCCCTCCAGATGTAGTTTCCAATGTTTTTCACAACTATGTACCGGATGGAGAATTCGCCTCATCGTGCAAACGGGCCATGGCTAACATTACGGATGAAACCTTACAGAACAAAGCATTTATAACGCTTTGTGATATCGCGGCAGCCGATGACGTATTCCATAAAAACGAGCGATTATTCCTCTCTCTAGCCTTCGAGCAATGGAGTGTGGAGGCCGCGGCCAGCCTGGACGAATTCGAGTGGGATGACCAGCAAAGAGAGGTTGTCGAGGCCCCGGAATTTGCAAGGCTTGAAGTTGATGCAGGTCCCGGAATGGGCAAGACCGCCGTCGCCTGCTCTAGAGTATCTAAGTTGATAGAAGCTGGCGTAGAACCGACCAACATTTGGTTGCTTAGTTTCACTCGTACGGCAGTACAGGAAATTCGGGAACGCATAGAATTGTTTGCTGAAGAGTCTCATTCGGTGTTGGGCGTTAAGATCGGCACGATTGATTCGCGAGCGTGGCGTATTCGTCTCGGTTTTTCCGAAGGTGAAGTAGAAAAGCTTTTCGGTAGCTACGATGCTAGCATTCTTAGCGTAATTGATCTTATAGATAACAGTCCACGTGAGATTCGTGAATTCTTGGAGTCACTTGAACACGTAATCATCGACGAAGCTCAAGATATTACCGGGGTCCGAGCACGGCTGCTCCTCAGAATGCTCAAGTTACTACCCTCAAGGTGCGGCGTGACGATTTTCGTAGATCCTGCACAGGCTATATACGGATTTACCACCGATGGGGAAGACGTATTGGAAGAAGACCGCGTAAATTTAATCGATTTGTTAGAAGAAGATTTTAACCCGGAATTTGTTCGAAAGGAGTTACGTACGATCCACAGAACCGATGTCCCAAATTTAATAGAGCTTATAGAAGATCTCAGGCTCGACATCTATGTCAACGAAGATATCGACGCTGAAGCATTCAATAGAAGGCGCGAGGTTATTTTAGAAAAGGCAAATGAGCGTGTTGACCAATTCGATGCAAAAGAGCTCGTGAAGTTTCAAAATGCGCTTGTGCTATTTCGTAGGCGTTCCGAAGTTCTCATGGCCTCCTCATTCGCAAACAGTGAAGGAATCCCACACCGAATTCGCATGTCGGGCCTTCCTCAAATCATCGAACCTTGGCTTGGTCAGCTGCTTTCCAACTTTTCAGATACCACAATTGATAAGAACGAATTTATCAAACTTTGGGACAAGCAAGAGTACTTTTTATTGACCGAGGGTACCGACGTAGAAGAGGCCTGGAACCTATTGGCCGTTCTTGGCCAAAAAAACGGTGCAGTACACATTTCAGAGGTAAGAAAGAAGCTCGCTCGCACTCCACCGGATATCAACGCTTCGATTCCCGATTTGGGAACGTCCGGCCCGATCATCGGAACCATACACGCTTCAAAGGGGAGAGAGGCCAATGAAGTGGTCTTGCGGCTGCCAGAGGTCAAACACAAAAAGAGTTCGGGTGCGACGCTTGATGAAGAATCCCGTGTCATGTTCGTCGGGGCGACCAGAGCGAAATCCAAGCTTTACGTGGGCAATGGTTTTGTGCGAGCACAATTCGCTCCGTCGCTGGAGAGCGGACGCTGTTTCATGAAGACTAAGGCATCAAGTCCTCCAGCGGCACAAGTGGAAATCGGCAGGCAAACCGACATCGATCCATTTTCCTTTGTCAGCAAAAAATACCACACACAAGAAGATGATGTGTCTCAGATACAGAGACAGCTTGCCTCTATGGCCCAAAATGCGCCCGTTGAGTTAGGAGCCCGTTTAGTTCCAGCGCACAACTTTAATTACCAAATTTGGACGACCTTTGACGGGGATAACCCAGCGATACCGATCGGCTATTTCAACGGCAGTCTGAACCAAGACCTATTTCAAATTCTAAATCGTATTGCTAAATACCCGGATACTTTCCGTCCACCGAATTCAATTCCCCACTTCTATCTAATGGGTGTTACTTGCTTTGCGGTCAGTGAAGATGATCCACAACTGATGGATGTTCATGAGCCTTACGCTTCGACCGGCATCTGGTTGGTTCCAGTCATTATTGGATTCCCCAAGGTGACGTTTATGACCAAAAACCGAGCTAGGAGACAGTGGTGATGAGTGCTCGTCGGAGACTACTCGAGAGGCTGAAAACCGATTTGATTGGGCCTTCGTATGGCGAAAGAGAACAAATCGAAGACCGGCCATCAGATCGGTACCTTACAGGAATTCTTTTCCCACAGAATTTGGAGATGACCGATGAAGAGGATGAAAAACTCGAAGAGGTCCAAGCTGGCAAGGTAGCAGATGCGGATACAGGCGCTAATGGGAAAGTGTCGATATTTCGGTCGATAAGGCCGGCTACGGCGGGAATTTCATTTGCATTGTCTCACACTGGTAGTGCACCTTCCTTGATCACCATCGCAGTTTCCGTTGGGCAATATTCGAAGGTGGAGTTGAGCGAAACTGACGTAAACGGTGGCGCCATCCAAGGCGAACAGCCACAAGAACATACAACAACCGAGGCAAGCTTCCAAGTCACCTCGAAGGCTTCAAAAAAATGCAAATGGTATTGGAGCCGGGAACACAAAGTTTGTTCACGTACCGTCGCACTCGAACTGGGTATTCAGGAGATCGATCTCGGGACCATGGACGATGCGGGCTCCGGGACCGTCCCAGGGTTGGCCCTTTTCATCAAGACGGTAAGTATAGGTGGCAAAATTGCCGTGACAGTTCAGGCGATCAATCAGAATAGGCACGATGCCTCCTCGACTAGAGATGAGGTCGAACAACAGACTTTTTTCCAGTTCCAGATGAACATCTCGCCGGTTGCCCCGACGGAACTCGTACCGAGGCCGGTCCTCAATGTCCCAAACGACGAAGATGCCAAGACTTCCGCCCTTATCTACAGAGACGCTGTCGAATACGCTACCGGCCATACATGCTCGGCGGATTGGATAGTCAGCGACGAAAGCGTAGTAAGTACGGTTTCCTCGGCCTGGATGCCGGAAAAAATCGTAAAGTCGGTGGATCCCTCCGGAGACCCCATTTTCAAAACGACTTACGACAAGCGAGGGCTAGGGATGCCGACCGCCCAAAGGCTCTCGGTTGCAAGTGAATCTGAACTAAGAGCAATTTTTTCTGGCCTTACAGACGCATATGAGAATTGGCTTCAACAGGAAGCTGCAAAGACAGAAGTTCTTGGTTCCGATGCATTGAGAAATCGAGCTGAGATACACCTGTCTCGGTGCGGCGAGGCCTTGGAGAGAATGCGATTCGGGGCATCTCAAATAGTCGCGGATGACCAGGTTCGGCGGGCCTTCCAATGCGCGAACGCGGCGATGCAAATCCAGGCTGCGTGGGGACAAAATATTCCGTCAGGCATTTCCGAATCTCCTGGGTCCCAATTGGAATGGCGACCGTTTCAGCTAGGTTTCGCTTTAATGTGTATCCGATCTTTTCAAGAGCCAAGTCATGACGATAGATCAATCTTGGACCTGATTTGGTTTCCTACCGGAGGCGGCAAGACCGAAGCCTACCTTCTTGTAGCGGCCTTCGCGATGTTCTACCGAAGACTCATAAATCAAGAGAAAGCCCTTTGTTACGGAACCAACGTATTGATGCGATACACGCTCAGGACATTGACCATCCAACAATTCCAGAGGGCAGCCGCGTTGGTCTGCGCATGCGAAAGGGTTCGGGAAGGCGAATGGAATCAAGACGATTCGATGGGAGGGCAAAAGTTTTCCATTGGGCTTTGGGTCGGACAAGCCAGCACTCCGAACAACTCCCAAATGGCACTCGAAGTCCTCGGAACGGACAGTGAATCCACTCCCTGTCAAATCGAACAATGCCCGGCGTGCCGGAGAGATCTCGTGTGGAAACCCTCGGAGGATGAGACCCGGGTCATATGCCGATGTGAGACCGAAGATTGCATCTTGGCGAAATGGGACGAATTGCCAATTCTGACCGTTGACGACCAGATTTATCGTACCCCCCCGACGATGTTGATCGGTACGGTTGACAAGTTCGCCCAAATCGTCCGCCGCGAAGAAGTGGGTGTGCTGTTCGGCCTGGGATCAGACGCCGATCCCCCCGACCTGATCATACAAGATGAGCTCCACTTAATTTCAGGACCGTTGGGAACATTGGCTGGAATCTACGAGACGATAATAGACCGTTTATGCACCAAGGATGGAATCGTTCCGAAAGTAATCGGCTCCACTGCCACCATTCGCAGAGCTGAACAACAGGTGAACGCCCTATTTCAACGACGAGCTTTCCAATTTCCACCACCTGTTATCGATGGAGAGAACTCAGGATTCTCTAAGATCGACGTGGTGTCCGACGGGCGTCTCTATGTCGGCCTTACGACATCCGGACGAACTGATAAGTACATGATGCAAGCGGTCTGCGCTTCTCTTCTGCAAGCGGTTGTTGATCCTTCAATTAACGATGAAGACAGGGATCCTTATGGAACACTTGTGGCATATTTCAATTCATTGAGAATTTTAGGCGGTGCTTTGGTCGCCATGCAGGACGACGTTCCCAAGTCGATCGGCGCCATCGCACGGAGAAGGGGAGAGAGACCTCGTACTCTTTCGGAGCCGGAGGAGATGACCAGCAGAAAGGCCTCATCCGAAATACCCAAAGTGCTCCGCCAACTAAATATCCGGTTCGGTGACGCGGGTTCCATAGATACGTTGCTGGCAAGCAACATGCTGAGCGTTGGCGTGGACATACCGCGGCTGGGATTGATGGTGGTCAACGGTCAACCCAAGACAATGTCGGAATATATTCAGGCGACTAGCCGTGTAGGACGCCAGCAGGTCCCCGGTCTTATCGTTGTCATCTACAACAACAGTAAACCCCGGGATAAGGCCCACTACGAAACATTCGAAACATGGCACGCAAGCCTTTACCGAAGCATTGAGGCCACCAGTGTCACGCCGTTTGCATCAAGGGCGAGAGACAAAGCATTACACGCTGCCTTAGTCGGCTTGGCGAGACATTTGATCCCGAATCTTTCTGGACCGACTTTGTCGGCGGAAAAGAGAATGGAAATCGAAGATAAAATATTGCCCATCCTCTTTTCCCGCATTGAAAACGTCGACGAGCGAGAGTTGGGGGCGGCTCAACGGCAATTGGAGAGACTTCTCTATGAATGGGAAGATAGAGGAATTTTGAAAAGCTATTGGAACGATTTCTCCTTTAAGACCAGCCTTCTGATTTCTGCCGAGAAAGCGGCGGCGAGAAAAGAATCAGGATATTCCGAGACTGCTGCCTGGGAAACTCCCAACTCGATGCGCAATGTCGAACCAGGGGTCGATTTCCAACTCTGGGAATCGGCAGAACTTGAAAGGGGCTAGCACAATGGCCAAAAACTTCTTAGGTGAAGTCAGAAGGACACAAGTACTTGAATACGGTCCCGGCGCCATAATCGATTTTCGCGCCGGGGCGCGCGGCGGTGGTTCCGTTTCCGTGGTTGCGGCTGGGCTGGAACACTGGGATAGGACTGCGAAACCTCCTTTTCCAGCGAACCGCCAGGCGATTTCCGAACCGAGGCTGGAGCGACGGCTTGGCGTCAAGGGTTTCCGGTTACCGCCCGTCGACGACCGAGATGAAGTTGGCGATCCAAAAAAATCATGGTTGGTAGGTGCTCGATTTCCTACATGGCTCCAGTGTCCTTCCTGCAACGAAATCAAACCGGCTCGGAAGTGGGACAAAGAACCCGGAGATCCATCCAGGTGGTGCCATCGGTGCTCGTCGGGCGATAGGCGTGTCCATGCTGTCCCTACCCGTTTCGTGGTCGCTTGTGAGAATGGCCATCTCGACGAATTTCCATGGTGGCGGTGGCTATCGAGAACCGCCCATAAGCCGGATTGCAAAGGCCTCGGAAGGATGAAAATGGAGAACCGAGGTTCTATAGGGTTGGCGGGCCTGTTCCTCGTTTGCATGGAGTGCGGAGCAAGCGTCTCGATGGAGGGGGTCTTCAGCCAGGATTCTCTTAGGGGATTAGGTTGTAAAGGGCATAGGCCTTGGCTCGGCGAGCAAACCGTGGATTGTGGCGCAAGCCCGCGGGTGCTTCAAAGGGGTGCTTCCAACCTCTACTTCCCCCTCACTGTTTCCGCGCTCAGCATTCCGCCCTGGTCGGATAAGCTTCAGGAATTAATCGGTATCAGGTGGTCGGAAGTAGTAGATGCTACTAGACGCGATCGGGAAGTTCTCCTGCGACATTTTCTTGATTCATTTCAAAATAACCTTGGGATGACCTTGGACGAAGTGCTCGATGAAATCGAACGAAGGGTCGCATACATTGACAACCCTGAAAGAGAAAATCTGAGGCAGGATGAATACAAGAATCTGATAGAAGGAAAGGCCGGTCAGCCGCAAATCGAAAACACCCACACGGAGTTCGAGGTGCACCAACAGCAGGTTCCGGATAAATTGATACCATACATAGCCAAGCTAGCCAAAGTCGTTCGATTGAGAGAGGTCCGAGCGCTTAAATCCTTTACGCGCATTTATGAACCCGCCACTACCGACGATCCAGGTCGGGCGAAACTGTGCGATTTGTCGCTTACGCCGTTGAATTGGCTTCCCGCTGTTGAAGTTAGAGGTGAAGGAGTTTTCATCGCTCTAAACGAGGATCGGGTTGCGGCATGGGAAGCCCTTCCGGAGGTTTGCGACCGTGCTCGACAAGTGGACGAGGCTTTTAAAAAGTCGCTTGTTGGGAAACACGGTGAGGGCGCTTCGGGTGAATTCAATATATCGGCGCGTTTGCTTTTGCTCCATTCTCTTTCACACGCTCTGATGAAGCACTTATCTTTGGAGTGTGGGTACGAAACCGCTTCAATACGTGAACGGATATATGATAAGACTTCGGGATCGGAGATGTCGGGAGTTTTGATTTACACATCTTCAAGCGACTCCGAAGGAACGCTTGGTGGATTAGCGAGGCAGGCCGAGCCATATTTATTCGAGCCCATATTCATCGGCGCCCTGGAATCAATCGGTTGGTGTTCTTCGGACCCTCTCTGTATAAACGGGATCACAAGCACTTCCGAAAGCTACAATCTGGCAGCCTGCCATTCCTGTATGCTGGTGCCCGAAACCTCGTGTGAAATGTTCAACCGCTTTCTGGATCGAATGATGCTCATTGGATCCAGCATGGACGGCGTCGAGGGGTACTTCGAGGGAGTGAGCGGCGACTCCAAAGCCTAGGAAAATTCCGAATGCATAAACCAGGTATGTTTCCGCAGACTATTCTTCGAAAAATACTCGAAGATCCAAGGCGGCAAGCGGAAATTATTGTCTATAACCAGCTGCGCGATCAGCTTGAAGACTTCACCGTTTTCTACCATTGCCCTTGGTACGACGAGAATGCTGCACGCGGCTCAAGAGACGGCGAAGCCGATTTTGTAGTGGCCCACCCGCGCTGGGGATTCGTGGTGCTCGAGGTCAAAGGAGGTGTCATTTCTCGGGACGAGAATACGAGGATTTGGCGAAGCAGGAACAAACAGGGAAAAGTCTTCGAAATCAAGAATCCGGTCGAACAGGCCTTAGTCTCTAAACATGTGATTCTGAGGAAGCTCCAAGATGCATGGAGAGGAAAGGCCCCATTTATTAGGGCAAAGCACGGTGTCATCTTTCCGGAGTCCGGCCAGCCTAGGAACTCGAATGACTTGGGTGCCGATATGCCCTTGGAAATTTTCGCATTCGCCGAAGATATGGATAACCTTGGAGCAAAGGTCGTAAAAATCCTCGTAACGGAGCCAGAGCAATCGGAGACACGATATGGAAACTTGGGTGAGAAAGGGATCGAAATACTTCACCAATTATTCAATCGTGGATTTGAACTCGATTTGAGTCTTGCCGCCTTACTCGCGGATGATGAAAACAAGATTCTCCAATTGACCCAACAACAGAACACCTACCTGGATCTTACTAAGACACAGAGGAGGGCTATATTTACGGGTGGGGCCGGAACCGGAAAAACGACCCTTGCTATCGAGAAATCGAAACGGTTGGCGCAAGAAGGGGCGAGGGTATTATTGTTGTGTTTCAATAATGCACTATCCGAATATCTACGTACTCAGGTGAAGGATCTTTGCAACATTACAGCCTTTTCGTTTCATCAGTTTTGTCTTTCAATGATCGCCAGGGCCAGAATAAGTTTCGATTACAAGGAAGATAAAGATCGTCGATATTTCGATGAAAAACTTCCAGAAGCGTTACTTGCGGCTTTATCTGCTGATGACAACCTTCGTTACGACTCGATAGTCGTCGATGAAGGACAGGATTTCCTTGAAAGTTGGTGGGAACTTCTGTTGCTTACTTTGAAGGACGTGGATGGAACATTCTTCGTTTTCAAAGACGATAATCAACGAATTTACAGGAAAACATCACAAAAACTTCCAGGTTTTGAGACGGATCCCCTACATCTTTCCGTAAATTTCAGGAACACTCAATCAATATTTCACGCTACCGAGAAATATTACAAGGGCGGCGACATACGTCCTGGAGGTCCTGAAGGAAAAGAGATCCAATGGTATCCAATAAAACCGGGGAGAGAGGCCAAAATGATCGAAAAAGCAATAAACAGATTGATTAACATCGAGGGTATTCCTGAGCAAGATATAGCCGTCCTCTGCGCATGCGCCCTTGAAAAAAGTGCTCTCGCTCCAGGTGATTCGATTGGACGATATGGAACGGCACCCAGCGAAAATTTCTCGGGAGAATCAATACGCTTCGACTCCATCCATAGGTTTAAAGGCCTTGAAAGTAAGGTCGTAATTCTGACCGATATGGATGGTGCGGTGGCATCGAATGAGCTCATGTATGTTGGGCTCTCAAGAGCCCGCTTGCTCTTGCTTGTCGTCGCGTCTGAGGTGACGATCGGGAAATTGAAAAATGAGATCTATGGGAAAAATTGATCCAATATGGGTAGAGGCGAATTGTGGAGCAGCTTGGTGGGCGCGGTCATGTGCATTGAAGACCTCCACGCACGGCCTTATCGAAGACGATGTCATCTAGTCATTTTTCATTTTGCCGTATGAGGTTCCTCAACTCGTCCATTGCCAACCAAGGATGTTTAGCGTGGATCATCCGATGGCAGTTGGCGCAGACCAGAGCCAGTTCATTAATCCGCGTTATGTCACCTGACCTTAGTGTGTGCAGTGGCTTCATATGGTGGCACTCGATAAAGCCATTCCCCCGTGGGCCGTAAGCATCCTCGAAATCGAAGCTACACACCTCACATGCAAGCCGGCCTCGAGCCGCAAGCACCGAGGCCTTCTTCTCCTTCACCAAATGTCTATTCCTCTCACGTGCAATATGAGTACGGGTGAGCAAATATCCTTCAGGTGCTTCTTGTATTACCGGTTCAATAATAATGGAGGCCATGTTGGTCTGTTCGATCGTTTCGCGTATAGCCGACGCAGTTTGCCGCAACCGCTCTCGATCCGCCGCGAACTCTCTCCATACGTCTTTGTCCGCCTTCCCGCTCGCCGTCAATCCGACTCCGGGGTATGTCTGGTCGAGGCTGCGGAAGTTCATGAGCTTCATAACGACGCTAGCGATTGATCGGTAATTTTCATTCCGGTTTTCGCCCAGGAATGGGGGAATCTGCCTTAACGTTCGGCTTAGATCCTGAGCTTCCGGTAGATTAGGAGATGGGGTCCTCCTCTCGAGCGCGAGATACGTATCCAAGGCTAGAATTAACTCTTCACGTCCCCATGGCCTATTTCTCATTTTTTCACGTCCGATCTGTTCTTGAACCGATTCATTATGTTATACACGAGAGGTAAGGGTATCCACTAATGGCCGACAAAGTATCTCCTGAAGTTAGATCCGCGATGATGTCGGCTGTGAAGGGGAAGAACACCTTTCCGGAAAGGGTCGTGCGCTCACGCGTGTTCGCTGAGGGTTTCCGCTATCGTCTTCATGTGAAGAGGCTTCCGGGGTCGCCGGACATGGTGCTCGCCCGCTATCGCACGGCGGTATTCGTACACGGCTGCTTCTGGCATGGGCACGAATGTTCCCGAGGCAAGCGACCAGAGACCAATCGGACGTTTTGGAATCGAAAGATCGACCGAAATATCGATCGCGACCGCGAGGCTGTCACTGCCCTTGAAAACGTCGGGTGGACCGTTCACACACTCTGGACGTGCAAGTTGGAAGAGGGACTGACGCGGCTCTTGAAGGCACTTAAGAAGCAACGTTGCGCTCTTAATCGCCGTAACATATCGAATTGACAAGATGTTTCGCATAGAACGCGGCAAGCTTGGGTGGAACAGCGTTTCCGATCATCCGCGCAATTGGTTCAATCTGGTCGACAGGATAAAAGACATAGTCCTCCGTGAACGATTGAAGGATAGCCGCTTCTCTGAGGGAAATACCGCGTGCCTGTTTTTGGTCGAAGTGGCCGAAGCGTCCGTTTGAGATACTGTGGCATTTGGTTGTTATGGTCGGTGAAGGCCGGTCGGGGTGCATTCGGGTGTAAACGTCCGAGAAACAACGCTGACCGAGGCGTTCGTTTACGTCTCGATGGCACTCGAGCGAGAGGTCTCCGTAGAGTGTATTCTCCATATATTCGTTGGATTGCCCCGGCTTTGCCACCTCAATGCGCAGTTGGTTCAGTTCGCTCAGGCTTCTGGCCCGGTGGTTAGGCACGTCGGGGTGGAGCTCGCCCGCCTTAATCGAAGGCAGGTGGCCGATGGCCTGCTTAACGGATATCAGGTCCGCGTCCGGATCAAACGCAGGGACAAGAAACTCGTTTGACCATGGGTCTGACATTTGATCTTTACCCACTAAGGCACGTCTCGCTGCAAGCAGGACAGAACGCTTTCTAAGTTGCGGTATCCCGAACTTAGAGGAACAGACAACCTCCGAGCCGGTAATGAACCCTAGGCAATCAAGGCCATTTCGGAAACTCTCCCAAACACCGCCATATCGGGGATTGTTTATACCGGCCACGTTTTCCGACAAGACAAGGTCGGGCCTAAACCGACGCACGAACTTGAGGGTTTCTCGTAGGAGATTAGAGTCACGTTTGCGAGCCGCCTTCCGTTCAGGTGTCAATTCCTTTCGCGACAACCGCGTGAAGGGCTGACAGGGTGCGCATATAGCGAAGAGAAGCGGCAGGTCGGGGTATTGTTCACGATAGTGGCCGATGAGAGAGGCTAGCTGCTCAATGAGATCCTTCTGTCGTCCGTCTGGATAGTCTTTGCTCCTCGGGAATATGTCCAAACTGAGGTAGTGCGGGTCGCCATGATCGAGGTAAATGTTGACGTTGTTATCTACGAAGGTTTTCTCACATCGGGGATCTTTATCAATGCCTGCAATCAGATAACCGCCGGCGTCTATCAAACCTCTTGCGGTGCCGCCGGCACCGCAAAAGAAGTCCACCGCTAGAAACTTTGGTCCGGTTTTCAACCCTCGTCGCCTACCCTGCACGAAATCCGTTTGGGCGTCTTTCATCCGTCTCCGCCTTCGATCTGCATTCTGATCCGGCGAATGTCCTCGTCGGAAAATATGCGCCAGCCACGATGATCCTTGTAGACGTCGTCGACACGTCCCTCGTGAAGCCACCGCAAGAGGGTCTGTCGCGAGACGCGGAGTCTCTGTGCAGCCTGTGCCGTCCGATAGTCCGTGTGGCCCTTGATGTTGTTAGACACGACGTGTGTGTTCCGTTCTTGCTGTCTGAAGGTATACTTAAGTATACTCACACTACTACATATAGTCAAAACCCTAGGTAAAACGCAATATATCGTGTGTAGCAGGGCTAGCGAAAACGCCTAAATAGAACACCCATTATTTCAAGAAAAGTAATCGGCGCCGTCAAAAGAAGTGGGTGTCCTGTATTGGCGTTTCCTGTATTGGCCGTCGCTACCGACGTAGACAAAGATGCATTACGTAAAGTGCTGCGTGATCGGGTTGCTACTAGGCGTAAGAGCCTACTCCGCTTGATACGCAAGAAATCAGCGGCAAAACGGGACACCCATCATTTCAAGAAAAGTAATCGTCGCCGCCAAAAGAAGTGGGTGTCCTGTATTGGCGCTTCCTGTACTGGCGCTGTATTGGCTTGATGGCGTAGGGGTTCGCCATGGCACCCTCCGGGCACATGGCACCCTCCGGGCTCATGGCCCGCGGGTCGCACATGTGCGACCCCTACACCGGCACCTTTTGCAGAGGCCGAGAGTGGGCAGCGGCCCTGCCTACCCCTCTCGCTGTTTAAGCACACTGGTTTCCAGTTCGGGATGATCGTCAGTACCGGTCCAGCGCCAGCACATGGTGCCGAGCTCGTGTCCCGCGGTATCGATCCAGTTGCCGCCCAGCCCCGGGTCCCGGTGAGCCACATACAACACCACGGAACCATCGTCTTCGTAGTCGGCGGTATGCCGGTTCACGGTGACCCGGTGATACCGGTAGTCCAGTGATTCCAACCAGTAATTGTCCAGTTGAAAATTCCAGGTTTGGCATTCCGGCACCCGTGGCGCCCTGATCATCAGGATTTCGTCTTCGGCCAATTCCCAGTAGGAATGGAAATAGAAAATATTGGGGTCACCGCCTATCGACTGGCAATAGGCCTGGTCCGCCGGCGGCAGGGGATTGCAATCCGGCCGGAAACTGGCGGACCAGTCAGCGAACAGCTTGACCGTGCCGTGCAGGTAGTCGCTGACCCGCTTGAGATCCAGATCGAACTGTTCGGCGGAGTAGGGCGGTGGAGCCCCTGACGAATCAATGCGTTCGATCTCCAGTTCCGCGGGGGTCTCCCGGCTGCGGTCGAGAAAGGTCTGGCGGATAAGCAGGGAACGGGAGTCGGGCGTCATTTTCACCCAGTTACCCTCATGGGGTTTCTGGCTGAGAATAATTTCGAAGCTGCCATCCTCGTTTACCTGCAGGGCCTGGTTGTCGATAAAGCCATCGGTAATCATGGTGCCGTCGCTGCCGTAGCCCCCGGAGGTGGCGGAAAAACTGAGATAGTAGACGCTGCCACGCCGGCCCCGGATACGGTATTCATAGTCGCCGTGTATGGACCCGCCCTGGTATATATTGTCCGGGTTGTCCGCGCCCAGTTTGACCATATACCCAAGTTTGCGCATGACCGGAAATTCCGGTCCGCCCCCTTCCACCACGGATTCCAGCGTATTGCGCAGCAGGCGGGTCAGATAACGAAAACCCTCCGCGCGATTAAAACTGTCATCGGGGGTGTCGGCGCGGGTGATTTGCTGACCCAGCAGCTTCAGGCTGTCGCAGAATTCCTCCCAGCTTTGGCCGCTGGCTACTTTTTGATCTATGTCTTCACTCATGGTGTATTCCTTGCAGAAAGTTATTGGCAGAAAGTTATTGGCAGAAAGTTATTGTTGAGCGCGGTGGTCAGTGGCGGACTCCAGCCGCCGCATCCATTCCGTCACTCCGGGATATTCATCGATGATCGCAGCGGCCTCGGTGGCGTCGCGAAAGCAGGTGAACATGCTGTGCACCGCCAGGTCGGCCAGGCTCAACTCGGCCCCCAGCAACCAGGGATCGTTTTCCACCAGGTCCGCCACCGCTTGCACATGGCGGCGTGTATCCACCAGCAGTTGCCGCATATCCTTGCGCCCAATACCCTGGGTCGCCGTGATTTTGGCAATTCCCTTCGGACTCCCGCGCAGTATCAGCCAGCGCATCAAGCCGCTTTCATGTTCCACCATGCGCGGCAGGTTGCGCTGCTGGTTGCCCGGAGTACCGAAGCGCAAGTGCATTTCGTAGAAGTACAGGCTCTCGTCAGCCCAGTCTTCCAGTGCGTGCATGAGCCCGCGCAGCCGGGCGTTTTCGGGAATCAGGCGCGGCTCGGGAAACTGCTGTTCGATGTACCAGGCCATATCGGTGGAATCGCAAACCAGCTTATCCCCGTGTTGGAGCGCCGGCAGCTTCAGGGTGGGGTTGATTTTCCGCACATTCTTGCGCTCGGTCAGGCCCCAGAATTTCTCGGTGAAGGCTACGCCCTTATAGTTCAACATGCGTTGAATTTTCATGTTGAAGGGAGACATGTGGTACTGGTGAATTGTCAGCATCCGGGGAGATCTCGCCGCATTGCGCCTGCCGTGAAAACTGGCCGAAGAATACGATATTTCGCCCTTGGCAGTACACGCAATCTTGTATTCCCCGAACTTTAAGGGGGTGTGGTTTGTTATAATTGCCCATCGCCACCCACTACAGGAAATTGGAGCCGCCGTGTCCGCCGTTCACATTTACCATAATCCACGTTGTTCAAAATCTCGCCAGACCCTGGCCCTGTTGCAAGAAAACGGGATTACCCCGGAAATATGCCTGTACCTGGAATCTCCACCCAGTGCGGACCAACTGGCCATACTGGCGGCGCAACTGGGAATGACGCCGCGCCAGTTTTTGCGCAAGGGCGAGGCGGAATACAAAGCGCATGGTCTGGGCGATGAGGGCCTTGCCGACAGTGAAGTGTTGGCCATCATGGCGGCCAACCCGAAACTGATTGAGCGGCCGATCGTGGTCAAGGACGGCCGCGCCGTGCTGGGCCGCCCACCGGAAAATGTGCTGGGTTTGATCTCAGCGCCAGTTCAGTCCGGATAATGCATCAGTGGATGGGATGATCGCGCAGGGTTTTACGTCATGACACGGGCCGAATGGCCACTTGCATGAACCGGGCCCAGGTCATGCGTTTGCTGACTGTAGCCAGCCTGCTGGCGGTGCTGCTGGTGGAACTGCTGGTTTCATGGCGCGAACGCGCTCCCTGGGTGGTGTGGCTGCTTCGCTGGTTGCCGTTGTTGCTCTTTGTCCCCGGAATGTATGCCGACCGCTTGCGCAGTTATTTCTGGCTGTGCCTGGTTTGTTTGCTGTATTTCGTGACTGCGGTGTTGAGAATATTCGCTGCTCCCGGGGACCTGGTGGCAGGCTTCGGGCTGGTGGCCATCATTAGCCTGTTTGTCAGCGCCATGTTGTATGTGCGCTGGCGCTCGCGGCAACTGCGAGGTCTCAATGGCTGACCAGGCGGACGGCACTCGAACCGGTAGCAGCGCCGCACGGCCAGGTTTGCGGCTGCTGCGCAGTTTTCGTTATGCCGGGACCGGGCTGATCACCCTGTTGCGGGAACAAGCCAACGCCCGCATTCACTTGTTGGCGACCATCCTGGTTGTCGGCGCGGGGCTGCTGCTCAATGTTCAGCGCTCGGACTGGTTGATCCTGTTGCTGTGCATAGCGCTGGTGTGGGTTGCCGAGGCCTTGAATACCGCGCTGGAATACCTGTGCGACGCCACTGTGGAAGAGCAACACCCACTGATCGGCAAGGCCAAGGATATTGCCGCGGCGGGTGTGTTGATTGCCGCGGCCATTTCCGCCCTGGCGGGCCTGCTGGTGCTGCTACCCTACCTGTAAGTGCTTTCGCCGGGGGGAAGCAACAGGTCCTGGCCGGCGCCGGTCACGGAACTCAGGTCATCCAGATAGATTTCCTGTTTGCCCGGCTTCAACCAGGTTTTGAGATCCTCCAGAATCATGTACAGGGCGGGCACCAACAGCAGCGTAATCACGGTGGCGAAGACGATGCCGAATGCCAGTGATATCGCCATGGGTATGATGACCTGAGCCTGGGTGCTGGATTCCGTGAGGATCGGAACCAGACCGAAAAATGTAGTCAGGGAGGTCAGCAAAATTGCCCGGAAACGCCTGGCGCCCGCCAGCACCAGCGCCTCCCGCTTCGGCGAGCCTTCACGGGTAGTGCGGTTAACGAAGTCCACCAGGATCAGGCTGTCGTTCACCACCACGCCGGAGAGGGCGATCATCCCCATCAGGGACATCATGCTGATCGCGTAACCGGTAAGCACATGCCCGATCGCGGCTCCTATGATGCCGAACGGGATCACCCCCATGATGATCAGTGGCTGGAAGTAGGATTTGGTCGGAATCGCCAACAGGGCATAGATCCCAAACAGGGAAATTACCAAACCCCGGGTCAGACTGCGCACCATCTTTGCCTCTTCGTTTGACATCCCGGAAAGGCTGTAGGACAGCCCAGGGTATTTGCGGGCCAGTTCAGGCAGATAATTCTGCATGATTTCGGCGGTGATTTTCCCCGGCTCTACCCGCTCGACTTCCGCCTCCGCATTGATTTCAACCGCGCGTCGGAAATTGATATGCGTGCTCTTGCTCAATCCGGGCCTGGTTTCCAGACTGGCTACCGAACTGAAGGGTATCGCATCACCCTTCGGGGTGCGTATGAACATGCTGTCGAGGCTGGCGGCGTCGTGGCGGTCGGTTTTGGGATAGCGCACCATCACTTTGATTTCGTGACTACCCCTTTGAATGCGTTGCGCCTCGGCGCCATAAAATGCGTGACGCACCTGGTTGCCGAGACTGAAGCGGGTGATGCCGAGAGCCTCGGCTTGCGGCAGGAGTTCGATGTGGAATTCGTCGGCGACGGCGCTAGAGCTACTTTGAATGTCATACAGACCATCGTAACCTTTCAGTTTGTTCTCCAACTCCAGGGAGGCGGCTTTCAATATCTGCCAGTCCGGATGGCTGAGGTCGAAAGAGATGTCTGAGCCAAAACCGGGCCCGTCCATGGAGGAGAAGGAAACGGCTTCCGCGCCGGGCACTTCACCGGCCATGGCGCGCCAGAGAAGCATGATTTCCCTGGTGCCGAGTTTTCTTTCCTCCGGGCGGACCAGCTCCACCATCAGGGTTGCATCGGTCGAGCCCTCGCTATGGACAAAGGTATGGGCGATCAGTTTTTCGGTGCTGCCGGTTTCCGCCAGGTATTCCGCTTCCGTTTCCTCAAGGGCCAGGAAGAGCTTGTTCACGACCTCGATGGTGCGCTGTTGCGGAGTACCCTCACTCATTTTCAAGTCCACGGTGATGAACTCGCCTTCAATTTCCGGCGCCAGAACCATCCGTACCTGTCCCCCGGCGATCAGGCCGATGATCAGTATCAAGGTGCTGACAAAAATAGCGACGGTGAGGTAGCGGTGTTCGATGCAGCGTTCCACGAAGGGGCGATAGCGCCACTCGACGATGTGCCTGAGCCGTTGGTTGACCCACCGCGGCACACGATCCCACGCTACCAGCCATGGCGCCCGGTTCGGTTTGGTGTGGGCCAGATGGGCGGGCAGTATCCACTTGGACTCAATCAGGGAAAATACCAGACACAGGACCACGACCCCGCCGATGGCTACTCCAAAAGACTCAAACATGCCGTCCAGAATCATCAGTGGGGCAAAGGCCATGATGGTGGTCAACACCCCAAAGGTTGCGGGTATGGCCACCCGATGGGTGCCGCGAATGATGGAATCGATGCCGCGGCCGTGGTTTTCCTGTTCCGTAGCGGCGCTCTCACCAATGATGATGGCATCATCCACCACGATCCCCAGCACCAGGATAAAGGCGAACACACTGACGATATTCAGGGTCCCGCCGAAAACCGGGGAGGCGAACACGGCCACCGCGCCCAGAAAACAGATGGGAATGCCCACCATGACCCAGGCGGCCAGTTTGATCTCCAGAAACAGGGCCAACACCAGGAAAACCACCGCCGCGCCCATGCCCAGGTTTTTCAGCATCATTCCCAGGCGTTCTTCCAGGTAATAGCTGACATCCGACCAGATCACCAACTCCACCCCATCGGGCAGCATCGGGTTCTTTTCCCTGACGTAGGTTTTGGCGGCGTGGGCCGCCTTGAGGATGTCCTGCTCCCCCAGCGCCATAATGGGCAGGCCAATGGAGAAGTTGCCATTGAACAGGGAAAAGCCGGCGGTATCGGTGAAACCGTCCTGAATATCCGCGATCTCGCCCAGGGTCAGGCGGGTGCCATCGGCAAAGGTCTTGAGAACGATGTCCTCGAAATCGGTTTGGCGATAGGCCTGACCCTGGGTGCGCAGCATGATATCCCCGTTTTCGGTGCGCACCGCGCCGCCGGGCAGATCAATGGAGGAGGCGGCGACGATTTTGGCCACCTGGTCCAGGGTCAGATGGTATTCCCGCAACTGGTGTTCGGAAATTTCAATGGCGATTTCATAGTCGCGGGCGCCCCAGATGTCCACCGAAGAGATATCCGGGTGGGCAATCAGGTCCAGCTTTATCTCCTCGGCGAGCTCTTTCATGCTGCGCTCATCGAGTTCGCCGCTGATTTGTATCATCAGTGCCTGGATCGGCAATTCCATGCGCCCCACGATCGGTTTTTCGGCGCCCTCCGGAAAATGGGGAATGGCGTCTACCCGGCTTTTGACATCGTTCATCAATTCCATGATGTCATCTTCGTTCTCCGGCTCCATGAAGATGAACGCCAGCGATTCCAGGGAATCGGATTCGATGCGTTTGATACCCTCCAGGTCAGCCAGGGCTTCCTCGATTTTCAGCACAATGCCCTGCTCCACTTCTTCGGGCGCGGCTCCGGGGTAGATCATGGTGATCAGCACCATATCGATCTCGAACTCCGGCATCATGCTGCGCTTGATCGACAGTCCGGCGTATATACCCGCACTGATGATGAGCAGCATCAGCAAATTGGCGGCGACCGGATTACAGGCGAACCAGGCGATTATGCCCTTGTGGTGTTTTTCACTCATTGCGGGGAGAACCACCAAGGGCCTGGAAGGAGGAGTTTGGCGTGTCCGCCTGGCGCCGTGGTATTCCCGCGGCTTCGAGTATCGAGTCCTGCCGATGCAGCGTGCTGACCCGGCTATTGATGCTTACCCGCAGTCCGGGCAGGGCGCCGCTGATCATGCTCAGATTCACCAGGTCGCCATTGTGCAGACCACTGCTGACGTAGATTTGCCGGCCCCTGGCGCGCAGGGTTTGCACAGTGCGGCTGCGCAAGGTCATTTGCTCATCCACCACCCACACCTGGTTCCCGGCGCGCAGAACCTGCCGTGGCAATACCGCAAGACCGTGCATTTCCCTGCTGAGGATGCTGGCTTTGACAAAAGCGCCCAAACGCAGTGGTTCTGTTCCCGTTTTCAGCGCATAGGGGTCTTCGACTTTCGCGACGGCGAACAATACTCGCGAGCGCTCATCAAAAACTGCTTCGGTGCGTTCCAGCCGGCCCTGCCAGGAATTGATTTCTCCGGCCACATCGGTGTACAGCTCAACCAAAGGCGCCTGTCCCGGTAAAAAACTGCTGTTGACCCTGGGTAATTCCAGGTAGCTCAGTTTGCCCTGGGGTATAGCCAGCCGCACTTCCGCGTAGTCCACGGAAAAAATATCGGCCACCGGGGTTCCGGGCGAGACGAATTGGCCCAGATCGCTGCGCTTGGCGCGGATAATGGCGTTGTAGGGAGCGCGAATGGTGGTGCGGTCGAGGTCGTCCTGCGCCTTCTTGTGGTCCGCCCTGGCTGACAGCAACTTTGCTTGTGCGCTGTCCAACTGGGGTTTGCGCAAATACAGGTCGGTGGCTTCCTGCGAGCGTTGTGATTTTTCAGGCAGTTTCTGCCATTCGCTGTAAGCCACCAGCCCACGCCCTTTTTCCTGGGCCAGTGCGCTTTCGGCGGTTTCAACCTTGGCGCGGGCATCCAGCAGTTTGGCCTGGTAATCCCGGTCATCGATTTTCAGCAACACCTCATCCTTGGCTACGTAACCACCGGCCTTGAACGAGGGAGAAACCAGCACGATCTTTCCGGCCACTTCAGACACCAGCGCGGTCTCCCGATGGGGCTGCACGGTGCCCTGGGCGAGGATGGGTATACGCAGGCTCTGCAGGACCACTTCCGCTACGTCTATCTCGACGATACGCTCCGGCAGCGGCGCCAGCACGGTTTGACTGCGATTGGCATACAGCAGCAGCGCAATCAAGGTGGCGCCACCGACCATCAGCACAGGCAGCAGCGCTTTGAACATCTTTGCAGTCATCGGTTTCCCTTCCAGGACATCGCGGCCTGTTTACCAATGATAAGGGTGGAGTGCGCTGCCATTATAGGTGGAGTGCCGGGTTGTTTTCACTAAACCCGCCATTGTACCAGTTCCGCCGAGCGTGTTGGTTTTCCGATGGATCTGCGGCGCCCCCCACGGGGGAACACGGTTCCGGCGGTTGTTCGGTTGACCTCGACAATGCAGTGGGGGCCCTGTGCCCGAAGGGTGCGCCATGGCGCACCCGCGGGCGCGCATTCGCGCCCGCTACGAGATTTCCAGAACGGTTCGAATCCCTCTCCCCTTGCCCAGGTCATCCAGACCCTGGTTGACTTCCTCCAGCGGTCTGCGCCGGGTGATCATTTCTTCCAGCTTGAGCCTGCCTTCTTTCCACAGCCGCAGCAGGCGCGGTATTTCGTAGAGACTGTTACTGCTGCCGAGCATGCAACCGCACAGACTTTTCTCGCTCACCACGAACAGCACCGCGCAGGGGATATGGATCGGGTCTTCCAGCGGCGGGGCGCCAACACAGACCATCTTGCCACCCCGGCGTATGGAATTGAGCCCGGTATCGATCAGAGAGCTCACCCCGGCGGTTTCAAAGGCATAGTCCATACCGATGCCGCCGCTACATTCGAAACACTGCTCCATTACGTCCTGGTTCGCCGGGTCAATGACCTGGGTTGCTCCAAATTCGAGAGCAGCCGCGCGCCGCTCCGCGACCGGATCGGAAACCAGGATAGTGGCCGCACCGGCCACGCGCGCACCCTGGGTAGCGGCAATACCGATGCCGCCGGCGCCCATGATCAGAACACTGGCGCCTGCCTCCACCTTTGCAGTATTCAGCACCGCGCCAACCCCGGTCTGCAGGGCGCAGCCAATTACGCAAACCGTATCCAGGGGCAGGTCCTTGTCAATCTTTATGGCGCCGGTAGCCGGCGTCACCACGAACTCCGCCAGGGCGGCCAAGCCCACACCGCGCATCACCCGCTTCCCGCCACGTGACAGGCCAGTCTCACCATCGGGCAGGGAATTGGTCATGATGCTCATGGTGTTGTCGCAGAGGCTGTGTTGTTCGCGCTGGCAGTAGTAACACTGTCCGCAGGGTGGGGTGGGTGTCAGCACCACATGATCGCCGGGCAGGAGATGGGTTACGCCAAGGCCCACGCTTTCGACAATACCGGCTGCCTCGTGGCCGAGAATGATCGGCTCACCTTCAAAGGGCATGGTGCCATTGGCAATACTCAGGTCAGAGTGGCAAAGGCCACAGTATTTGACATTGACCCGAACTTCGCCCACGCGGGGCTCAATGATCTGCACGTCGTCGACAATTTTCAGCGCTTGTCCCGGCGCTTCCATCAGGGCGGCTCTCATGGCGTATACCATATCGGCGAGCTGTACGCCCGGTCCTGAATTTCCCTGGGACTCTCGGCGGGAACTTCAAACCCATATTTCCGCCGATCGTATTCCGTCCACCGCGGCGTGGGAATTTCCAGCACTCGCACGTAGTAGAAGGCGTGTTCGCCGGCATTGAAGTCCGGGTCCCGCCACACCACTTCGAGCTGCGCTGCGCCGACGCTATTTTTGTAGGTCGCCGTTTCCGGATCGACGGTTGATTTAACCGGGCTGGTTTCGCCGTTGTCGTTGATCTGGCGCTCGGGGGAAACGGCAACGTTGTACACTTTCTCCCGTAACACACCCTGCTGATCCTGCCAGCCTTTCACAACCTGGATGCGATCCAGATTGGCCCCGATGGGGTCTTTTGCGGCAGCGATGAGAAAGCTCGGTGATTTGCCCGGCGAGCTGCCGGCCAGGTCTCCCCCCATTGGTACACCAACTCGGTAGGCATTCCGGTAGCGGTCGGGCACGTCGAGGTCCGTTTCCGTAAAGGACCAGCCGCCGAAGAACCGAAGCGCTATTCGCGATCCGGTGGTGGCGTATACCTCCTTGCGTTTCAGGGCGTCGAAGATTGCGGCGCGCGTATTTTCCGTGGCCCAGACCGCGGCGTAGCCCGAGGCTACCTGTTGCCAGGCCATGATCGCTTCGGGTTCCCCAGGGGTAGAGGGGATAAATTGACCCGCGATGCGCGCGAAACCTGGTTCGACCAGGGACACCTTGCCCCAGAAATTGTTTTCGGCGCCGGTCGCCAGCGAGGTGTGCGCATCGGTGCTGCCGATCATACCGAATTTAAATGGATTGGCGCCGGTGCTGTCCTGCTGCGCCAAACCGAGCTTGAGAGCCGAGCGGGCGTATTCGTATTGCAGCATGCCGGGTTTTTTCGGGCTGCTTCTCGCTATGTTCAGATTGCCCTTGTCCCAGTTCTCGAAATTGGCGAATTCATCTTCCGGTGACAGGTAGGGGTGCGCCTCGCTGTCGCCCTTGATCTGGGTAACTTCAACAATCGGCTCCCAGCGCTGGCGCAAGCGGTTGTAGCCGCCGGTCAGCGCCTTGCCCGCGGAATCCCGCAAGGCAAACATACGGCCATTGCTGACATTGGAATTGTGCGGTATCGCCATAATTTCACCGCCGGTTTTTTGCTCGTAGTCCGCCATGAAATTCCACAATTCTTCCGGGGTTTTGCCGTCCAGCGAGGAGAAAGGCGGCATGGCGGCGGCCTTGTCGGCGCCATCCCTGTAGACAACAACGCGATGCAAATTGTCGCCATCGGGAAAGTAGGTCCATTCGTAGCCAATCAGGCTGGTGAATGTGCCCGGTTGGTTATATTCGTCGGCTGTCGCGGAATTCATTTTCCAGGAATCGAAGCCCAACTCGGGAATAAAATAACGGTTGTCACTGTTGGTGAATGCCAACCCAAGTTTGGCAATTAACTTACCGAATGCCTCCGGGCCCTTACCGAGTTCACTCAGGAACTCCCTGCCCAGGGGTGATTTTTGCAGCGAGGCATCGCCAACCCGCAATCTGGGCAGCATGCCCAAATATTCAGCGTGATCAGAAACCACCAGGAAATCCAGTGGCCGGCTGAGCCGCACGGGGTTGCCGCTGTTGGCGATTAGCTGATCGCCGCGGGCGAACCGGTAAGCCTCGGCGGGGCTGAGTGTTTTGTTACCGGCGGAATTTGCGTCGATGCTTTGCGAACTGTGCAAATGAGTGTCACCCCACAATAACCGTTGGGGAATCGCCGTGCCGGTATACGGCGAATAGTCCGAACCGTCTGCTACTTCACGGAGTTCAAGCGCATCTCTGGAAAAAGGGTTCTGGGCATCGCCAGGATCCTCTTGTTGCGAGACGCAAGTTGTGGAGAACAGCAATCCGGTTGATAACAGGAACATGAGGGTTGGAGTAAAGGGCATTTTGTCAATCCTGAAAAAAGTTTCGCGCAAGTTTACCACCTGCGTGTTTCTTGCGGTGAAGTGTCCGCCGGGTATCATACTGCCTCCAGGAAACCATCGCGGAGTGATTCATGTCGGAAGCATTACTGAAGCAACGCAGGCAACACCCGGCGCGGGATGCCGCCCTCAAGTCCATTCAATGTGTACAGAACGGTGACCGCGAGGGCTGGCTGTCCCTGTGGCGCCCCGATGCCTTCATAGAAGACCCGGTAGGTGTTTCGCCGATGGACCCGGAAGGCAAGGGCCATCGCGGCAGTGAGGAGATAGCGGCTTTTTACGATAATTTCATCGCCACGGGTGATGTCCGTTTTCATATCCGCGAAAGCTTCGCCTGCGGTATGGAGTGCTGCAATGTTGGCACCATCACCACCCGGCTTGCGGATGGGGGCGTCGGCCGCTGTGAACTGGTGATGGTCTACAAGGTGGATGATGAGGGCAAGCTCCTCTCCATGCGCGCATTCTGGGAAGTGGACGAGATGATGGAGGATTTCTTCTAACCCGACTTCCGCGGGAAAAAAGGGGTCAGAGCCCTTTAATCCCTTCGGTTACTCGGCGGGGCCTTTCACCTGGGATTGGATTAAAGGGCTCTGACCCCTTTTTTACTTAACCGCCGAAGAAGCGGTAGGAAGCATCCTGCCGGTCGCGCCGAGCCTCGGCACTGACTTCGCCCCGCTGCAGTGGCTGCACACTGTGCATGTCCATGACAAATTCGCGTTCGCTGATCGTCCAGCGTCCGGACAACTTTCGCCAGCGGTCCAGGTAGCGGCCCCGGCCGATAATTTCCTGCTGTTTGCCTGCTGCGTCCGTCAGGGTCCACAGGGCCACGGTTACATAGGCTTCGCTGACCGCGCTGACGCCGTCCACTTCGATCAGGACATTGGTAATCTGGTGGGAGTGGCGTTCCAGGGCGGCATGGGACTCCCAGACCCAGTCGATAAAACCGTGCCCGCTGCCTTCATACATGCCGTGATAGTTCACCCGGCTGTCGCTAGCAAACACCGTGCGGGCCAGGGGCTTGTCCATGCGGTCCAAACCGCGGCAATAGTTGTCCAGCACTTCGCGGATCGCGAGTTGCTCGGCGGCAAGCTGCAAGTCCGCTTCAATCATTGTTGGCATCCGGGCTATACCAGATAGGGGAGGTGTAGGCGCGGTCCTGCACCGTTAACGGCGCCTCGGCGGCGACGGGGACACCGAGCCGGGCGTGATCGTAAGCGGTCCAGCGCGGGGTGTGGATTTCCAATACCCGGGCATAGTAGAAAGCATGTTCGTCCGGGTCGAAGTCCGGATCCCGCCACCAGGCGCTCAACTGGGCTGCGCCAACCCGGTTGAGGTAGGTCGCGGTATCGGTATTCAGCGTTGTATCCCGCGGTTCCGGTTTGGCGTCCGCAATGGCGGCGTCGTAGACTTTCTCGTGTAAATTTCCCTGCCCGTCAAGCCAACCCTTGACGATCTGGACACGTTCCAGGTTGGCTCCCTGGGGGTCTTTCAAGGCCATCAACAGGAACCCTGGGGCCCTGGAGGATGGCGCCGGCAAGTCCCCGCCCATGGGCACTCCCCGCCGATAGCCGATGCGCACGGAATCGGGGTCGAAAATATCCTCCTCCTGAAAATTCCAACCACCGAAAAAGCGCACCGCGATGCGCGGCCCGGTGGTGGCGTACACCTCCTTGCGCCGCATTGCATCGAAAATTTCCTCGCGGGTGTTGCTCCGCGCCCATACCCCGGCATAGCCCGAAGCCGAGTATTCCCATGGGGTAATCATGGCGTTGTTCTGCTCTTCATCAACCATGGGGTCAACAGCGAGTGTGCGATCACTGCCGGGTTCCACCATGCTGGCCTTGCCCCAGAAGTTGTTTTCCTGGGCGGTGGCCAGGCCGGTGTGGGCGTCGGTGCTGCCGATCATGCCGAACTTGAAGGGATTGCTGCCCAGGCGCTGCTGTTCGGCAAGACCATTCTTGAGGGTGGAGCGGGCGTACTCGAATTCCAGCATTTCGGGCTTCTTGTTGTCTCCATCCCAGGAATTGAAGTTGCCGAAATCCCAGGTTTCGAAATCGGCATAGGGGTCGGTGGGAGAAAGATAGGGGTGGGTTTCGCTGTCGCCCTTGATCTGGGTCACTTCCATCAGCGGTTCCCAGCGAATCCGCGCCTCGGCGTATTGTTTGCTGAAGCGGTTTCCCCGGGAATCGGCGAGTGCGAACATGCGGCCATTACTGATATTGCTGTTGTGGGGAATGACCAGCGCCCGGCCGCCGGTATCTGTTTCATAATCGGAGAGGAATTGCCAGAGTTGCTCCGGCTCCTCGCTGTTGAAGGAAGAGAAGGGCAGAATCGCGCCGGCCCGGTCGGCCCCATCGGCCAGGACCACCACCCGGTGCAGGTTGTCGCCGCCGGGCATGGAACTCCATTCGTAACCGATCAGGGCCGTGAAGTTGCCGGGGGCGTTGTATTGGTCGGCCAGTTGGATGGTTTCCTGCCATACGCTGCGCTCGACCTGCTTGTTGTCGATCATTGGTGTATTGGTGGAGGTGGATTGCAGCAGTTCCTGCATGATGGCTTGCATGCCCTGTTCACTGTTGAGAAGGTCATAAAGGCGCCGCCCGTCCGGGTCCTCCAGCAAATCCGGGTCACCGCTGCGCAGTTTGGGCATGATGCCCAGGTGCTCGGCGTGGTCGGAAACCACCAGAAAGTCCAGCGGGGCCTCCAGACGCACCGGCATGCCATTTGTGGCCACTACCTGCTCACCCCTGGCGAAGCGGTAGGCTGTGGCCGGGTTCAAGCCGGTATTGCCCATGGTATTTGCGTCCAGGCTGAAGGAACTGTGCAGGTGGGTATCACCCCAGTACAGGTTCATCGGGAAATCCTCGCCGGCGTAGGGGGAATAGTCCTGCGCCTGAACGGCCAGGGCGCCAAGCAGTGGAAGGCAGAAAAGTGCTGGATTTTTCATTTGTGAACAGATCCTCACACAGCGCCGGTCACGGCGATATCGGCGAATTTCACTACTTCCGCGCTTGGGGTCTCGACTTCTTCTTCCGGCAAAAAGAAGCGCCAGAATACCAGTCCCAACGGGCGGCCTTCGGTATCGATCCAGTTGTCGCAGCCCGGGTCTGCATGCGCCAGCACCATGCGGAAGTTGCCGTCGGCATCGGCCCTGGTCTGGGCCCGGTTCAGGGATACCTGGCGGTGATTATAGTCCAGGGTCTGCTGGAAGCGGGTCCACAAACAAACATTCGCCATGCGGCATTTCGGCCATTTGCCGGTGATTACCAGAGCTTGGTCGGGGCCGAGCAGCCAGGGGGCCATGGAATAGGCCGCGTCAATCGCCGCCAGGCCCATGTCGCCGGGGACCACCGGCTTGGGAAATTCATTGGGAACCAGGGACAGAAACGGCACAGAAGCGGCGGTTTCGCTCATCGGCGGCATACCGATGGTGCGGCTGCGAATGAATTCAGCGGCGCGGCGTATCCCGGCGGCCACACCGGCGTCGTCCGGGGGCGGCGGGGGCGCGGCACGGTCCAGCACTTGTAGCGTCAGTAGCGGTACCTTGGCGGGGTCCGCCGCCACACAGGTCTGTTCCTCGAAGTAGTGACGAGTGGTGATACGCGAAGTTTCCGGGGTGATGCCCAGCCAGTTCCTGTCTCTGGCCGGCCCCCCCAGGTAGATCTCGAAGCGGCCCCGTGCGTCGATATCAAGGCCGGTGTCGTTGATGATGCCGGCGGTGCGCGTGCCCAGGCCGCCGTTTTCCGTACCTTCCTCCAGGGTTACCGACATGTACACTGCCCCGTTCATCTCGCCGCGCAGCACATAGCTGTGCCGGCAACTGACCGGAGCATCGAAGTAAATGGCGTCGGAGTTATCGCCGGTGAACTTGCGGGTAGGGGTGACGATACGGCGCAGTACCGGAGCGGCCGGGTCATTCTCGAACATGGTGCCGACCGCACCGTCGAGGATATGCATGAGTGAGCGGTGCGCCGCTGTGATGTCCTCGGCACTGTGCAGGTTCCACTCCTCTCCGGCCCAACGCCGGTCCACCTCTTGCAACAGGGAAATCAGTTCTCCCAGGGCGCTGCGGCTTGCAGTCTCCATGCTTGGCTCCTTCTTTAGCGGTTTCTTTTGAGTCGGCTGATTGTGGTTAAACTACCACAGGCCAGGCAAACAGCAATGTGCCGCTGCTTCGGAACGTACCTGGTCGGCATTGTTGTACTGGCCCGAACTGGCCACCCGAAAAAAGGGGTCTGACCCCTTTTTTCTGGTACTGGCCCGAACTGGCCACCCGAAAAA
>JAPOQD010000111.1 GCA_026710905.1 Halieaceae bacterium
ACCGGCAGGAGCTGAAGCGCCACGCCTTTCACCCTATGGGATCCATCCACGCCATCGAGCACGCCATGAAATCGCTGTACCCGCTCCTGGCGCTCAGCAACCGCACCGACGTCGGGGGTATCTGCTATCCGCTGCACCCACAGCTAGGCAAGGGCGCCATCTTCGTTTACGACTATTACCCAGGCGGTATTGGCTTGGCCGAGAAAGGTTTTCAGATGCTCGACCGGTTGTTGGACATGGCGCTCAGCCTGGTCGAATCCTGTGACTGTGAAAGGGGCTGTCCATCTTGCATCCACTTTCCCACTTGCGGTGCTGGCAATGTCCCGCTGGACAAGGCGGGTTCTATCCATTTGCTGCAAATGCTGACGGGCCGGGAACATGTCGACCCTGGGTCGCAGTTGGTCAATGAACAGACTGAAGAGGCGCCGATATTCGCCGCATGGGAAATCCCTGAACGTGCGTCGGAGCAGCCCCTCGTCGAAGGTCCTCATCTCGTGGTATTCGATCTCGAAACCCAGCGCAGCGCCGCCGAAGTCGGCGGTTGGAACCGCGCCTACCTCATGGGCATGTCTCTGGCCGTCGTCTGGGACAGCCACAGGCAGGCCCATACTACGTATTTTGAGAACGACTTCGATGCCCTGTTAGACCACCTGCAGCGCGCCGAACTGGTGGTGGGATTCAACGTCATCGGCTTCGACTTCAGCGTGCTGCGCGGATACTCCACCTTCGACTTTGGCACGCTCAACACCCTGGACATCTTACGCGACGTGCACGCTCAACTCGGCTACCGCCTCAGCCTCGACGCTCTGGGTACCGCCACGCTCGACACCCCCAAATCCGCGGACGGCCTGCAAGCCCTGCAATGGTACAAGGAGGGTCGCCTCGACCTCATCGAAGCCTATTGCAAGAAGGACGTCGAAGTGACCCGCGACCTCTTCTACTTCGGCATGACCCGGGGACACCTGCTATTCGACCGCAAGGGCGAAGGCCGCATGCGGGTACCAGTGGACTGGGATCTGGACACACTGGTGCAGAGAGGCAAGCCGCGGGGCGGGTGAGGAAAGTGTATTTCGATATTCCACCTCCCAGATTCCTGGCCGCATGCCGATGATGACTCTCAGGCGACCGGCGTGCCGTTGGCAACCGGGCACGACGGCTGCAGGAGCACCACCCCCTCGACCTCACTGACGGCACCGAGCACCAGCACCTCGGATTTGATTCCCGCCACCCGCTTGGGCGGAAAGTTCGTTACCGCAACCACCTGCCGGCCAACCAAGTCCTGAAGCGAGTAGTTACGGGTAATCTGGGCTGAACTGGTGCGCAGGCCATACGGTCCGAAGTCGATTCGCAGCACATAGGCCGGGACCTTGGCCTGCGGGTTGGGAGCTGCCTCAACGATGGTGCCAACGTGCATGCGAATGCGCCGAAACTCCTCGAAAGTTACTTCCGCGTTTTTGTCCATTACTGTTCCTGACGCTTGCGAGCCCCAATCGGACCCAGCCTGTTGATGTGGCTCCAATACCTTCTGTTTGCGGGCAAGTAGTTCGGCACTCCGACTATTGCACGTTGCAACAGTTCTTCAGATCGGCGTCACAACCCATAAGGACCACACAAATCCCCTGATCTCGAACTGTTCTTTTCTTCTCTCTCACCCTGCCCCGTCAGAATTGTTGCGTTCTGCGTCATCTCGATAACTCCGCCTTGCGGACCTGATCCTCCTGACTCCCTTTACAACCAGCACCGGGCTCATTATCCCGGGGTTGGCACGGATTATGCGTACGCACCGGGTTGACTGAGTTCGGCTGTTCGGGCGAATGCACAAGGAAGGGGGTCAAAATGAAAACGACACAATTTCCCAGATTCCAAAAGCAGCTTACGGCGGGCGCAGGGGCAATTTGCTCCCACCATGCGGGAAGAACGGCCTGCAGCGGCCGCGCGTCACGTCTCGAAGGTCCGATTCGATGCCAACGACAAGAATACCCGCTTGCCAAAGCGCAAGGCAGAATTCACCGAATATCGGCATATGTTCTAACGGCGGTCGTCATCCTTGCCACCGTGACGGCCCACGCGCAACAGTATGACCCGCCAATTGCCCCCTTGGTAACGAATAAGCTGCAACCGCCAGGGCCAGAGGGTATTGCAACCTTGGACGGCCAACGCGACGGGCTCTATCAAGCGTTCAGAACGGGTCCGAATCCGGGCGGATATGAGTTGCACAGCATTTGGTTGTATGTGAGAAACGCCCACGAAAGTCGGCACATGACAATCGACGCCGGCCTGTACAGAGGCCTCCCGCCCGACGCCGACAGAATCGCCACTCTCACCAGGAGCACGTTGAACGATTTTTCGCACAACCAGTGGCGGGCCCCCGCGAACACTTTTCTGGAACCCAACGCAAATTATGTGTTTGTTTTGGACTGCACGGCGGGTTGCGAAAATGGCCACGTAGCCGAAATCGGGACAACCCGCAGTTCCAGAGAAGACCCCGGGGCTGAACATGGCTGGTCAATTGAAGATCGCCTCGGCTTTCGCAGTTCCCGGGCAGCCGGCTGGTCGAGCGACAACGGCGGGGGTCTCAGAATGCGCGTCAAGGGCCGCCTCAGCCCATTCCGCGCCTACAAGGCGCAGATCATTTCCAGACCCAGTCTCGGAGACACCTACCGGTACGGCGAGAACATCGACTTCGCCCTGACGTTCAACACCGCCGTCCACGTCCGCGGGAGCGACTCCACGATTGCTATTCAGGTTGGCGACGGTAACGCCGGAACGAGGTCCCGGACGGCGCATTATCTGTTCGGTTCCGGCACCTGCCTTCTGGTTTACCGTTACCAGGTCAGCATGAACGATAACGACACAGACGGCGTAAGCCTTGGCCTGGAGGAGGCGAACCCGGTATTCGGCGCCAACGTCCCCGTGGTCGTCACTCGCCCCGGTTGGCTGCCCGTACGCCAGTATTACCCGAGCGTGTTCGACAATCCCAAACACAAGGTAGACGGTTCGTTCCATGTCTCCAACGTGGAAATAATTTCTAGGCCGGAAGAAGACGACATCTATTGGCCGGATGAGGACATCGTCGTCGCACTGACGTTCAGCATGGTGGCTTACGCGCGGCCCGGCTCGGTGATTGCCCTGCGAGTTGGTGACGCAACCGACGGTACCAGTTACCGCGCGGCGGGGTACCTTTCGGGTTCCGGCACGAAGCGGCTACTGTATCGCTACCGGGTACACTTAAACGATTTTGATGCGAGCGGTATTGCTGTGTATGGAAGCGGACACAACTCCGGCTTCGGAGGACCGTTGCCCGTGGCTGGTGCCGATTTCGGTTCTGTCGAATCACCCCGACACTTTCCGAACGTCGGTGATGCCGTTGGTCACAAGGTGGGGAGGTCCGTGTCTCTACCAACTGGGGTGGACTCGTCCACCATGTCGGAAGACGGGCAGGAGTCACTGTGATCGTGCAATTGAACCCCCGTGCGGGGCGAGACCGCCAGGATGTTCACGACACACGCTGCCGATGACGGTAACGAGAACGCAATGATTGCTTGCGGCGACGTGCCGCCCGGTGTGAGCGTCGGCGGCCAAGCTACTGATTCAACGTCCAACGGCGGGGAGGTGAAGGCAATTGCACGGAAAATCGAGACGTGGATTCAGAAGATACGTCAAGTCCGCAACCCAAGCCCAAGCATGCAGCGAAACGGTGGTTCGGAATGCCGGACTCAGGGAGAATAAAGGTAACCAGAGATTCACGGCCGACAAGTGAGCCTACTTCAGCCGCGGATCCAGGGCGTCGCGCAAGCCGTCGCCAAAAAGGTTGAAGCCCAGGACGGTGATAAAAATAGCGAAGCCGGGGCCGAGGGCGAGCCACGGGGTCTGTTGAATCCAGGCGACATTGGCTTTCAGGTCCCAGCCCCAGCTTGGTGTTGGCGGCTGGGTGCCGAGTCCCAGAAAGCTGAGGGAGGCTTCCACGATAATGGCCGTCGCAATGCTGAGTGTGCCGGTAACTATGATTGGCGCCATGCAATTTGGAAGGATATGACGCAACAGAATTTTCGGGTCGTGCTGTCCAAGGGCGTGGCAGGCCTCCACGTATTCCTTCTCCTTGATGGACAGAACGCTGCCGCGCACCAGACGGGCATATATGGGCACCCGAACGATGCCGATGGCCAGGATGATCTTCATGGCGCCGAGCAAGCCGGCTGTGGGTGTAAACATGATCATGATGACGATGGCCAGGAGGAAAACCGGAAAAGCGAGAATGAGGTCCATGGCCCGCATGATAAGGTGGTCGACCTTGCCGCCGTAGACGCCGCCGACAATGCCGAGAGGCACCCCCACGAAGATGGCGAGCAGTACGGAGGACAGGCCAACTGCAAGGGATATACGGCTGCCGTGAATGATGCGGCTGAGCATGTCGCGCCCGAACTGGTCGGTTCCCAGCCAATGGGTAAGACTGGGACCCTGAAACATTTCGTCCACGGAATTGATCACTGGGTCGTACGGCGCCAGGACATCGGCAAAGATTGCTGTCAGAACAAGCAACACGACGATTCCCAGCCCGAACAACGCCGTGTAACTGCGCTTCAAGCGCCTTGCGGTCTGGGCCAGTAATGACTCCGACGACACACCCGCCCACCTGACCGGCGCCGCCGGCTCGATCACCGCGGTAGCGGAACTGCCACTGGTCGCGCCGTTCAGCACCTCGCTTTTCATAGTGGACCTCCTGTTCTACCAGCAGATGACGGGCCGATTGCATCAGTTCCGCTTACTGTCCGGAAAAGGGAAACTTTACAGCGGTCATCCGCTGCTTATCCGCGGCATACCCCTATTTCCGGTGGGACCGATGTGCGGTCTTTTTCGAGCCCAGCAACGCCTCTGCAAATTTGACGAGATCAGCGGTTCATATTCCCCAATCTTTGGGGGAGCCAGCCGATGTGGCATCCCCTAAAATAGCCAAGTGGCGCTTGCTTGTGACAAGGCCCTAATTGTTGTAACGGATGCGCGGGTCGAGGAGCGAATAGGTCAGGTCAACCAGCACATTGACAACCACAAAGCACACCGCCACCAGCAGGATGAAACCTTGCACCTGTTGGTAGTCGCGCAGAACGATAGCATTGATACCATACGTGCCAAGACCGGGAATGGAAAACAGGGTCTCGACGACGATTGCACCTCCAATCATGAAGCCGACTTGCAGCCCCATGATCGTTACAGTGGGGATAAGGGCGTTCTTCAAGGCATGCTTGAGAATCACCAGCCTCTCCCCCAAACCCTTGGCCCGTGCCGTGGTGACGTATTCCATGCGTATGATCTCGAGCAAGCTGGCTCGCAGCAGTCGCGTCAGAATCGCCGCTCGTCCCACCCCGAGAGCAATGGCGGGCATTATGACGTGCTTCAGGTTTCCCGATACGCTGGCCTCGCAGATGAGACTGGGACACGTACCCGGAAGATACACCCAGCCAGAACTCGGCAGCAGCCCGTTGAATGCCACCGAGAATACCAGCAGCAACAGAATGCCGAGAAAAAAATCGGGGATGGAAATGCCCACCAACGCGGTGGACATGGCTGTGTAGTCGCCCCAGGTGTTCTGCCGCAAGGCCGCGATGGTGCCGGCAGGAATGGCGATGACCAGCGCCACCAGCATGGCAAGAAAGATCAGTTCCGCGGTCACCGGCAGGGGGATCAATACATCCTTCAGCACCGGGCGGCCGCTGACGAATGATTCTCCCCAGTCGCCCTGCAACAGCTTTCCCAGCCAGATGAGGTATTGCGAAACGACCGGTTTGTCCAGCCCGTATTCCTGACGCAGCAACTGGGCGTCTTCCTCGTCGTAGGCATCGCCTAGCAAGGCCATCAGCGGATCGCCGGGGATGGCCTGCATCATCGCGAATACCACCAACGTGATCATCAGGATGGTCGGGATAACTTGCAACAGGCGTTTGACGACGTATTCCCGCATGGCAACCTCTCACGGATCCGAC
>JAPOQD010000065.1 GCA_026710905.1 Halieaceae bacterium
ATCCCGATTAAAGTGCACCGGGGTTAGTGAACTTCGAATAATGCGCCTGGCCGGCCTTGCGGAAAATGCCCGAGTCGAATTGGCCGGCGGATTCCCACCCCTTCAGAAAGGGTTCAATTTCAGACTCGATAATACGCCTTACAGACTCCCGGTATTGGTGATGTTCCTCGGAAAAGACAGAACGCTGGGCGCGAAATTTACTTAAATCGACCATTTCTTCTTACTATCGTACTATTGCAGACTCGAACCGACTCAGTTTCTATAACACACGTTATACTACGCTGAGAGCCTATAGGACTGACGCCCCAATAACAAGACCACCCCGGCAATGCCGGTGTAGGGAACCATGAAATATGACCAAAGCTGATTTCTCGAATGGCGTGGCCTTTGTCGCGGGCGGCAGTGGCGGCATTGGCGCTGCGATTGTTGAAGCATTTGCCGGCGCCGGCTCGGATGTTGTGTTTACCTACCATCGAAACAAAGCCGCCGCCGAAAAGGTGAAACAATCGGCAGGCAAATCCGACCGGGTGATTGAGACTCGGCAACTGGCTTTGCAGGATAATCTGGCAACGGCGCAATGCCTTGCCCAGGCACGGCAACAATACGGACGCATTCACAGCGTGGTGTACGCGGCGGGACCGCGCATCCCGGTGAATTTCACAGGTCAGCTTACGTATGCAGAGTGGAAAGACACCTTCGAAAACGACACCCACGCCTGCTTCAGCCTGGTTCACAGCGCTCTACCCCTGTTGCAGGAGCAAGGCGGTGGCAGCATCTGTGCAATCACCACCACACAGGCGTCGCGGCATCTCCCCATGAGCGTATTATCCAGCGCCCCGAAGGCGGCGGTTGAAAGCATGCTGCAGGTGGTTGCGCGCGAAAATGGACGTTATGGCATCCGCGCCAACAGCATCCGTTCCGGCTGGCTGGCTGGCGGCCAACTGGAAGACGGCATGGAAGGGCAACTGGAAGACAAGATGCTGGAGAAAATCGCCAGGCAGGTACCGCTCGGCACCCTGGGCCGCCCGGCCGACATAGCCGATGCCGTGGTGTTTCTCGCATCGGACAAGGCCAGGTACATCAATGGCGTAAACCTGGCTGTTGACGGTGGTTGGTGTCTATGACGGGATGCGGATGGCCACCTGGCCGCACCGCCCTTCGCTAAGCCACCCGGGCGAACACTCCCACACCATTTTTATCAAATTGCTCAAGCTTGTCCGCCAGTTCCCTGGCGTACACCTTCATATTCTCTTCCTTGATGTACCCATAACCCTTGACCAGTTCCGGCAAAGACGCGATCTCGACAAGTTGCACATGGTTGTTTTGGTTGAGCCTGGGCAATAATTTCCCAATGGTATCGCGGTATTCACTGATGAGTTGCCGTTCCCGTTTTCGTTCGGAACTGAAACCGAAGAAGTCCAGTGGCGTACCTCTCAGGCTTTTCATTCTGGCCAGAATCTTCAGCGCCGGAAACAGCCAGGCGCCAAATTCAATTTTCCCCGGTTTTCCGGTTTTCCTGTTGACAGGCGAAATGATGGGAGGCGCCAGGTGAAATTTCAGCTTGTAATCACCATCAAACTGCTGTTTTAGACGGCGCTCGAAGTCACCCGTTGTGTACAGGCGCGCCACCTCGTATTCGTCCTTGTAGGCCATCAATTTTGAAAAGTAACGCGCCACGGCAGTCGTTAACTGTTCCGATTCGCCATCGAGTTGCTGTTCCGCGGTACGCACGGTATCGACAAATTGTTGGTACTCCTTCGCGTAGGAAGCGTTTTGGTACGCTGATAACAGTTCCACTCGTCTCGCAATCAGCTCGTCCAGGGTAGTCGACTGCGGCCGCTCTACCGTCGCGCTGTCAGTTGCTTCATCGATAAATCGTCGTACCGCCTCCGGGTCAGCCGCTGTCATTCTGCCCCAGGCCAAGGTGTGCAGATTGGATTGCACGGCTACGCCATTTAGTTCAATGGCAGTAACGATTGAATCGAGGCCAAGTGGGATAAAGCCCTTTTGCAAGGCAAAGCCGAGCATGAATATATTGGTGGCAATACTGTCACCCATGAGTCTGGTAGCAAGCTGCGTAGCGGCCACATCCGCGAGATTATCGTCACCAACCAGTTGCCGCAGAATATCCAGCATCGAATCCCGGCTGAAATCAACATCCTGGTCACGTTGAAACTGGGCCGTGGGCACTACGTCGCTATTCACGGCGGCTTTCCCGCCCTCGGCGCGCACCAGGCTGGTGACCTGCTCCCCGACGCTGACAACCAGGTCGCAACCGAGTAATAAATCTACCGAACCACCCCACAGCCGGAGGGCGCTGATGCTGTCCGGTGAAGGTCCGATGCGAATGTGACTCAGTACGGCGCCACCTTTTTGCGCCATACCGGTGATGTCCATTACCTTGCAGGTTTTGTACTCAAGGTGTGCGGCCATACCGATGATGGCGCCTACGGTTAACACACCGGTGCCGCCGATACCTGTTAACAGAATATTGTAGGCTTCGTTCAGGGGGGTGGTTTCCGGTTCTGGCAACCCGGCGAATATCCGCTCCAGTTCCTCTTCGCCGTGAGATTTCTCCGCTTTGCGCAATTGACCGCCGTGCACCGAAACAAACGATGGGCAAAAACCACTCAGGCAACTGAAGTCCTTGTTGCAACCCGATTGATCGATGCGGCGCTTGCGGCCAAACTCGGTATCCAGGGGCTGCACACTCATGCAATTGGATTGGGTGCTGCAATCCCCACAGCCCTCACAGACGTCTTGATTGATAAAGACACGCTTGGGGGGGTCGGGGAACAAACCACGTTTGCGCCGCCGGCGTTTCTCTGCCGCGCAGGTTTGATCGTAGATAATCGCCGATACGCCTTTGACCAGCTGCAATTCGCGCTGCACCGTTTCCATTTCATCGCGATGACGAACCGTGGTTCCAGGTGGCCACGACACATTGGCCGGGTACTTGTCCGGCTCGTCGGTCACGACAATCACGGGGCGCACGCCTTCCCAGTACACCTGGTTCGCCATCATTTCAACAGTCAGTTCACCATCCATCGGTTGTCCACCGGTCATCGCGACTGCATCGTTGTAAAGTAGCTTGTAGGTCATGTTCGCACCGGAGGCGAGCGCGGATCGAATGGCCAGAATCCCGGAATGGAAATAGGTGCCGTCACCCAGATTCTGGAAGGAATGCTCCAGGTCCACATAGTTGTTCAGGCCAACCCACAGGGTTCCCTCCGCGCCCATTTGCGCGGCGTATTCGGTGTTACGGTCGGGCATAACCAAGGTGACAATGCCATAACAGCCGACTCCGGTGAACGTCAGGCTGCCATCGATAGTTCGGGTTGAAGTATTGTGCGGACAGCCGGAACAGAAATACGCTGTTCGCAGCACATTCACCGACGGTAGCTGCGCAATGCGGGAACGCCTTTCATGGATAGCAGCGATACGCGCTTCGACCTCGGGGTGTTCAATGCCCAGGGCGCGCAGGCGGCGGATCAGGATATCAATCGCCAGGCTCACGCTGGTTTCTCCGTAGAGCGGCACCAACTCTGCTCCGGTCTCGTCCTCTTTACCAGTGATCTCCGGCCTTTCGGCTCCCTTCCACGAATACAGTTGATACCTCAACTGTTGTTCGACGATGGCGGATTTTTCCTCAACGACCAGAATTTCCTTATGGTGGGAGCAAAACTCCCGAATGCCCTCTTCTTCAAGCGGCCAAACCATCGCAAGTTTGTAGACCCGAATACCCAGTTCACTGGCGAGGTCGCCCGTGATACCCAACTCGCGCAGAGCTTCCATGACGTCCAGGTAGGGTTTACCTGCAGTTACGATTCCCAAACTTCGCCGCGAGCTATCCAACACCACTTTGTCTATCCGATTGGCGCGCGCAAATGCCCTGGCCGCAGGGAGGCGGAATTCGATCAGCCGGCGCTCCTGCACCAGGGGCATGTAATCGGTTTTTATGGCGTGTACGCCCTCCGGCGGCATGAGGAAATCATCCGGCTTGATGATTTTCAGATGTTCGGAATCGGCGGAGATGGTCGAAGTCAGTTCTACCGTATCGGTAACGCCTTTCAAGCCGACCCAACACCCCGAGAAACGTGACATTGCCCAGCCGTATAAACCGAACTCTATATAGTCCTGGGTAGTTGCCGGATACAGCAGGGGAACGTTGGCGGCGACAAAAACCGGATCGGACTCGGCTGCAGTAATGGACGACTTGGCGCCCATGTCATCACCGGCCAACACCAGGGCGCCACCGTATTTTGACGTGCCGGAATAGTTGGCCGCCTTGATGGACTCCATCGCACGCTCAACACCGAGATGCTTACCGTACCAAAGTGCGAAAACTCCGTCGCAGTTCTTCTGTTGATAAAAATCCAGCCATTGCGTGCCCTTGATGGTTGAGGCGGCCAGTTCTTCATTCACTCCAGGGAGAAACTGGATTTGATATTCGTCGAGCAATTTCTGCGCCGACCACAGGGCGGCGTCATAGGTTCCAACCGGAGAACCTCGATAACCGGTAATAAAGCCTGCCGTATTTAATCCGGCCGCCATATCACGGCGCCGTTGAAGTATCGGCAATCGAACCAGTGCCTGCAGGGTAGACAGATAAATTTGCCCTTCGTTTTGGGTGTACTTGTCGTCCAACTGTACCGCGCTTTTGGTCATTTCATTATTACTCGATAATTTCAGGTGTGGATTCCTGGACAGAAACATACACATCCCCGTCCTTGACAGTGACGGGGAAAGTCTTTAACGGCTTCTCACATGGCATGGCCACGACCTCTCCCGTACGAATATCAAACCTCCCATCGTGCCAGGTACACTCAATAATATGCCCATCAAGATAGCCCTCTTCACCGAGGGAGGCCTGGCCGTGTGTACAGGTGTCTTCGGTAACATAAATTTCATCTCCGCTGACTCGATATACAGCCAGCGGGGGCAAATCATCCGGCAATATCTGGATACAGTCCTCTTCTTCAATATCCTCCACCGCACACAGCCAAACCAGCCGCCGTTCAACATCACTTTGGATTAGATTCTCTTTACCCATTATTTATCCTCTACCACTCACTCTGCCGCAGTGTGTTACAACGCCAATAACTCTGTGGCGTTGTCACAGGAAATCATTTTTCTCTCATCCGCCGAGAGGCCAGCTTGCCGAAGAAATCCCGGCAGGTCTTTCTGACCAATTTCAGTCGGGCCATCGGTGCCGGCAACAAAGCGTTCAGCACCTAACATTTGCACCATGAAGCCGAGATATTCCGGGCTGAAGGTAACCGTGTCATACCAAAAGCGCTGGGCGTACTCCCTGGGAGGCACATCGCCATTGACACGCATAACCTCGAACTTCCGCCACACCATATCGAAGCGGCCAAGAACAGCGCCAATGCCACCTCCCGCGTGGCTGAACACCAGCTTCAGACCTGGGAACTTGCCGAGGATGTCGGCCATGATAAATGAAGCTATGACAGATGTTGTCTCATGCGGCACACCGATCACGGGACCCATCAGTGGTGAGCCGGGCAGGCGATCGAGACCACCCGGTTTTATGCCGTGAACCAGCAACACCAGGCCTGCATCTTCGGCCGCCTCGAAAAACGGGTGAAAGGCCGGGTCGGCCAGTGAAATACCATTGATGTTGCTACCGAGATGCACGCCCTTCAAGCCGTGTTCGCCTTGCAGTAATTCCAGTTGCCTGATCGCACACGGGATGTCCTGCAAGGCAACGGCGCCCAGGCCCGCGAAACGGGTCGGCGCACGCCGTACCATATCGCCGATAACGCCATTCATATATTCGCAAAGCACCGCGGCAGCCTGGGGCTCAAGCCAGTAGCTCAGTAGCTCCGGCAGTGGCGACAGGACTTCCAGAGCCACGCCATTGCGGTCCATTTGCTCAATACGCTGTTCCACATGCCAATAAAAACTCTCAAATACCCGGTAGGGCTTCCCACCAATCAACATGCGGGAAGAATGATCGTCCAGTTGCTCCATCGACGGCCAGGCCGGCTCGGCCACGCCGTCGGGACGTAACGGGTACTGTGCTGGAACGATGTGCGCGTGGAAATCTATAGTATTCATCTCTGCCTGGTCCGGATATGACGAGTTACATCATCCATTGTCCACCGTTGACGCTGTAGATCTGCCCGGTGATGCCCAGCGAATCTTCGTGGGTCAGAAAGGCCACCATCGCCGACACTTCGTGCATTTCTACAAAGCGGCCAATCGGAATGCGTTCCAGCGCTTTACTCACATCGACGATTTGGTGCTTTTTATACACCTCGCTGTTTGGATCAAACATCTGCGCGACCTCAGGGGTCAGAACACCTCCCGGGGAGACCGCATTGACGGTGATGTGATGCTCCGCGAACTCGAAGGCCAGCCCGGTGGTCAGGCCATTGATGCCACCCTTGGCCGCGTTGTAGCCAGCGTGCGACCAGATTCCCGTGTGCACCGAATCAGCACCGATATTCACGATCCGGCCATACTGCTGCTCCATCATGTGGGGCAGCACCGCCCGCGTGCAATGAATGGTTGTCCAGAGATTGCGTTTCAGTGTTTCCTGCAGCGTGTCCACGGTATGTTCGAGGAAAGGACGGATAATGCCACCACCGGCATTATTAACCAGAATATCCAGGCCACCCAGTTCAGTACGGGTTTTTTCCACAGCGGAATTGGCGCCCGATTCCACACCAAGATCATGCACACAGCAACCTACTTGTGGTGCGCCGGCCGCGGCTACCTGCTCTGCCGCCTCGCTCAAACCCTCTTCATTGATGTCAACCAACATGATGTTGGCGCCATCAGAGCCCAGACGCTCGGCAATATTGACCCCCAGGCCACGTGCCGCGCCGGTGATCAAGGCAGTACGTCCGCTTAATTTCCGAGTCATGGTTATTTCTCTCCAGCCCTCTCCAGGCAGTATCTACCAGAATATTCAACATATACGGCCGTTACACCATACATTGGCGGAATAATATAACAAATGTTATACTGAAACAAGAATTCTGAACTCATGGGCAACCTTCAAGTTTGATGTATACAACGTACGATATAGACTTCCGCGCTGCAAAATTCAACATGGCGCCGGGACCCGGGTATTGCGGATGACAAGCAAAGTTCTGGAAAATATCCGCGTTATCGATATTACCCGCTATGTCGCAGGGCCCGTTTGTGCGGCGCAGTTTGCTGACTTGGGCGCCGAGGTTATCCACATCGAAAACGTCGGTGGCGGAGAAGACCGCTCGCCGCTGCCAGTTGCACCGGGCTTCAATGGCGGTGCTGGTTTCATTCAGGTCAACCGCAACAAGAAAAGTCTCAGCCTTGATCTGGGCCACGACAGCGGGCAGGCCATTCTGCGCAGGCTACTCAAGACTTGCGATATTCTGGTCAGTAACATGCCCCAGCAAGCCGCCGTGTCCCTGGGCATCGACTACGAGACTGTGAAAAAAATCCGTCCTGATATCATTTCGGTAGAAATTTCCAGCTTTGGTTCTGAAGGTCCCTACGCGAACCGCACCGGGTTTGACGCAATAGCTCAAGTGATGAGTGGCGCCGTACATTTGTCCGGCCCACCCGGTCATCCCACCAAGAATGCCGCAGCCTGGGTAGATATGACGGCCGGAAATCATGCAACTATCGGCGCATTGGCCGCTCTTCTGTATCGCAATGCCACGGGTGAAGGTCAGAAAGTGGAAGTCAATTTGCTGCAGTCGGCCATGACAGTCACCAACTATTTTTTGCTGGAAGAAGCACTTACCGGTATGGGGCGCGAAAGCAGTGACAATCGCGCACAGTCTGGTGGACCGGCTGACCTGGCGCCCACCACCGACGGCGCCGTGTATGTGGCGGTTCTGGGCCAGCCTATGTTCTCGCGCTTCGCCACACTCATCGGTCAACCAGAATTGGTGGATGACGAGCGCTTTCAGAGCGATGAGTCCCGAGCCAAACACGGCGACCAGCTCAGTGGCATGCTTGCCGCCTGGACTGCCGGCCGTTCCTCCGCCCAGGCCCTGGAACAGTTGGCGGCAGCGCGCATACCGGCGGGGCCGCTGCTGAAACCCCGGGAAGTTCTGCAAGACGAGCATGTGCTTGCCAGCGGTTTTCTGGAGCGTATTGAGGTGCCTGGGCTGAATGATCCGGTGCCTTATGTAACTCCCGCCTACCGGCTCAGCAAATCACCCGCGTCAATCGTTACCGGGCCTCCAACCCCCGGCCAACACACCGACGAGATTTTGACTGAGCTCGGATTTTCACCGGCCGAGATTGCTGAGTTCAGGCAACAGGCTGTTGTTTAACTCGCAAACATCCGGTGAGCAGTGGCCGCGGGTGATGTTTGCGAATTTGGAGCAGCCACGTGAACCTTTGCGAATTGCGAAGCTTGATCACTACACGGGAGCACGACATGAGTCTGGACAATAAAGTAATTTTGATAACCGGCGCGGCACAAGGATTTGGCAGGGCAATTGCTCTCGATTGCGCACGAAATGGTGCGGCCGTCATCGCCTGTGACCTTGATGACTGTGCGGCAAGCCTCGAGCTGATTGAAGCCGAAGGCGCAACTGCGTTGGGACTATCCTTCGATATTACCGACAATTCTGCCTGCGCCGGCGCAGTAAAGCAGGCACTGGCGAAGTTTGACCGTTTGGATGGACTGGTTAACTGCGGCGCATTATACGGCGCCTTGAATATGGGCCCATTTGAATACATTGACCCCGATGAATGGGACCTGGCAATGAAAGTCAACGTGCGGGGCACCTGGCAAATGTGCAAGGCGGTCAGCCCTTGCATGCGCGCGGCCAAAAATGGCAGCATCGTTAACATATCCAGTAATTCTGCATTGTTTGGCCCCGCGCTGATGTGCCATTACGTCGCTTCAAAAGCCGCGGTAATAGGTTTGACACGCACCATCGCCAGCGAACTCGGCCAGGATAACATTCGGGTTAACGCGGTATGTCCCGGCGCCATGAATACCGAGGGCAGCGCAAAGGCGGCTGGCGACAATCTGCAGGCCATACTGGAATCCTCTCCCAGACCGCGCCTGAACTATCCTTTTATGGAACCTGAGCAGGTCACTGGCACCATCAAGTTTCTACTCTCTGATGACAGCACCATGATGACTGGTCAGATTCTTACCTCCGATGCGGGCATGACCACGCTTTAGGAGCCTGCGCCGCAATGTTGCACCGGTGGGCGATTGGAAACTCCGCGGCTATTCTGTAACAACATTGCCAAAGGTACCGAATTCGGGATTCGGCCGCGCGCCCCACAAATCGTAATCTTCAGCATTGGTTGACATGAACCGGGCCGGGCGCGGATGGTGTTCATCAAACTGTTCCATGCCCTGGGAGTATTCCCAGGACAGGCCGTCCGGGTCGAAGATGTACAAATGTACGCTGGTCGAAGTCGGATGCTTGCCGATGCCAAAGGCAATTTTGGCCTGGTTATTCATGACCCGGTTGTAGTATTTACCAACGTCCGCAAAACTCTTCACCTTGAAAGCAATGTGGTTAAAACCGGGTTTGCCGGTACGCGAAGGCAGAAAGGCAAAGGTGTGATGGTGGGGAATGGGGAAGGCGCGCACCAGGGCGGCAAGATGATCGCCGAGGTAATCGGAAACCAGGTATCCCATATTCTCTACTGCAAATTCGGTGGAAGCCCTGACATCCGGAACATTGATGCCCACATGCAGGTAGCCCTCGAAATCGGTGATTTGAATCGACGGCGGGGAGGATACTTGCGTCATCTCGGAGTAGTACTCGTAGCAGATGCCCACGGTAGGTTCGCGTACTCGAAACACTGGCCGATAGCCCAGCGCCAATACCTCCGTCTGTTCCCTGGACAACCAACTCGGCCCCAGGCCAATGGCCTCAAAATGCCGGTAGGCCTTTTGCACATCATCGTCGCTTTCCATTTGCCAGGCGTGCCGAACAAATCCGGCCTGCTCATTTTGATACAGTACAAGGTCATGGTGCTGGGAGCCCGACCGGAAAAAACGCTCACCATCCGGGCCTTCGCCGTACGGACTCAAGGCGTAAACCTCCGTTAGAAATTCCGTGGTACGGGCCAGGTCAGTGACATTCAGCGCGGCGTAGCCCGGTTTGGCATAACGGAAATTGACAGGCATTGTTGTGCTCCTCGTGAAACTCTACAAAATAATGGTCATTTGTCCGGCGTCATTCAGGCTGTTCAAATCGAGAATGCCACGTTTCTTTCGAATTTTAATGGCATCACCGACGCGCACCAGAAGGTAGTGCAACTCTCCCATAAAGTGGGTGGTAATGTCTCCACCGGTGCGGTGAACCAGAAAATTCACTTTCAAACGGGTGCCGTTCCGGTCATGTCCCGCAACGCGAATGTTGGTGTAAAGGTGACGGGTTTTGGAGTGCGGGTATTCCGCGTGCGCGGCTGACTTCATCAGGCGAACAGCGCGGCCATCGATACGATCTTTCTTGTCCGCGAGCAAGAACAATGATGTTGTCGGGTCGGCATTTTCCGGATCATCACAATCGGTTGACACTACTTCGTAGACACTGTCTTCGGTATACAAGTCCTTCCACTCAAGCAGCGCCCAATTGTCCAGTAATTCAGCCTCGTGGTAGAGGAAATCTTCCGCCTCGGCGCGGCTGATTGGATTGGTGTTAGCCATGATCTTCCCCAAACCCCTATTTCTATCCTTCAAGTGTTTCCGCACCGCGTAACATCATGTCCCATTGCGTCCAATATCCTTGCATATGAGTCTCACCATCAGGTGGGCCAGCCGCTACCCGCAAGTCATCCACATCTTGCAGATCCTTGGATAATTCTGTCCATTCGGTGGGACTTCCCGACATGGATTTCTGTGCGCTATTCAACATTGAGCCGTCATCGGGTGAACCAAAACCAGCCGGACCGAGGAAAGAGACAAAATTGTCCAGCCGAATTGCTCGCATGGCGGCCGACTCTTCAACTGGAGCAAGACACCAGGCAGTTACCTGCATAGTTCCGGGTGAGGTCGGTTCTACCGTGCGGATGGTAGTAGCCAGGATGTCGTTGATCACCAGGTTCGGAAAAACCACGATGTTTTTTTGCAATTCGCAAATGTATTCCATACGCTCCTTGCCGTATTTTTGCTCAAGCCGCGCACGTGTCGCATCGATTTCTTCCTTGAGCACTGAGCCCCATGGTTCAATCCAGCTAGCGACCGGCCGGCCGGTCGGCACATTGGACTCCAGGACATAATGACCATTGCCAACCGCCTTGGCGCCACCGATGGCCGAGAAACCCTTCATCGTACCCGCAACATCCGCGTCTTTGGAACCGGCAAAACGATCGGCCAGAAATTCAAGGTAGGTGCGATGCACCGGCATCAGGTGATATCCGTCGGCGCTGTTTTCGATCAACAGCTTGTAATTGGCGTTGATACTGTAGGCGTGCTCACCCGGTGTAATGATCATTTCCCCGCTGGCGGACTGATCATTGATAGCATCGATTACCCCTCGCATGTAATCGCCAAGGTAGTCGTACAACGGTATGGTTTGGTCACTGAAATTGATGAAATACAGGCCGCCATACTGTTCCAGCCTAACCCTGGGCAAGTTCAGATGGCCATCATCATTGATGTCTTCCGGGTACCCGGATTCGGCATTCATTGATTTGAGCTTGCCTTCCGTGTCAAAAACCCAGCCGTGGTACCGGCAGGTGAAGGTTTTTTTGCTGCCCCGCTTGTCCCAACACACCGCGGCGCCCCGGTGAGTACAGGCATTGTAGAATGCAATCACCTCGCCCTTTCGGGTATGTTGGAAGATCAGATTCCGACCCATCAGCGAGCGGCAGACAAAATCGCCCCTGTTTGGAATCTCTGAGCGATGCCCCAGGTAAAGCCAGCACCTGCTGAAGATTTGCTCTTTTTCCCGTTCGAATACTTCGCCGCTTTTGAAAGCACTACGGTGAATGCGAAACGATTTCCTTTGCTGATCAACCTGCACCAACTGCAAAGCACTTGCACTTACGCCCATTTCTCATGCCCCGAAAGTGTTGCTGATTTATTCACAGTATAACAAATGCTACAGAAACGCCAACCCATTGCAGGCGAGAAATCATCGAATACAGGTTTCGCCGCCGGAGTACAAACCCTTGCCTGAAAATCCCGCCTGGGGAGTCAACCCGACTGGTCGAGACTTTTGGCGATTGCCACTTTTTGCAGTTCTGTCGTACCCGCGTAAATTGTCTGCAATCTGGCGTTCGTATAAATCCGGGAAATGGTGTATTCATCCATATAACCAGCGCCACCATGTAGTTGCAGGCATTCATTGGCCACCCGTTGTTCCATTTCACAGAGCCAGTTTTTTGCCATTGCCGCTACCGACATATCAAAAGTATTGCGAGCGTAACGGGTAATGCAGGCGTTGAGAAAATCACGGCCTACGGTTAGTTCCGTTTTCATTTCGGCCAACTTGAATTGCGTGTTTTGAAAATCGAAGATCCGTTGGCCAAAAGCCTTGCGATTTTTTACAAATTCCAGGGTAAGATCGAACGCCAGCTCCGCGGCGGCCAGCGAGCGTGCCGCTAACTGGATACGGTCGAGAGCAAACGTCGACAGCAAGACACGAAACGCTTTCCCCTCCTGGCCGAGAATATTGTCTTCGTGTAGTTTCACATCTTCAAAAAAGATTTCCCCCACGTCGTACAAAGCTGCGCCCATGGTCTTCAAACGGCGTTGAACAACGCCTTCGGTACGCATGTCCACCAGGAATAAGGTCATGTCATGACTTCCGGTATGGTCATCCGTTTTGGCAACGACATACAACACGTCCGCAATATAGCCGTTACTGATATAGGTTTTGTTGCCGTTCAAAAGAAAGTGATCACCAACCCTCCTGGCTCGGGTGACGATTCCCGCAACATCACTGCCTGCCCCGGGTTCGGTCAGGCCCAGACCTTGAATGGCCTGGCCAGACAGAATTTTGGGAAACCATTCCTGTTTTTGCGCTTCGCTGCCGGAGTGCACCAGCAAATGCGTTGCAATATCGCTGGTAATAGAGGCGCCCACACTGGCGCCACAGGGAAAGTGCCCCAATTCTTCCGCTACTATGACACTGTATAAATCGTCTGCGCCCGAACCACCATAGCTCTCCGGAATGCCCAGGCCGAGCAGGCCGGCTGCTCCCGCCTTGTACCAGATGGCCCGATCCACACTTCCGGCCTCATCCCATGTTTTCAGATTAGGCTCCATTTCCTTTTCGATAAACCGGCGCACGGTCTCCCGAAACATCTCATGTTCCGGCGTGTAAATGGAATCAAGTTCTTCGCTACCCCTACTCTCCCCTGTCATTGCAGACCCACCATTCGCACACGGCGCTTGATACTAACTCGAAAGTACCCGCTACGAAAGTTTCCCTGCTCTGTTTATACTTGCTGCGTTAGAGGGCTACAGGGCAGTATTCGTCCGGCCAGCCCAGATCAGGCGTTTAACGCAAATTCCGGTGTGCTCATGCAACTTTTCAATACAAACACCTTACTTGGGACCGCCCGGCGCAATACCGGCTTGTCCGACTTTGGCCCGGATGATTTTATGCCGGGCCTGAATGCACTGATCGACGGTATTAATGCGAATGCTGTAATCAGTGAAGATCGATGGGGCAACCTGTTCGATTTTTTTGTCCGTGCGCTGGAAAATCGTCTGCGGTTTACCAAAGATCTTTCCGATCATCCTGAAATTTTGCAGCAGGAATTATTGCCGCCTGTTGTTATTTTGCCGTTACCGCGCACCGGCAGTACAAAGTTGCATCGTATGCTCGGCGCTTCCGGCAATTTTCAGACTTTGCCCTTTTGGCAAGCTTATATGTTTGCCCGCATTACCGGGCATGCCGACGATGGCGTTGTCGAGCGCCGGCGGCGCGCCAAGGAATTCGAGGAATGGGTATACACCACGGTTCCGGATATGCTCAAGGGACACCCCATGTTTGTCGACGAACCGGAAGAAGAGCAGGTCTTGCATGAATGCACCTTTCGTTCGGCAAGAATCTCCGCCTGGTTCAACGCGCCAATCTACAGCGAGTGGCTGCAAACGCAGGACATGGCGCCAAGCTACGATTACCTGCTTCAGCAATTGAAATACCTGCAATGGCAGTTTCACCGCGGCGCCAGGAAACCGTGGTTGTTGAAGTCTCCGACGAATTTTGGTTTCGAAAAACTTCTGCTCGACAACTTTGGCCGTGAACTGAAAATTATTTGCCCGCATCGCGACCCGGTGAATGTGGTGTGTTCGATCTCCCGCGTTTCCGAGTATTACCGGGCGCTGTTTACAGACGTGGACCAGGGGGATCTGGCGCAGGAGATGGGTCAGTTTATTTTGACGATGTTTTCGCAGGCCGCGCAGCAACATCTCAGCTGGCGCGATGAGAACCCCTGCATTGGAATTCTCGACCTGAGTTATACTGAAATTGATGAGAAACCAATGGAAGCACTGCGCAGTGTATACGGCTTTCTCAACCTGGAACTCACCCCGGATATCGAGGCGTCAATCACTCGGTGGGAACAGAACAAGGGGAGGAAACAGTTTGCCCGCAACAAATATAGCGCCGAGGAATTCGGCCTGAGCGATGCGCAAATTCACCAGGCATTTGCGCCCTATATAGAACGCTTTCACAACTTCCTGTAAGGGGTTTTTCCTGTCAGGGCCGTATGTTTCATTGGTCCCAACTGCGACAGGGTTTGAATACCCGGCGGCGCGGCCACCACATCGGGAATTCGATTGAACAAGCTTGATGCTGTTGCATAGGCGGAGTCATCACGCTGCACGGTGTACTGGAAGAAGGCCTGCCGTCTACTTTCCACAACATTAGTGTTGCTTGCAGGCGATCTGCGCCGCTTGATCCAGCCAGGCTGGCGCGGGTTCACATCACCGGCGGCTATCGTCACGCTCACAGGGTAATGCAACACCAACAGCGCGTGGTAGTATGCAAGCTTATCACTGAACCATGAGGTTGGAATACCATGAATGCGAGAGCTCAAATCATCTGCTCATGGTGCGGAATTCTCTGCCCGATTTTCATGTTTATTGGACTTTGGCCAGCGACCGACTTTTTTCCTCCGCATCTGCCGACTGCAAGCGCTGCCGATATTGCTGCTATCTATCAGCAGAACACCAACGCTATCCTTATTGGCGCAATATGCGGGCCAGTCACATCAGAGTTCTTGAACCGGAATGCTGGCCCGATTTTCGAAGTACTGTAAAACATGACCGCCACGCCCAAAATGCTAAGCCGCACCAACGGCAGCCAATTGGCTTATATTCACCATCAAGGCAGTTCTCCCGGAGTGGTATTCTGCAGCGGTTTCCATTCGGATATGAATGGCGGCAAGGCATTGGCGCTGGATGCTTTTTGCCGGACCAACAAAATCCAGTTCACCCGGTTTGATTACTTTGGTCATGGGCAATCGTCTGGTCAGATTGAAAACGGCTCCATCGGGCGCTGGCTAAGCGACACCAGGGCTATACTCGAGCAGGTCACCGCTGGACCGCAGATTATCGTTGGGTCCTCCATGGGCGGATGGCTGATGTTGCTGGCCGCAATGGCCTGCCCGCAGCGAATTCAGGCATTGGTGGGTATTGCAGTGGCCGCGGACTATACCGAGGACATGCGGCAGCGGCGCCTTGGCCCAGTACAAACGCGACAATTACGGCAAAACGGTTGGTGCGACCTGCCCAATAAATACGATGACCAGGAACCCTATCGAATCAGTCAGGCGCTACTGGATGAGGCGCAACAACATCTTCTGCTACGCAGGGAGGAACTACCGATCGATGTACCGGTGCGCTTGTTACACGGCATGTTGGACGAGGATGTGCCCTGGGAAAAGTCCCTGCAAGTGATTGACAAGTTACGCAGCGCCGATGTTGAGTTACTGCTGATGAAAACAGGCGACCATCGCCTGTCATCACCCCGGCAACTGGAAACGCTGTGTGCAACCGTCGGCAGATTGATCGGGGTTACGCCCGGGGCATCATTCGAACATTCAGTTCACTCAGACCGCGAAATGCCAACTGATGCATGAATTTCAAGCGGTCATCCAGCACTTGTGCGCCTTGAAATTCTCTAACGAGAGCGGAAAAAAACTCCGTTACCTGCATTTTCGCCAACACATGGCCAATACAGTGGTGAACACCGGGGCCAAAAACCAATGACTGATCATTGGTACGGGTCAGATCCAGGGTTTCCGGGTCTTCGTAGACCCGCGGATCACGGTTACCGGCCGCCATCATCAGAAAAATTACTTCGTCTTTTTTCAGTTGCTTGCCGTGCCACTCAAAATCTTCCGCGACGATACGCGGCTGCGATGCGGACATGGCGACATAACGCATCAGCTCCAGACAGCAGGCCATGATCTTGTCCGGATTGTCGTGCATATATTTCCAGGCTTGCGGTTGTTGGCTCAAAGCCGCAAGGCTCAAGGTCAATGTGTTGGCGGTCGAATCATGACCCGCAACAATCAGGATATGCAGCGCACCCAGCATTTCTTCAACGGTGAGCTTGTGACCTTGATCACTGGCTTGCACCAGCGCTGTCAATAAATCGTCGCGAGGATTTCGGCGCCGTTCCTCCAGTTCAGGCTCGAGCATTTCATTGATTTCGCGGATCGCATTATCCACGTCATGCAGCATCTCTTCTGTCGCGAAGGGGACGCCTATTGCTTCGACAAAAGCATTCGCCCAGGCCTTCAGGCGCAATAGATTGCTTTGTGGCAGACCGATCATCGCCAGCATTACGCTGCCCGGTAACTGTCTGGCAATGGTTTCATTGAATTCCAGTTCAGGCTTGGCCTTCATTGTTTCAATCAGTTCAGTAACCCGTGATTGCACATAAGGCCTCACCGATTCCACCACCCGCTTGTTGAATGCCTTCATCAACAGGCGGCGTAAACGAGTGTGTTGAGGCGGGTCGGTATTAATAATCCAGCTACTTATGTATTGATTCAGAAACGGATATTTCCGCACACGTTCCCGCTCAGGAACGTTGGCGAAGGCAATGCGTGGTAATCGGTCGAGGGTGAGCGGGAAATCATCCCTAAACGCATCGATGATGTCCTCGTGACGGGTTACCAGCCAACAGCCACTGGCCTCACTCCAGTGTATCGGGTCGAGTTCACGCAATTGATTCAGTTCCTTGAGAAAATCGTTTCCCAGCAGGCCTGCCTGGGAAAGATCAACATCAAAATTTTCTTGCGTAGAACTCATAGCTCAATCCTCATGGTGGTTGCTTTGCCAAAGTGGCTGCCAATCCTTTGCTGGACTCTCGATAACCTAGGCTGTAGCCAGGGCTGCATTGATCACGTAGTCGATGAAGTTGGCGCGCTCTTTCCTGTTGCTGGAGGATTGCAGCGGATAATTGCCCAACTGGCGTTTCGCCGGATTCATCGCAATAAAGCCCAGCACACCACTCAACATGGCGATTGGGGCCAAGCCGTCACCCTGGCCGGGTTGTAATTCGTTCAGTAGGTCCACGAGCGCCTGGTAGACATCCTGCATAGCAATACTCACCAGAAACTGGTGATGGCGCTCACCGGGGTCCAGCAGATTGCGCAATGCCAGGCTTAGGAAAATAGGATCGTCATTCAGCGCATCATAAAACTCTCCTACAAATGCGCGCAGCCGCCGTCGGGGATCGGTTTTTCCCGTTATTGAATCCATTAAGCGCTGTTTCAGGAGACCGTAACTTTGACGCTCAACTTCACGGTAAAGGCATTTCTTGTCCTTGAAGTGGTGATAGATGGTCGGCATGGTAACGCCGACTTTAGCCGATATATCCCTCATGGCCACCTTGTCGTAGCCCTCTCGAGCGAATAAGCGAGTAGACACATCAAGTATGGTGGCCCGGGTTGGCGATTCGCTGACTTTGCGTGTTCTTGTCACTACGGCTTCGCTTGTCATGCTTGCCTCTTATGTTTATAGCAGGATGGTTAATGCACCCATGGTTGCCAAATGCTCCAAATCCAGTTCCATACGTTTTTTCTGCAGACTTGGCGCTCCATCGTTAAGCCTGAGTGTTGCGCGAACCAGCGCAGGGTAAACGATGGTTTTTTCTTTCCTGGTTCGATAAACCGCTGAATTGAATGCGACATCCACCGTATCATCCGTTTGCCCTAATAGCCGAACATTGCTGTACATATGGCGAGTGCGCGATGGACGGTACTCGGAGTGAAAGGTGTTTTTGCCCATGCGGATGACCCGTTGCTGCAAACGATAGCGATCATCGGCTATCAGAAACATCGCAGTGCTGGGCTCAAGCTCGGCAACATCCGCTTCGCCGGTGGGCGCAACCATATAACTGATCTCCCCAGTATCCGCCCAAAGCGCCAGCCATTCTTCCAAAGCCCAGCGATCCAGACAATCGGCTTCTCGATACAGAAAATCCTCGACCAGCGTTCGGCTAATTCCGGTCCCGGCCACTACCCCCCCTTGCGCATTTACACTAGCTGTTCAAGCCGTCATCATTTGGTCCCATCGCAGCCAGTATGCGCGCATCTGCAATTCGTTGTTGTAATTGTCCAGCCCACCCCTGGCGGTTTTCTCTTCCGGTCCGAAGCCCTTGGAGAAATCGTTCCATTCGAGGTCGGTCGCCTCATAGCCGCGCTGCGCCAATTCAAGCATGGCGACATCGTCAGGTGTGGCGAACCCGCCTGGGCCCAGGAACGACAACATGTTTTGTGGTCGTATTTCACGCAGTTTTTCCGATTCATCCACCGGGCCCATGGTCCAGGCCCTTACCAACATACGACTGTGCGACAAGGGCAAAATCGAACGTATCAGTACCGACTGCTGGTCATTGATGACAGAATTGGGAAAGATCACCATGTTGCGGTGGGTATTGCACACCAGGTTTCCACGCTCCTCGCCCAAGCGCCCAATCACCTCCTCGCGTTTTGCCTCAATTTCTTCTCTAACGCCCTCACCCATGCTGGGTATCCACTGGGCAACCGGCCGGCCGGCCTGAATACCGGTTTCGAAGCACGCATGACCGTTGCCAAAGGAACGAGCGACTCCGCTGGGATTGATTTTTGTGCCCCTCATCACGTCCATCAGGTATTCGATATAGCTCTGATGAACCGGCGCGAGATGATAGCCATCGTAACTGTTTTCACACAACAGTTTGTAATTGCCATTGATCTCATATTCGTGACAGCCTCGTATCACCTCCAGACCTTCGCTGGACTGATCGGAGATCATCTGCAACTGGTCGGCCGCATCGGCGAGGAAATCTGTCAGGCTTTCCACATCCGGATCAAAGCAGACAAAATAAAAGCCGGCGAATTCCTCCAATCTTGGAACTGCCTGCAATGAGGTACCGCCCTTGCAAAAACCATCGGGAAAGCAGGCATCGGATTCAGCTGAACCTGTCGAGATCAGTACACCATCGTCGCGGTAAACCCAGCCGTGATAAGGACAAACAAAAGTTTTGCGATTGCCGGCCCGGTCACGGCACACCGAGGGGCCACGGTGAAGACAGCTATTGAAAAACGCGTGTACCTCACCCTTTCTATCCCGATTGAGAATGACATCCTTATCAATAACCGTGCGCGAAATGAAGTCGCCCGGTTTAGCTATTTCAGAGGAATGACCCAGTATTATCCAACTGCGATAAAGTATTTTTTGTTTCTCTGTGCTGAATACGCCGGCATCGCGGTAGGCATCCCGGTGAACCCGAAACCTACCGGCCTGCGCGTCTATATCCAGGTACTGTGAGCGATAGCGTCCGTTTGTTGTCATCAATCTGCCCTCACTCGCTGAAAGAGGCTACGTGACGGTTGCACATTACTGATACCGAGATCCAGATACCGACTGCATACTGTAACACACGTTATATTGTAGTGACTAAGAATGGATGCTGAGGGCATACGTAGGAGGGCATACGAGAGAGGACATACGGGAGAGAGGGGCATACGAGAGAGAGAGGCATACGGAAGAGGCATACAAGAGGGCATACGGGAGGGCATACGGCGGGCATACGGGAGGGCATACGGGACACCCATGAGGGTATACGGGACACCCATCAATCTTGAAGGAGGAGACGGCACGGCGAGGACAGCACGGACAGCACGGGACACCCATCAATCTTGAGGAGGGCATACGTAGAGTAGGACGGCACGGGACACCCATCAATCTTGAGACGGCACGGGACACCCATCAATCTTGAGACGGCACGGGACACCCATCAATCTTGAGGAGACGAAGACGGAGACGGCACGGACGGCACGGAAGACGGCACGGGACACCCATCAATCTTGAGACGGCACGGGACACCCATCAATCTTGAGGAGACG